>JAHFGK010000137.1 GCA_023247475.1 Candidatus Omnitrophota bacterium
GAAAAGTTTATGTTTTCAGAATCTTCAAATTCTTCGGGGGTTTACCCCCTTATGCCGAAGGCATCAAGCCATTGCTAAATTAAAAGAGGCTTCAGACGTTAGTCTGGAGAGTTTCACTTTGGAATGATGTACCTAAATATTAATACGAGACTTTCCTGCTATTAACTTATGGAATTCATCGACTATCAAGAGCTAAAGAGAGAAGCGTATATAATGGCTATTAGACAACTTGAAGATGAATACTCACACGACGAAAAAGTTCTCAGGAAATTAGAGAAGTATAAATTAATTAAACTATGGGGAGATTAGCATTGATTCAGTGCAAACTTATGAATATGTGCGGGAATAAACAAGAAGTTTGCTGTATGTATCAAATAACAAATTATTTAATCCCCTACTATCGGTACCATACGTAGAAACAATTATTCTTGGTTTCTTTCCAACCATCTTTTTATTTCTTCTGTCAGGTAATGTGCCGTACCATTAAAACTTAAACGATCATATTGGAAAAATTGTAAATAGTCAATCATGTCATTTACTAACCTAATATCATCCTGATTGGCACTTATTTTTGGTTTATCTTTAACTAAGTTTACAATATCTTTGGCTGAGTTGGGCCGCTTCATATTTTCCAATCTTGTTTTCATAAGATTTTGTTGGTCGGGTGAAGCCAAAAGCAATTCTAAAGATTTTAAACTATCCCGTCCATAGTCAGGCAAATAAAGACCAACGCCTCTTGAAGATAAGAACATAGCCGATTCGTCCTCCCAAAAAAGAACAGGGGGTGTAAATATAGGTATGCAATTTGTAGCAATCGATTCCGTTACAGTTAGACCACTTCCTTTTGTTATAACAAAATTCGCGGATTTAAAATATTTAGTCATATCCTCAACATATGAAAATATATTTTCATTGGGTCGCCTTTCTTTCGACAACTGACAAAATAAATCCTGATTATAACCGCAAAAAACTAGAATTTCATGATTAGTTGAAATTTTCCGTATAAATGATAGGACATTCTTAATTGGTCCAAAACCGTCCGCTCCTCCTAAAATAAGAATTGAATTATTTTTAGTTAGCTCACCAGAATAAAAGGCAGAATTTATCGGAATTCCTGAAGTCACAATCTTTTTTTTGAGGTCATTTGGAGCATTACCTATAGGTACAAATCCAACGTGATAATCAATACTTTCATGGCTGATAATAGGAAATGGCGTGAAATCCGTATGTACGTCTATAAGTACATTATTTAGTCCCCTTTTCTTTTTTTCCTCCGCCAATACATAAGAGGAATAAGGATGAATAGAAATAATAGCATCATAACTTCCTAAGTCAAGATTAACTGGCAGCTCATTTGCCAAATGAGTTAACAGTTCTTGTGAACCAAGAAAATCTGGCACATTTTTATTTCTATTATTGGCAAATGTTCTGAATATAGTGAATAATCGGTCAATAACCTCAGACTTATTAATCCAAATATTTTGAATATCGGCTTTATACCCCCTAAATTCGAACTCTTCTTTTACTGCTAAAGCTGCAGAGTAATGCCCTGATCGATGGTAACCATAAACCAATAGGGTATTAATCATTTTTCTAATATAATGTCTCCCATTACAAGTGCGTCTATACCGGACTCTTTAAGTGTATTGATTGCATCCTTAGGAGAACATGCAATCGGCTCTTTGTTTATATTTAGGGATGTATTAACCAAAACAGGTATTCCAGTTTTTGAATAAAAAGCCCTGATTATATTATATAATACCTGATTAGAATCCAAAGTTACAGTTTGGATTCTTGAAGTTCCATCCACGTGTACAGCAGCTGGAATATCCCTCATTGCCTGTGGCTTGGCAGAAAAAGTCTGCGTCATGTAAGGTGAATCATTACCATTTAAGAAGTAATTCGCTACCATTTCCCTCAAAATTACTGGAGCAAATGGCCTAAAAGATTCTCTAAATTTAACCTTTTCATTAAGTATCTCTTTCATTTCTGGCTTCCTTGGATCGGCCAGTATGCTTCTATTTCCCAATGCTCTTGGTCCAAACTCCATCCTCCCCTGATATAACCCAACTATATTGTCATCAGTTAATTTCTGCACGATATCATCATAACTTCTATCAACTTGCCTTATCCTAAAGCCTGATTTAATGGCTTCATCTATTATTTGTTTATTGGAATATCCCGGACCTAAGTAGTAATCATTGGGGACATTTCTAACAGTATTGGGATTTTCTCGATAATACATATATAGGGCCGCCCCTAATGAAGTTCCTGCGTCACCAGCAGCTGGTTGAACAAAGATATTATCGATAATACCTGATTCTCGTATTTTTTGATTCGCAACGGCATTTAGAGCCACCCCACCGGCCATTGCAAGGTTTTTTTTCCCAGTTTTTTCCACAATATCCTTAACAAAATGAAGCAAAATATCTTCCGTACAATTTTGCAAAGCGTAAGCAATATCCTTATGGTCTTGAGATATGGGTTCGTCATAATTTCTGGGATTTCCTATAATAGAAGTTATTCTTTCGTCCCATTCTGGAAAAATTCCCTGACAAAAGAGTAACAAATTTTGGTTTAGTTTAAATTCACCATCTTCATTCAAATTATACAAGGATCTAAAGAAAGGGACATATTTATCACTCCCGTATGCAGATAAACCCATAACTTTGTATTCATCGCTATTTGGTTTAAATCCTAAAAATTTTGTAAACGTCTTGTAAAACATACCCAATGAATCTGGATATTGTTGTGATTTTAAAGTCTTTAATGTGTTTCCGATTCCTTCATGCCAAGTGGTAGAATCCCACTCTCCTATCAAATCTGGTACTAGGACTGAGGCTTCTTCGAAAGGAGATAAATAAAAGGCACTCGCTGCATGCGCATTATGATGATTTACTGGGACGAAGCGAGCACTCGAAAAATTTTTCCCAACATAATCTTGTGTACTCAATAATCCTTCCATTATCAGCTCTTCTACTCGTTGCGCTGAATCAAAGGCTTTCCGCAAATTTTCATAATCTCCTCCACGCTCTAATATGTAACGGATTCTGTCAATAGATAAATTAAATTTTAGCGTTGGTAAATACCTTTCAATAGGGTTAAAATAATATGCCACACAATCAACATCTCCCGGACTTATTCCTGCATGGCTTAAACAGAACTCTATAGAATTAAATGGAAATTTACCTGTATGTTTTTCTCTAACAAATCGCTCTTCTTCAACAGCGGCAATAATGTTGTTATCAATAACCAATGCTGCTGCAGAATCATGAGAGGCAACCCCAGATATCCCTAGATATACTTTAGTGCCCATACACTCGTTAGAAATTAAGGAAATTTTATAAATGCTTCTGTTTTTCCTATTTTAGGATAGTTAATAAATTTTTATGTGATTACAAAACTAAAAATATCATATTTTTGACTATTAGTGTGGAATATGGTTCAACATTTAATAATAATAAGGGGTCCTCCAGGAATTGGAAAATCTACTATCGCCAAAAAGTTAGCTTTGCACATATCCGGAAATGTGTCCGTAGTGGATATTGACACTTTAAGATACGATTTTATACCTAAAAGAAGTAAGACGTTTAATGATCATAATCTTGTTTATAGTAACCTTAAAGATATAATAAAAAATACCATAAATGATGGGTTAAGCATCATTATTGAGGGCATATTAGCCAGCAAAGATAAAAGTGGCAATTTAAGGATTGACGAATTCGAAAATTTTTCTGGGCCACAAATAAAAATTACAAGGATTTTTTTGAAAGGTGATAAGCAGACTCAAGAATCGAGATTAAGGAGAAGGCACAAAAAATTCCTTCATAATGAGATTTATGAATGGACTCAATTAGCAAATTCGACCATTACAAAAAAGGATAGTATAATCAATACAAGTAATAAGAAAAAAAGTGAAATTATAAACATAATCCTCAAAATGATTAAGAATCCTAATAAAAATAATCTATGAAAAACTGCATAATTCTAGGCTCAGCCCGAAGTGGAACAAGTATGGTTGCAGGGATATTGTCTAAGTCTGGCTACTTCATGGGAGATAATTTAATAGGTCCAAACGAACTCAATCAAAAAGGTAATTTGGAATCGGTGGATATAAATGAGCTTAATAATAAGATAATACATTCCCACCTTACTGATGGTAAAATACCGAAGGATTTACCAATGTATGCGACTTGGTTGTATGAGATACCTTTAGAATTACGCATCACGCCTCCAACTTTGTTTGACAACGAAATTGCAGGTTTTACTGAGCAAGAGCCGTTTTGTTATAAAGATCCTAGATTCAGTTATACCCTAAGTGCGTGGGAGCCGTATATGCAAGAAACTGTTCGTATTGGCGTATTTAGGGAACCAGACAAATCTATAGATAGCCTAATTAGGGCTTCAAAGTATTACCATGATGTGGAAATTTCCAAAGAAAGGGCTTCAAATGTGTGGGCTCAAATGTATTCCCACATCCTTGATCTATTAAGTTGTAATGGAGAATGGCTTTTCTTACATTATAACCAAATTATTAGTGGAGATGGAATTGAGAGATTAAGAGAAATTACGGATGCAAATATAGATAAAAATTTTCCTGATTCCTCATTAAGCAAATCAATCTCTATCGGAGCCACCCCAAAAAAATGCAAAATAATTTACCAAAAGTTATGCGCTCTTGCGGAATTTAAAATCTAATATTGCATAAAATAGCTAAACCTAAGGTTGAAAATTTTTAATGTCAAAAATGAAAATTGCCGAAATAAAAAAAGGATTATTGAAGCTATCCAAAGTATCACCAAATATTATTTATTCCTATGATCTAACAAAGATGCTAAGCGCTAGCGAACATGAAACTAAAACTTTGATAAATGATTATTATCAGGCACATCCTGCTGAATATCTACTGGAAATGATGGAATTTGATAAGCTGAACGGTGAGCAAGTTCCGGATAGGAGAAGGGCATTTATCTTCGTTCCTTGCTTTAACGAGGAAAAAAACCTGGAATCCTTAGTAGAACAGTATGCTGCACAAAAAGATTTTTCAGGAAATGAATTAGATAAAGACCTATTTGAAGTATGCTTTGTAGTTAATTTTCCAGAAAATGAGCATACAATTACACAAAAATCTTATGAGAAACGTTTTGAAGAAAGTATTGATATTTTGCTTAAAGAAAAAGAAAAACATCAAAACATTCACATAATTTCAAAATCCTTTAAGTTAAATCTCGGTTCATTGGGAAGGGCCAGAAAATATGGAATGGATTATTGTCTTTACAGAATTTCAAAGCATCCTGCAAGAGCTATTGATTTTACTCTAATTTTAAGCAATGAGGGAGACACTATTAATATTCCTCAAACATATATAGCATCTTATTTGAATTTTTTCGCTAATGGGGTCTCAAAATTTGTCCAAGGAAAAATTGAATATCCCAAAGAACTTTTGGAAGCTTACGAACCTATTAGATTATTCACCGGCTGCAGAGAGGCTGTACATCTTGGCCAAGGAATATACAACAAAGAATTTCCATTCTTTGATGGAATCATGCCTATTGGAAGGAATTTTGGAGTAAGCCCTCGAATATATGTTAAAGCTGGAGGCATCGATCCTATAAGAAGAGATGATACCGATGATGACATGAATTTCGGAACAGATATTCATGCTAATATTGGAGAGCATGTAAAGACGTTTTTTCCAATCGAATTGATAACTAATCCAAGAAGAGAGGTGATGATCATAAGAGACATTTTAGCAGGTAAGCAGGAAGATGCAAAGAAATCTTATGAAAACTTCCATAGTAATAGGGCAATTTATGATTTGTCATATTCAGATATTTTAGATATGGTTAAAGTATCTATTCCAAAATCACTAAAAAAGGAGGAACAATGTCCGTTGCTGAATCACTATTTCCAATGGATAATCAGGTCCCGATATAAAGCCACATTCTACCAACTTCCGGGTTTCAGTGATATCATTGATAGGCATAGGTCACATAAGATAAGCTTTTGGGAGAAAGAGCGTCAGCTTTGTTATTTATTTGAGAATTATCTTTCTGGATTTGAAAGACAGGAACGCCAAGTTTTAGAAAAAAATATTGTTACAGAATCTTTATCATGGTTTAATCACTTTATTTCTGGTTTTAATTTATACTTTACATGTACATTTGAGGGCTTAAAATCCTCCCTCAATAATCATTAATTATTCTAAAGCATTTTTTGATAGTATTTGATCGGCTTAATTGAGGTTATGGTTGTCCTGTGTATGACCCATTTTCCGTCCTCGCTTTTTCCCACGCTTGTCTCAATGATGGGCATCTTGTTCAGCTGCTCAATCTTCGTCTGCGTTAATTCTTCTTGCATGTTAGTCAACAGTGGGCTAAGCCTTCCCACGTAAGTGGGGATAGATGAATGCCCACAATTTGCTGAAAGCAAATCAAAATCTGCCCGAGTTTTCCCTTATGTACTTTACAACAGTTTCAGCG
>JAHFGK010000138.1 GCA_023247475.1 Candidatus Omnitrophota bacterium
GTCTTTTCGTAACGCCATACAACTTGATCCTAAATATAGGATTATTTTTTCCCGGGGTTATTTTGAACAAAATAAAGGTCAATATGACAAAGAGGTGGGATGTCTACAAAGAGCCATAGGGAATCGCTATTATGTTGGTTTTGCAGATGTTTATTATAATTTAGGAAGAATCTATTGTCTGCAAAAGGATTGGGACAATGTACAAAAAAAAATTCGAGAATTGGAGATATTGTCCCGATATGATTTAATCGATGATCTTCAAGAATGTGCACAGTCACAAAAATTTGATTTAGGTTCAATCAAATAAATAGGTAAGTAGCCTTTTTGTCATTTCTTTAGCTTCGCTTAATCTTAACTAAATTATGTTAGGGATGCATCTTATTTCAAATCAAAAAAGCATTGAAGTGGTCAGCCATTTTCGAGAATTTTTATATACAGCATTTAACTGTTTGGGCGTTTATTGGGTTCTCTTTCCATTTATAAAAGATCACGGATATCCGAGTCTTGAGAAATACAAGCAACTGCTACCGCTTCATCAATCAACGGCTTCACTGACGAATAGCATTTTTCTATACCTTTGTGGTTGTTTGGTGATATGCATAGTTATTGTTTTCACCCAGAAAATTATTGCTGCATATCTGCGTTTAAACAAAGTCATGTTCGCTCTGGAAGCGAATATATCATTACTTTTTGTCGTGATTCTCTGGGGGATGCCTGGGGGGAAATTAACGCTCCCCCTTTTTCTTTTGCGATGTTTCTTGTCTGCCCTGCTTTTTAAAGGTGCTGTTGATGGAAAAGAATATGGGCATAAAATTCCCAAAATTTTTAATGCACTTTTTGATGTTTCATCTCTAATTGTTCTGAGTTTATTTTTTTATACTTACTTATTCCCTTATGTATTTGCCGGATTCAAGATGACGACGTTTTTTAAATTTATAGCAGTGCTTCCTATTCTGTTATGCTTAGTCCACTATCAGCACCAATTCCGTAAGTTCATTTTATTAGGAATAGATATCATTATTCTCGCGTTAATGGTAATCCTTGTTTTTAAAAATGATGCTTCTTATTTTGATTACTCGGCTTTTTTGGGAGCAGTCAACGATGTTATATTGGGTAAAGACATTTTAGCCAATGTGATTATCTCTTACGGATTTTTTAATGTCTATTTTGTCGCTATTCTTTTTGAATTATTTAAAGTGCAAGATTACTACATTGGGCTTTCTTTAATTATAAGTGTTCTATATGTCTTGGGATATTCGTCGGTTTATATATTTTTAAGGATTTACACCCAAAATTTTTTATTAAGCATTGCTGCTCTTTTCATTATTTTGTACATAGATTTCTTCTCTCTGTATATTCCTGTTCATTGGCTGCCCCAGGCAACCCTTTTACGTTTTGGTTCTTATCTTCCTGTGTTCCTATGTTTATTTGCGCTAGAGAGAAGGAATTTTAAAGGTGGGGAATGGCTGTTTGCCAGCCTTGTGGCGGTTTTATTTTTTTGGGCAACGGAATACGGAATATACATGCTCACATCGCTCATCGGTGTGATGGTTTGTCGCTATTTGGTTGATCGTCAATCTGACCAAAAGCAATGGGTTTATCGTTTTCTTAAGATCGGCACTGTATTTACCATAGTCATTGTCATTTTAACGGTAAGGATTTTGATTAAATATGGTCATGGGCCGATTTGGTCTGATCTTTATTATTTTCAAAGACTCTATACACGATCAGGGTTGGCCATGAATCAACTTAAGACAATTGATCTTTGGATTATCCCTTTCGTAATGTATTGGACTACAATTTATGTTTGTCTAAAATATTATAAATACTTGCGATACCACGATACCTGGCTTTTTTTAAGTTTTTTTGCGTTACAATTTTTTTTGTATTTTGTCGGAAGGGGAGGGATCTATGCCTTAGCAAGGGTGGGCCTGCCTTGCATTATATTAAGCGCGGTTGGTTTGGGTTTTCTCCTAAAAAAGAATCTAGAAATTGGAATATCTCGGCAACGCATTCCCCTAAAATATATCCTCTGCGCTTTTGTCTTTTTTATTTGTGTGATCGTTGTAGATTCTATAATTAAGGAAGGGAGGGATGTTTCGTTAACACATTTAATTTTAGATAATCCTAAAAGATTTATTAAAAATAGCAAAACATCCTCAGTAACCAAATTTCTAAAAAGTACAGAGAATTATAGGAAATTTCAAAACGATGTTACAAATATACGTCGATTAATTCCAGAAAATGAACCGCTGGCAATCCTTTCGAAGAACGATACGCTTTATTATATTTATGCCCAGAGAAAGTCCCTTTTCAAAAATTCGTTTTATGCCCATTTCCTGACTTTCCCACAATTGTCGGGAATGGCCACAACCATCTTAAACAGCAGAGTAAAATACTTATTTATGGACAATTCTTTTTTCCAGTGTTATGACAACACGGTAACATGGCATAATCCGTATGTATATGAATTGATTCGCACAAGATTTATTAAGCAGGACTCGTTGGGATTTTTAGATATGTATGAACGTGTTCAATGATTAACGGAGCTTGAATAGAGGTTGTGGTTTTATCTATGAACCAGAAAGCCGTGCCCATGGATCTTCACTCGACTTTTGAGCCTTTTTGTAGGCAAATGTTTTACTGATTCCATTTATGGGTTTAATTTGGAAGCTCTATGATTTGATGCCAATATTTTTTTTAACAGATAATCGAGATGAAAAGATCAATTTCTTAGTTAGGTTCAATGATTATGTGTGTACTGTTTTAGGGGGCGTCGATATGATATACTGTCCGTATGCATAATTGATTTTCTGGCATTTCCGAAAGGGGAGTAAGATACGGATTTTTAACCCAATTGTTATTGACACTTTTTATTGGCGGAATTCAATTGTTATGTTTAAGCGTTATTGCGGAATATTTGGGAAGAATTTTTGTTGAGGTGAAACAACGCCCGCGGTTCATTGTCAAAAGTATTCTTAGACATAAAGATGTCTCCTCCAGCAAATAAGAATAGTGCTTGCATGAGTTGGTTAATCCTTCTGTACCCGCTGATATTCCCAAAATTATTTTAAAATTTAATGAACATTATAACGATATTGTTAAGTATATTTTTACTAACCTCATTGACCTATGCGCAGGAGGCTAATAATGATCTGATCGAGGCCGAAGCTTACTTTGCCCAAGAGAGGTATGTTGATGCTCTTAAGGTTTATCAAAAAATTTTAGCGGGTCCTCCTTCCAATAATGCAGTTAATGCCAGAGCCTATAGTGGCACCTGTTTGATTTACGAAAATTTTGGGCAATATGAGCAAGCTCTGGAATCTTGCCAAAAGGCTATTCAAATTAATCCTAAAGATCCAGAACTTTATTATCGTTTGGGAATTGTTTATGGTCGAGGAGGGAACTATCAAAAGGCGCAAGAAAACTTCCTAAAAACCGTCGCACTGAATCCTTATTATCCTGAGGCTTATTTTAATGCGGGGGCCTGTTATTGGCATCAAGGACAATATGACAAGGCACTCCAGGCTTATAAAAATTTTTTTCAAATCCATCCAGGTACGGAGACAGCGCGCTTTGTTATTGGGAGTATGGAAGTTCATCGCGCTGGTTATCTTAAAGAAATTGAAGTATGCCAACAGGCTATTCAGACAGGGGGACCGGATGCGAAGACATTTTGTAGTTTGGGAATCACCTTTCACCAAGTTGGACAGTTGGATAATGCGGTCGGCTCATTTAAGAAGGCCATAGAATTTTCCCCGCTCTATGCCAAGGCTTTTTACAATCTAGGTGTAACCTATCAATTGTTGAATAATATGGAACAAGCCCAGGAGTCTTTTCGTAACGCCATACAACTTGATCCTAAATATAGGATTATTTTTTCCCGGGGTTATTTTGAACAAAATAAAGGTCAATATGACAAAGAGGTGGGATGTCTACAAAGAGCCATAGGAAATCGCTATTATGTTGGTTTTGCGGATGTTTATTATAATTTAGGAAGAATCTATTGTCTTCAAAAGGATTGGGTTAACTTACAGAAGCAGGTGAAAGAGCTAGATATCTTAGCTAGATTTGAGTTGGTCGATGATCTTAAAGAATGTTGGGAAAAGAATCCATTATAACCATTATTTACTAATTGGGATTTTATTTTCCTGCCCTTACCGAAATTGTTATTAAGACTACAAATTATGTTACCAGAAAAAAAAATTGATTTTGGAAGACATACCAATGAATTTTTATGCACATTGTTTAATTGCCTATGTGTTTTTTTAGTAGTCTTTCCCCTCATTAAGAATTTGGGATATACGAGTCAAGAAAAATATGAACAGCTCCTCCCTTTGAATCGATATACAGCTTCCATAACCAATAGCATTTTTTTGTATATTTGTGGGTGCCTTACAATTTTTTTAGTGGGTATTTTTTATAACAGTGTAGTTTTTCCACGTTTAAATAAGGCGGCTCTTACGTTAGAATCGATCGCATCCCTGTTTGTGCTTACGATTCTTTGGGTAATACCGCTAGGGAAGTTCGCGTTGGTTGTTTTTTTCTTACGTTATCTAGTTTCAGTAATGATTTATAAAATTATAAAGGATAAGATAGATGTAGATCACCCGACTTTCCATCGCCTGAATATATTTTTTTATATGGCATCGTTGATTATTTTCTGTTTATTTTTCCATGCCTATTTGTTAGCACCTTTGGTTTCAGAACTCAAGGTCGAAAGATTTATCAAAGGGGTCTTTTTACTGCCGGTCCTTTTAGGACTGGCGCATTATCAAACTAGGCTTCACCGATACGTCATTTTCGGTTTAGATTTGATTGTCTTCAGTATACTTACGGTACTTGTTTTTAAAAACGATCTTTCTTATTTTGATTATTCAGCATTTTTGGGGGCGGTCAATGACGTCATCTTAGGGAAAGATATCTTGGCCAATGTTATTCTTCCTTACGGATTTTTTAATGTCTATTTTGTTGCCGTCATTTTGGACCTTTTCCGTGTACAAGATTACTATGTGGGGCTTTCCCTTATTATCAGCGTTTTATATGTCCTGGGCTATTCATCTATTTATATTTTTCTTAGGTTTTATACAAAAGATATTTTCCTGAGTATGGCGTTTCTCTTTGTTGTACTATATTTTGATTTTTATTGTCTTCATATTCCCACTCATTGGCTGCCTCAATCCACTTTTTTAAGATTTGGTTCCTATTTACCTGTATTTTTTTTCTTATTTGTTATGCAGAAGAAGACTAATCGCTGGTTAGAATGGCTATTGGCTGGTCTAGTGGCAATTTTATTTTTTTGGGTTTCCGAGTATGGGAGTTATATTTTAGTTGCTTTGATCGGGATCAGTGTTTGCCAATACTTCTTTTTTCGGCAGGGAGATCGAAGAAAATGGTTTTATCGTTTACTGAAGATTATGAGCGCCATTATCTTTTTGGCTGTCTTCTTGACGATTCGGGTTTGGTTTAAATACGGTCATGGGCCGATCTGGTCTGATCTTCTCTTTTATCAAAGATTATTCGCACAATCTGGCCTGGCAATGAATCAATTAAGTAAGTTGGGACTTTGGGTTGTTCCCTTTTTTATTTATTGGGTTACCATCTATGTATGTTTAAAATATTATCCCAATATCCGCTATGCGGACGCCTGGCTTTTTTTAAGCATTTTTGGGTTACAATTTTTCTTATACTTCGTTGGAAAAGGAGGAGGCTTTGTCCTTGCAAGAATTGTTTTGCCTGCGGTTATTCTCACGGCGGCTTTTTGGTCTTTTCTTTTACGGCAAGATATCAAAATTCAACTAGCCAATAGATGTTTTTCTACAAAACATTTAATTTACGGTTTAATTTTTTTCTTGTGCATTTTTATAAGTAACTCAATTAATAAAGCAGGGAGAGACCTCTCCCTGCTTTATTTTGTCTTAAACAATCCAAAAGAATTTGCCGATAATAGAAAAATCCCTTCCTTAGTTAAGTTTTTACGACAAAAAAATAACTACGTAAAATTCCAACATGACATCGCTGTTATTGACCGTTTAATTGGCCTGGATAAACCTCTAGCCATTTTATCGAATAATGATACTCTCTATTATATTTATGCTCATCGAAAGTCTCTTTTTAAGAACGCTTTTTATCCACACTTTGCTACACTCCCGTTGTTATATGCGATTGCTGATACAATTGTACAAAGTGATATACAATATTTATTTGTCGATAATTCTGACTACCAATGCTATGACAACCTCGTGACCCAGCATAATTCCATGGTTTTGGGACTTGTCAGTAAATATTTTGTGAAAAGAACTAGTTTGGGATTCTTGGATGTGTATGAACGTATTCAATGAAAGTGAACATGCATCAAAGTAATAAAGTAACCAATAAAATTGTAATGCACTAAATGACCCAGGATTCAAAAGAGTTATCGATCATTCTTTCTGCCTATAATGGGGAGCAGTATATCG
>JAHFGK010000139.1 GCA_023247475.1 Candidatus Omnitrophota bacterium
CGACGACACAAACTCAAACAACGGGTGCGGCAGGGGCTGGGTTTGGAAATGCCGGTGGCGAAGGAACTGGTGGTGGTGCTCAAGGAGGCGGCGGAGCAGGAGGAGGAAACGGTGAAGGTGGTGGAGGATATGGAGAAGGGGGAACAGCATTCGGTCAAGGAGGGGCAGGATACTCCCAAGGTGGTGGTGAAGGGGCTGGTAACAGACCAGGAATAGGAACTGCTGCAGCCTCAGGTGGCTCAACAAAACCGACAGCTTCATTGCCCGGCGGCGGACGTGGGATGGGAGGAGATCTCACTGGTGGCACACGTGGTACCGGAGACACAGGTGCTTCCGATGAAAATGCTGCTGCAGGGAAGGTAAGTGGTCCGGTGTCACAAGATTTTAATGTTGGTCGACGTTCTACTGTAAACAAGGGCGCGAAAGCACCTTCATCCGATAGTTCTGGAGGCGATAGCCGACTGGCAGGAGATGATTCCGAGGGAAAGGTTACCGATGATCAAGGCGAAACGGATGGTAAGGATAATAAAAAGAAACCTGATTGGGCCAAAAAGATAAGTGTACAAGATCAAAATGCAGGGCGAGCCAATGTAGAAGGGTTAGATTCTCTGTGGCGTAAATTTTGGGGAGGAATTTTTAAGAAATCGAAGCCAGGAGGAGAAACTCAGGAAGAAAAAGCTTCTCCTCAAGAAGAGGAAGAATCACAAGCTCCTGCAGAGGAAACGAAAGAACAAGAACCACCACCTCCCAAGAAACCAGGTCTACTGGACCAATTTTTTCATAAAGATGAGAATTGACTCCATTTTTAAATTGATTTTTTTTCGAAAAATTTTTCTTTCATCATTCGTTTTTTATTTTCTATTCTCGGCCCAAAATATTTTTGCAGAAACCTTTCAAGAATATTTTGCAAAAGGTAATCAATATTCTCAAAATGGGGATTATACCAACGCAATTAAGTATTATCAAAAAGCAATCGAAATAGACTCAAATCAAGCTCCTGTTTATAATGCGTTAGGGTTGACTTATGAACAAACCCGCGCTGACTTGTCACAAATTGTGTGGTATTTCAAAGTGGCGACCGATATTGATCCGAATTTTGTCGAAGCCTATGAGAATCTGGGAAGAGTTTATAATCAGGCGGGAATGTCCGATGCGGCTGAGAAATATTATTTAAAGGCATTGGCTATCCAACCCAATCTTTTAAGTGTTCAATTTGCCTTAGGATGGCTTTACTTAAAAAAATCGCAACCTAACGAGGCGACTCATTATTTTAAGGAAGTTCTTAAACGGACCAAAATTCCCTATGCGTATTATGGGTTGGGGGTGGCCTATTCACAGACTCAAGATTACGCCAACGTTTTAGAGGCCGTAACAAATTTACGCGGTTTAGGAGAAGATGATTTAGCCGCACAATTAGAATCGATGATTCGTAAACCGGAAGAAGAACTACCATCAGAAAATCCACCTACTCAAACGTCACCACCAGCCCCAACACCACAAGTCCAATCTTCAGTTAGTCCAGGCGGTGTTGAAGGAGTAACTCGCGTCCGATTACGAGGAAAATTGTTCACTGTGCCTAATGAGGATAACACTTCTACTGCTCCGCCGCTGAAGACATCGTCTCCACCGCGACCAACGCGAGTGTTAGAGGGGCAAAAAGGATTACACAGTTTTCCTAAATCCCAACCCCAAGACCCACCCTACCTGTATTAAATGCCAATTTCTTCAAGATTAATACCAATTATTCCCCAGAATTTAAATCGCTTTCAAAACTATTCCAATCGATTCTATAAACAAATATTTGCGTTCGTTTAGTCAAATCTGCTTCTTTAACAAATGGTTGAAAATATTTGAGACCCTTTCCTTCAAAAAAGTATAACTGCATCAAAAGTGACTTAGCCAAACGTTCGTCCAGTAAAACACAGTTATAAAGCTCCCTCTCTTTATAAAGAAGAACAGAGTAGGGTAGATTTGAATCCAGGAGTTTTTTCTCGACAACTTGATCCCCTTCTAAATAAAAAATACTTTTTGGGGATCCTCTCCCGAATTTATGCGAAGATATCTGGCAATGCATTGTCTTGAGGTCAATAACAATATTCTGCTCGAAAGTAATAACATCATTTTGCTGCGATAATTGGACAAAAGGAGGATTATATTTCAATGGTCCACCAGCAACATCCCACAAGAATTTGATAAATTCTTTAGAGTTTCGGGGAGGAACGGATTTCAATAGTTCAGGATTTCTGTTAATCTTTTCAATTTCTTTGAAATTCCAGTCCCCGACAAATTTGAACTCTATATTGTTTTCGACGAGCTCTTGATAAATCAAAAGATAGGCAGGAGGAGGACGTCGATGCGTCAGCTTTAAAAGATGCGTAATTTGCGGCGAGGATAATTTATTTTCTAAAAATTGTGCAGCCTCTTTAGCGTTTAATGGGGTAATTTCTTTTAAGAGCTCTATGGCTGTGGATACACTCATTCCTGTACTTTGTAAATATTCAGCGGCTTGGTTGGCACTATTATTGAGCATACGCAAAATCCCCAACGCTTTTCTCTTATCAGAACTTAAAAACACATTGGCCAACCAATAGGCTTGGGGTTGGTTAATGGTGGCGCCATCAAAGATGACGCGTCGCTTAGCAATGGCCTTGATGAAATGTCCCGGCGGCCACCAGGAAATAATGACACTGTCAGGAGGAGTTTCTTCTTTTATCTTCACCAGAGTTTTCTCCCAGGTTTCATTAAAAATTTGACTTAGTAATGAGCGCGTTGTTTTCGCTGACGTGCGAATAGGGATAAAAATTAAACCCATCGTAATGATCACCAATACAAAATTTCGAAAGAATCTCTGTTTTCCCCAATGTAGGAATTGGGAAGAAGCCTTGATGATAAAAAGAGAGTAAGCATTCTGTAGCCCTAAAGTAAAAAATAAACTCAATGGGATAAGGCTTAGAAGAACGAATCTTTGCGCCCCTAAAGTGATGACGACCGAAGATAAAAGAAAGGTCACCGTCACGACAATAACCGATAAATTTTGAAAGGGATGTTTCTTTAAGGCGTTTTTTAAGCTTGAGCCGAGACCAAAACCAGCCAAAATAAAAAAAAGCCACCCGCCGGTCAATTCCACAATGAATCCTAAAGAGGATTTTTTTAGTTCACCTACACTAATATAGAGATCTGGCCATAAAGAAAGTTGTGGAGTCATAAAATTATTCAGCGCCGTCCACCCTTCTTGAAAAAGGACGAAAAACTGTTGCGGGCCAAACACGACCCCAATTCCGGCAAAGGTCCCGATAAAAATAATACCGAAAAATTTGAGAAGCTGCGACGAAAAAGTTTTGTCTTTGAGGATAAAATGATGCAGAAAAATAAGGAGGATTCCGGCGATTGTGATCACGCTCAGTAAAAACATCCAGCCCTGCCAGAACAAAGCATAGAGGGAAATGAGGAAAAAACAAACAATGGCAGAATATATTTTTTGCCGAAAAGATGTGTGCGGCGCAAGTCCATAAAAAAGGACCGTCAAAATCAATAAAGGAAAAAGCGTGTTATACGGATCGTTGTCATACCAGCCGAAGCTACTTCGTTTGATAAAAATGGGTGCTAAAAGAAAATACACCGCACCGATAAATCTTGTTCCCATCCCGCACCCCAGGCGTCCGCATACTAAAAAAAAGGCGACGGCAGAAAACGCACTGACGATGAGCGGCGTAAAACTCACCGCATACATAAGCGAAATCGACGGGTTAAAGATGTGGAGGAACCGATAAATAAAATATCCCACAAAGGGATGAAGGTTTAATGGTTCCCAATGTCCTAAAGGAGCCAACATAAGGGGGTTAAAATATTTACTCCCTTGAATTGTGTCGCTCATCCGTCCGGTTTTAAGAATATTTTCCGTTAGGCTGTAATAAAGAAACGGATCAGATTCCAGAAGATAAAATTTTTCTTGCCGCTGCGGATGTGACTTACTTATCTCTAAGGACAACTTTTCAATCGTGTAGCGGACTTTGCTCCCGTGCGTATGCAGGTATTCATCAAATTGTTCCTTAATGAGGCGATTGCGTTCAATGGGCGAAAGAGAGGGATGACTTTGGATCACTTCGGAAGCGATCGAGGCCTTCAATTTGGAGATAACCAAGAGCGTGGCTCTTTCCGAAGTTTCGGAAGAAGAGGTGTGGTAAATAAGAGGATAAAGCCGAAAATAAATCCCGATACCTGCTGCCAAGCTTATTAAGAGAAGGGAAAGGAAAATTTTTCTTATACTTTCGGACATAACTCAATCTATTTATGTCAAACGCATTTAAGGATGTGTCCTTTTTATTTCATCGAGATACTTTTTTATTTTATTTACAGGAATCGCAAAACTGGAATGATCCGCTGAGGTTTCTTTGGCCGTCATCAAACCTAACAGCCTACCTTGATGATCAAAAAGAGGCCCGCCGCTGTCGCCACTATAGAGATTAATGGTGGTTTGGATTAAATCCGTTTTGTCCCTCCCATCCGGGTGTCGGTTGGTGCCGATTCCAATGATTTTGCCTCCGGAAACTGTTTGTTTAAGAAGTTCCGAATTCCCGACGGTAATGATTTCCTCCCCCAATTTGATTTGATCCGAATCCGCCAGCCAAATAGGTTTTAAAGGGGAAGGGGGATTGACTTTTAAAAAAGCAAGATCCAAATTCATGACCACTTTTACGACCGAGGCCGGCAGTTGGGTATGGTCGGATAAAGTAACGGTAATGGAATTGGATCGTTGGACGGTGTGGGCATTGGTGACAATGATACCAGAAGAATCTAACACAACACCCGCTCCCGCTCTTTGATAAGTGGGCTGTTGGACTTTGCGGACCACAACCACTCGTCCGGTTTTGGGATCGATCCCCGCGATGGCAGGAGGCGATTGAAACACATCCGTATTTTCCGCCGTAACGCCGACAATCGAAGGTTGTGCTCTCTGGATTTGGTCGATGATGGAAGATTGGGCAAAGGCGCGGGGCGATGAACAAAGAAGACAAGGGACAATGATAAGTAAGACAAGTTCGGAATTGTTCGATATCGGCTTCATTAAATATTTTATGACACCTTTATTATTCTTTGTCCAATGTTAGATTAAAATACATTCTACCTTTGAACCCTATTGAGTTCAAGAAGGGAATGGAACATTTCGAAAGGGAATAGATCAACTTTGAACCGGTAATTGAAGGAATCTCGGGGCGAGAGGGGGGGAATCTTGGTTAAGAGATCACAATGAAGTGATTGCCTCTTCTTGCGTTTGATAAATTGACATAAGCATATCAATTTTCGTAAGCGTAAAAAGATTATTGATTTTATCGAGTAGGTTGGCTAAGGCCATGGCTCCGTTATTTTGTCTTAATTGCTGCAGCATATAAATCAAGGTGGCCAAGCCAGAGCTATCTACATACGTGACCTTTTCAAAATCAATCACCATTTTCCTCACTCCTTGGTCATACAACTTTTCAAATTCAAGGCGTAGTTTAGGCGAAGTATGAACGTCGATCTGACCATTGACAGCAAGAACGGTGACTCCCTTTTTTTCAAATTTTAGAATTTGCATATTCGCCTCCTTCAATTATTTCTTCAAATTCGGCAGTGGTAGTACAATGAATCCTTATGCGCAGATACATTGTATATAAAATTTTTCCTATTGGCAAACTATTTTGGGGAGGACCAATAAGAAGCAGGGACACATTCACTTCACTCTAATTTAGCGGGAGCTCCCCGCCTGTAAAGGCGGGGGTGAGAGCAATTTCCTGTGTCTTCCGTGTGTGATATACTGAATGAATGCGATTAATCAAGTCAGCACATTCGGTCTACCGGACGCAATATCATATCGTATGGGTAACGAGATTCAGACGAAAAATTCTGAACAAGGGTGTTGCGGAATATATGGAAACGAAACTTCGAGAGACAAGAAAATACTATCCTGATTGGGAATATATAGCGGTAGGAGTGGCGGAAGACCATTTGCATCTACACATGGTGATTCCGCCGAAATATGCAGTGAGTATGGTAGTGGAGACACTGAAGAAGAACACATCAAGGGAGTTGAGCCAGAAGTTTCGTTTCCTGAAACAGGTTTATTGGGATAATGAAGGAATCTGGTCGAAAGGATTTTTCGTCTCAACTGTTGGAATAAATGAAGCCATGATCCGAAAGTACGTTCAACTGCAAGGCAAGGAAGACACAGGACAAGCGCAGCTTGAATTTTAAAAGCACCACGCCTGTAAAGGCGTGGGTATCTATAGGATTTAACAAGAAAATTCCTCCCTTTGGGAGGGATATCTTCTTTGCTGCCATGGCTTTCCTTAATTAACCCTTTAGAAGAAGCCAGGACTGTCATCACTTCTTTAAAATCTATTAAGGAGTGATGGCTGTGTAGGAAAGGGATTTTCAGCAGTTAGGAAAGTATTTTTACAGTCT
>JAHFGK010000140.1 GCA_023247475.1 Candidatus Omnitrophota bacterium
TTCTTTACTGGATTTGCCCGGACCGCTTCTGAGATCGCTGCTCGGCAGATTCAAAACATTCCCAAAAAGCAAAAAGAACTCAAGACCATGTACAAAATGACTCAAGAGGCGGTAAATATTTTAGGGAAGGATGATTTTAAACAATTGGGAAAATTGTTGCATGAAAGTTGGCAATTAAAACGTAGTTTGTCGGATAAGATTTCCACTCCCTATATTGATGAAATTTATAAAATTGCTCGAGAATCCGGAGCCATCGGAGGAAAGCTTTTGGGTGCCGGTGGCGGCGGTTTTGTTCTCATTTTTGCCCGACCAGAACGGCAGAAGGCCATTCGACAAAAGTTAAAGAAACTACTAGAAATCCCGTTTAAGTTTGAAACCATGGGTAGCCAAATCATTTTTTATCAACCCAACAGTGGACGCGTCACATGACAATACAATAGTAGTGTATTATGCCGAATGAGAGAACTACCAGAATTTCTTTCCACGCTTAATTGATCCATACGCAAAAAAACCTGTCATTTCTTAACAAATATTTTAAAAAAGTGGTCTTTCGTTTTCATTTGCGGTACTATGGATGATGAGTATTCCCAATTTCAAAGAGATTAATGTTGTTATTTTATGTGGCGGACTAGGGACGCGTCTGCGTTCAAAAATTGGGGATAACCCTAAAGTCATGGCCACAGTTGGGGAAAAACCATTTTTAGATATTATCCTCCAATATCTTCGAGATCAAGGCTTATGTCACGCGATATTATGTACGGGATATAAAGCCGAAGAAATCGAAAATCATTATCGAAAGAAAAATTTTGGATTAACTATCACTTTCTCGAGGGAGAGCGAGCCATTAGGGACAGGAGGGGCTGTTCTCAATGTGAGGAAATGGATTAATAGTAATCCGTTTTTTGTTCTCAATGGAGATTCCTTTTGTCCTTTGGACTATCATCGATTTTTGGAATTTCATGCTCGTAAAAAAGCTTTGGCCTCGATTGCCATTGCTGCAGTAAGGGATAATAAAGATTTTGGAACCATCACGACCGATTCCATTAAGAGAATTATCAATTTTAGTGAAAAGGTTCCAGGATTCCATTTGGTCCATCAATCAACTTTTGTGAATGCCGGAATTTACTGTTTTGAACAAAAAATTTTTGATTTGATGCCAGTGAAAAAATTTTCTTTAGAGTTGGATTTTTTTCCAAAATTAGTGGATCATGATTTCTATGGTTTTGAAATTACTGAGAAATTTTTTGATATAGGGACCCCCGAACGCTATAAGCAAGTTAAGAAAATCTTTAAATAGAAAGAGGAGCAAAAGTGGCGCCAACAACGTTTAAAAATGAAGACGTGACCTTGAAAGCGAAATTCAAAGTGCCTTTTGGGACAGTTTCGATTACGGAGGAAGCCCGTAAACTGATTAATGAAGCCCTTGATCGAAAATGGGTCACGCGAGGTAAATACGTCCAAGAATTTGAAGAACGATTTGCCAAAATTTTTGGAGTCAAACAGGCGGTGGCCGTCAGTAGCGGCACCGATGCGGATGCTCTTGCATGTGCGGTCCTTTATGATTACGGTGCCCAGCGGGGTGATGAGGTTATCGTTCCAGCGTTAACTTTTGTGGCAACGGGAAACGCTGTTTTACAAGCCGGATTTAAACCGGTATTTGTGGATGTGAGACGAGAGACACTGAATATCGATCCAGAAAAAATTGAAAAAGCCATTACCAAAAAGACACGGGCCATCATGCCAGTTCATTTGATGGGAAAGCCAGCGGAAATGGACCGCATTATGGCCATTGCTAAGAAGGATAAACTTTTTGTCATTGAAGATGCGGCGGAGGCTCACGGGGCAGAATACAAGGGAAAGAAAATCGGTGCCTTTGGTGAAATGGCCGCCTTTAGTCTTTATGCTGCTCATATTATCACGACTATTGAAGGAGGGATTGTGATTACCGATAATTCTCAAATGGCGGAAGCACTCCGCTCATTACGCAATCATGGCATTGTCGGTAAATTTGAATTCCGGCGGATTGGTTTTTCCGCCAAGATGCATGAACTCGAGGCAGCCATTGGTTTGGGGAATATCAAGATATTTTCAAAGATATTAGAGAAACGCAGACGAAATTTGCTCTATCTGATTAATAAATTTAAAAGATTTGATAAGTATTTTCTAACGATTAAGGAAGAGTCTCATGAAAAAATTGGCCCTCACGCCTTTTCTATTATTGTTAGGGAAGGCGCAAAATTTACTAAAGATGAGTTTGTTCAGTTTATCGAATCTAATGGTATCGATTCGCGTAACCTGTTTTATTCCATTCCCACCCAATGTCCGAGTTATAAATTTTTAGGCTATAAACTTGGGGATTTCCCGGAAGCGGAATATTGTTCGAATAATGGAACGCACATCGGGATTCACCAAGACATCGAAATGGAACAATTGGATTATATTGTTGAAACCGTCGATAAATTCTTGCGTTCTCAAGGAATAAAAATTTAAACAATTTCCAGTCTCCGGTTTCCAGTCACCAACAAGAAGTGGAAAAAAATACAACTGGGAACAGGGGAGTGGGCACCTTTTCATATCCATGCGTATCGCCATCAACTGTCGATCATTTATGGTCAAAAATTATACCGGCATTGGACGGTATGCCTATAATTTGGTTAAATCATTAAGCGAGATTGATCAGGACAACGACTATATTTTGTATGCGCAAAAGAAATACTTTGATTTTAAAAGAAATATCCCGCGTATTCTGGCTAAAAATTTTTCTGTCAAGGTGGATTGGTTAGGGCAGGGAATAGATCGGACGCTTAAGGATATTGATATTTATCATTCCCCCAGTCCAGATTTTATCAATATCCGTCATGCTAAAATTGTGGTTACCATTCACGACCTGGTTTATAAAACTTATCCGGAGGGGCACACGGCACAAACGATTGAAACAACCGAAAAACAATTAAAAGTCATTGTTGAAAAGGCAGATAAGATTATTTGTGTTTCGCAAAGTACCATTAATGACCTTTTGCAATACTTTCCGGTAGATTCCAAAAGGATTTCTCTTGTTTATCAAGGCGTTGATAAGAATATCTTTTACCCTTTGGGGGAAACGGAACGACAATTAGCTAAAAGGAGATTTGCAAAAAAAGGAATTCGAGAGCCATTTATCCTTTTTGTCGGCACCATCGAACCACGCAAGAATTTACAAAATCTCATTTTGGCTTTTTCCGATTTAAAAAGGAAAAGAAATTTTACCGGCAAATTAGTTGTGGTTGGCATGAAGGGATGGATGGTAGAGTGGTTGCAGCAAACAATCGAGAAGTTTCACCTTCAAGACGATATTATTTTCCCCGGTTACATCAAAGATGACGATTTAAGAGCCCTCTATAATCTTTGTGATGTTTTTGTTTTTCCATCCTTTTATGAAGGGTTTGGGTTTCCTATTTTAGAGGCTTTTAGTTGTGGGGCGGCGGTGGTGACTTCCAATGTTTCGTCTTGTCCCGAGATTGCCAAAGATGCAGCTTTCCGAGTTAACCCTTACAATCCGGATGAAATAGGGAAGGCGATCATGAAAGTTATAGAAGATAAGCGATTGCAGGAAAATTTAAAAGAAAAAGGGTTAAGGCGCGCTCAAGACTTTTCTTTTCAGAAGACTGCTCAACAGACACTAGAAGTCTACAAGAAAGTGTATAGCCCGATGTATAGTATTTAAAAAATTGTATATCGGATATAGGACATCGTATATCGAATGAAGGAAGGGAAGACAATTCCTAAATCGATATACGATAGCGGTCGACGACTCCCAAAATTATGATGATTTCTGGTTTTACAATCGTTCGTAATGCAATTAAGTATAATTATCCTGTTGTAGAATCGATTAATTCGATTTTACCGATATGCGATGAGGTTATTCTTAATGTCGGTGATTCTGAGGATGATACTCTGCCACTCATCCAGTCCATCCAAAGTCCTAAGATTCGCATTATTCAGAATCGATGGGATATGTCGGAAGGTACAAACATCTTATCCAACCAAACAAACTTAGCCTTACAAGAATGTCGAGGGGATTGGGCCTTTTATTTACAAACCGATGAAGTGGTTCATGAAGCTGACCTCCCCGTTTTAAAAAGGTTAATGGATCAGCATCTTGATAACCAAGCAATTGATGCGTTTCGGTTTAAATGGTTGCATTTTTATGGGAGTTATTACCGTTATCGGATCGATAGCGGCTGGTATCAAAAGCAAGATCGTATTATCAGAAATAATGGGAAGATTCGATCGTTTGGGGATGCATATGGTTTTGAACGTCAAGATGGTAGACCTTTAAATCGAAAAAGCACGGGATGTCTTTTATATCATTATGGCTGGGTTCATTCGGAAGATGTTATGACTCAAAGGCGCATCAATGCAGAAAATATAGGATTTACTTCTCTGACTCAAGAGGAGCGTGAACGGGATTATTCTTATGGGGATTTAAGTCGATTCCCAATCTATTTTGGGACGCATCCTGCGGTGATGGGCGAACGGATCAAGGACCACCCTTTAAGCCAAGAAGACTTAAAGAATATTGAAAGGAAATACTGGTGGCATCCGATGCGAATCTTGAAGTTGCGATATAAAACGGGCCGGAGAATAAAATTTTCGTTATAGGTTATATATAAGAGACATGAATATTTACAATTTTTTGAGGTGAGGATTGACACCAGAAAGAAGAACAACCTATAGACTCAATATCGAATTACCTGCTTTTGTTGAAATCCCAGGTTCACCCCAAAATGTATCTTTAGCGACTACACTTAACATTAGTGCTACCGGCGTATGCTTGTTATCCAAACACAGGTTTGATGTCGGGCAGGAATTATTCCTTAAAATAAATTTACCAACCAAGGAAAAGCTCACAATTCATGTTCAGATTGTTTGGTTTAAAGAAACCATCGCCTTTAATGGCCGAGAGTACATGAGTGGAATCAAAATTATTGATGCCATGAAATTTGATGAGGCTAAATTGGTCAGGTTTTATGCCGATCAGTTGATAGAATTTTTTAAATCCAAAAGAGACGAAAGTAAATATTAAAAATTTCATGACAATGAATAAGCATGTCTATGTGGTCATTTTGGCTGGGGGGGTGGGCACACGATTTTGGCCCTTAAGCCGAGAAGCTCAGCCTAAGCAATTTTTGAAGATTATCGGATCGAGATCTTTATTGCAACAGACGCTTTGGCGTATCAAGTCCAAAGTTTATCCTCAAAACACTTTTATTGTAACCAATGCGGCGTATCGTCAGAAAATCGAACAGCAGACGGTTCCTTTTAAAATTCCACCGGCCAATATTTTGTTGGAACCCGAAGGTAAAAACACTGCTCCTGCCATTGCTTGGGCAGCAACGTATATTGACAAGATGAGTTCCGATGCCATCATGGCTGTTTTACCATCGGATCATTTGATTTTTAATGAGCCCCGCTTTTTAAAAGTGTTTGATGAAGCTATTCAATTAGCAAACCAAGATTATCTGGTTACGTTGGGGATTATACCGACCCGTCCAGAAACAGGATATGGTTATTTGAAATTACAGCCAATACGAGAAAATGGGAAAACTATTTACAGAGTCCAACGATTTACCGAGAAACCAACGCTCAAGAAAGCTAAACAATTTTTACAGGAAAAAAGATACTTGTGGAATAGCGGGATGTTTTTTTGGAAAACGAAAACCATTCTTGATGAGTTTAAAAAGTATTTACCTGTAGTTTATAAGTTGTTTAAACATCAGTGTAACTCACAATATGCCAGAAGTATTTGGAGTAAATTGCCCAGCATATCCATCGATTATGGAATTTTGGAGAAATCACAAAAAGTTGTAACGGTCTCCGTAAAAAATATAGGCTGGTCAGATTTAGGCAGTTGGGAAGCATTGGCGGAATCCTTGGACAAAAACAGACAGGGCAATATTTTCAAAGGAAACAATGTCAGTTTAGATTGTCAAAATATTTTTGTGGTAGGACAAAAGCGGCTTATCGCCACAATTGGCTTAAAGGACATTATTATTGTCGATACATCAGATGCTTTGTTGGTATGTCCTTTAAAGCAATCACAAAAAGTTAAAGAAACTGTCAGTGTACTTAAAAAAACAAAGCGAGACAAGTATTTATAATTTCATTCCTAACCCATGTCTTATAAAAAAATCCTTATCGTTAATACCTTTGGCATAGGCGATGTTCTTTTTACGACTCCCTTGATTAGCAATTTGAAAATTCACTTTCCCGATGCCTTCATCGGTTTCGTGGCTAACAAAAGAACGGCTCCCATTCTTCAAAATAATCCTAAGATTAACAAGGTTTTTATTTATGAACGTGATGAAGTCAACGCGTTGTTGAGGCGTTCTAAAATTTTATGGGTAAGATGGGTGCGTGAATTCCTCAGAAGTATA
>JAHFGK010000141.1 GCA_023247475.1 Candidatus Omnitrophota bacterium
TTATCATTGTTGGGCGGAGTTTTATGATAAACAACTGGGGTGGATTCCTGTTGATGTTTCCGAGGCTTGGAAAGATAAGTCCAAGTATGAATATTATTTTGGCAATTTGGGAGAGAATAGACTGGAATTTACGCAAGGCCGTGATATTATTCTTGAACCCAACCAAAATGGAGAACCTCTAAATTATTTTGTTTATCCTTATGTTGAAATTAATGGAAAGGAGTACAAGAAGGTTCAAGTCTTATTTAAATTTAAAGACCGGGAAGAAAAAGGAAAAGATCAGTTAACCCCAACCATATAGACTAACTAATCACAAGGAGGACGCGATGAAAAAATTATGCTTCTGGATTTTGATCTTGATGTTTTTGGGAGGAGGAACGAAGCTTGTTACAGCAGCGGAACATGGGGGAACAAAACTTCCCGCAGCCAAGGAACACGGTGGAACAACAACCCCAACAGCGAAAGAACACGGAGGCAGCGCCACTTCGGCAACAACACAAACTCAACCCGCAACTGCCACCGCAGAACATGCGGGCACAGCTGTGAAGACCCCTTCTGCCGATGATATTCGTAACGCGATGAAAAACCATGTCGAAGCTAGTTTGCAGGATGGAACTTTTAATGTCACCGATGAGGTAACAGGGAAAGTGAGAAAATTGCGATTAATTCGTGTGCATGAGCGGGTAGGAAAAACCGGTAACTATTATTATTCTTGCGCCGATTTTAAGGATACCGAAAGTGATGAACTACTTGACCTTGATCTCGATGTCGCAGATCAAAATGGAATTTTAAAGGTGGCGGATGTGCGTATCCATAAAGTCAGTGGCAAAGAGCGTTATACCTATGATGAGAATGATAATCGAATTCCTGTCATGGAAGATATGGGAGATATGGATAAGGGGAGCATGATGCACGGGCATGACGGTAAAACACATGCGCAAGAACACGGTGGGAAAGAGCACGGTGGCAAATAATTAATAAAATTTTTTAGAAAATTTGAATATAAACTAAAAAAGAGACCCTACGATTTGGTCTCTTTTTTAGTTTCTGCTATTTACGGGAAAGACAATTATGGTAGAATATACAGCATCAGATACCACGGGTTTGCCCGTGGTTTGATGCAGTACTTGCCCGTGGCATGACCACGGGCAAGTGGCGACCGAAGGGTCGTCCCTTGACTCAATCGTCTAACTAAAAATAGATTAAATAATTTTGGAGAAGACCGTGTCAAAGCTTTCTAAAAGTTTATCTACGCTCATTATTATTTTAATTTGTGTGAGTTTTATTTATATAGTGAAGGCTTTTTTAAATTCAAAAAAAGGGCATAAAGCAGAAAGTATTAGCTTAGGACGCGTCAAGGGAAATCCTCAAGCCGCATTACGTGTCACGGAATACATTGATTTTCAGTGTCCCGCCTGCGCGGAAGGTTCAAGGGTCTTAAGAGAAAATTTTAAAAATTATCCAAATAAGATCTATCTGGAACTTAAATATTTTCCTCTATCTTCCCATAAACATGGTTTCATCAGCGCTCGTTATGCTGAATGTGCAGGACGGCAAGGAAAATTTTGGCCCTTTCATGATTTTTTGATTGATCGGCAACCGCAGTGGAGTACTCTTGAGGATGCAAAGCCTGCTTTCCAACAAATGGCGAAAGAGCTTAATCTTGATGCAAGGAAATTGGATGCTTGTGTTCAGGATCAAAACGTAGAAAAGATTATTTTGGTAGACAAAGATAAGGGCACTTCCTTAGGAATTCAACGCACCCCAACTTATTTTATCAACGGCAATATGGTGGTGGGGGTCAAATCTTTGAAAGAGGAGTTAACAACTCATTTGAGCCCGCAAAGTAATTAATTGGTAAGATAGTAGTAAAGAGTAGAATTACCTGATTTTAAAATTTTTCCCAATTATACAGGAAATGCCTAATAACATTTTCGTTGTTTTGCGCATTATTGTCGCAACTTTATTTATCATAACCGGGGCAGAAAAGTTAATTAGTCCTTACCAAAATTTTCTTGCTGTTGTGCAGAGTTATGAGTTATTAAATAAGCCTTTGGAAGAGTTTGTGGCGAAAATTTTTCCTTGGCTGGAATTTTTTTTAGGTGTCTTTCTTCTATTAGGGCTTTGGCTTAAAATCGCATTACGACTCCTTTTGGTCTTGATTGCCAGCTTTATTGGGACGGTTGGACAGGCGATGATTAGACATCTACCTATCCATGACTGTGGTTGTTTTGGTGATTTAATCTCTTTCCCGCTTTGGGTGACTCTTGTATTGGATTGTGTTCTTTGGATTGCAGTATGGACGTTTCTACGGCGTATTCAGCAAACGTCTCAATTCAGCTTGGATAATTACTACTATCGGGGTTAAGCATTATTTGATTAAGTAAGTGGATAGAGGTAATATATGAATGGAAAAAATAAAGAAATTGACAAGAATATCTATCCACAGAAAGTTTCATTATTAATCCTAATTTTTTTAACGACCATGGTTCCATTCGGATTTGGTGACAGTAATATCAAAGAACCTAACGTCAGCGGGCAATTTTATAGCGCCGATCCCGTCCAACTATCACAGGAAGTCCAACGGTACATTTCCTCCGCCACCGTCACGCCCTATAAAAAGAGAATCGATATCATTATGTCACCGCATGCGGGGTATGTATTCTCAGGCCCGGTGGCCGGCTTTAGTTATAAATCGGTCAGTGAAGAAGAATATAAAACGATTGTCATTATCGCACCGAGCCATTTCTTTGGTTTTGATGGCGCCTCCATTTGGGATAAGGGCGCTTTTAAAACACCGTTAGGGTTGGTTAAGGTGGATGAAGAATTTACCCGAAAACTCATGGCACTAAATAAAAAATTCTATTTCGAGCCGGGCGCTTATGAACAAGAACATTCCTTGGAAGTGGAAATTCCTTTCTTACAAAAGATTTTTAAAAATTTCAAAATTGTTCCGATTATTATGGGCCAACCGAGTTTTCAAACGTGCCAAGATTTAGCGGATAGTCTTCACCAACTGATTGGTGATCGCAAGGACGTTCTCATTGTTATTAGTACCGATATGTCGCATTACCACGATCATAATTTTGCCAGGGAAATGGATCATCATACCCTTTCTGCAGTTAAAGAGTTAAACGCCGAGGAGGTATGGAAAGAGTGCCATTCCGGAACAATGGAGATGTGCGGATTTGTTCCCGTCACGACCGCGATCCTTTATGCCCGCAAAATCGGGGTTAATCACGTGGATATCTTACGGTATGCGAATTCCGGTGATGTGACGGGTGATAAATCCAGGGTGGTGGGATATTCTTCGGTTGTGTTTTATAGGAATCCTGGAAGTGAAGGACAGGCGGATAACGCGATTTCTAAAAAAGAAGGGGTCGCCCCTTTAACTTTTCCCCAAAAAAAACGCTTAATTGAAATCGTCAAAAAAGCCATTGATATACACCTTCGGGCTGGAAAGACTTTAGCTGTTGAGGAAACAGATCCGCGGTTGTTAGAAAGGGAGGGAGCGTTTGTGACCATTCATAAACATGGCCAGCTTCGTGGGTGTATTGGTCGAATTATTGGGTTTGCGCCCTTGTATTTGACGGTGCGGGATATGGCGATTGCCGCCGCCACGGAAGATAGCCGATTTGAACCCGTCAAGGCCGAGGAACTAAACGACATTGACGTGGAGATCTCTGTTCTTTCTAAACCGCGAGTGATTGCGAATGTGGATGAAATTAAAATGGGTGTTCATGGGGTAATTATCAGTCAGGATCATCACAGGGGTGTATTTTTGCCACAGGTTGCGACCGAAACAGGATGGAGCAAAGAAGAATTTTTAACTCAATTGTGTGTTCAAAAAGCCGGTCTTCCGGCCAATGCGTGGCATGATCCTAAAACGAAGATTGAAATTTTCACGGCCCAAGTTTTCTCGGAAAAGGATGTGGAATAAGTTTGTCATATGGATTCGGGTTTTGCTAATCGTCAAAATGAACAGTCATGACCAAGAAATCATTTAGGAATATATGTATCTCTATATTTGTTATTGTTTGGACTCTTGTCTTTCATTACGAATCGACCCGCGCTTTTTATCTATATCCTTTTTTTAACCACTCTTTACCCAAGGTGAAATTCTTATTCCCACCGGCTGGATGGATCATGTTTTTTAATGTGGATAACTCTTATGGTTGCGCTGAGGTTTATGGAGTCAAGGATGGAAAGCTCCAGTTGATTGATCCCCATGATATTTTGCAGACGCGCTTTATTGGTTTTGACAATATTAAAAGAAACGTTTTGGTTTCTGTTTTAAATCCCTCAATGCGAAACCAGTTCTGCAGGTTTATGAAAAGAAAATTCCCTGAATTTGATAATTTTATTGTGACGTCCGTTCATTATCCTTCTGTTTCCGGGAGATCGCATGAACGATTACAATCCGTTATATACCGCTGTAACTGACAAAACTTAAAAAATTCATAAACCAAATTGAATCATGCAAAAGATTTGGTATACATTGTTTTTGGAAGAGCGTCCCTCGATCAGCCTTTCTTTGTTCCGTATGGTTGTGGCTTTAACCGTAGGTCTGCATTTGATTCCCACCTTTTTTCATCTGGAAGATACCTATCTGTCAACCGCACTTAAGACATACAATTCAAGTTTTTTCCCGATCTGGTTTCTTAAGCTCGTTGGAAAAAGCCCGGATAGTCTGGTCATATTCTTTGTCATTTTATTTTGTATATCCTGTTTTTCTATGTTCATCGGTCTTTTTTCTTACGTAAGTTGTCTTATCATGACTTTGTGTTGTTATTATTTTTATGCCTTGAACGATTTTGCCATCGGGCATATCTTGACATGGGACATTTTAATGGTGACGCTGTTTTTGATGTGTTGTGCCCCTTTCCAGGGCGATTATTTTTCTGTCGATTGCTTGCTTAAAGGGGACCCGTCCGCGTACAAAACAAGAAGGCCTTTTTATTTGCAGCGTCTTTTACAGATGCAAGTTGCCTTTACGTACTTTTACACGGGATTGTATAAAATTTCGCCGCCTGCGGGAAATTGGTTGACGGATAATCCGATCTATTATTTGATGAATTATCCGGTGGAAGGGGTGACCAAGCTTTTTCTTTTAAAAGATTTTTTGGCAGTTCACCCCCAACTATGTAATGTGCTCGGACTTACAATTCTTTTTACCGAACTGGCCATGCCGGTTTTGTTATTTAATCCACGGACACGGCTGTCCGCAATTTATTTGGGAATTGTTTTCCATATTACACTTATTCTGACGTTGGATGTGCCGTCCATTTTCTTCTTTTTGTTTCCGCCGCAGTTATTTTTATTCATTCATCCCGATCATGTCCTGCGCTGGATTGAGCAAAAAAGACTCTATAATCAAAATGCCCAACGAAGTATCCTGGTGTATGATGGGAACTGTCAATTTTGCCGAATGAGTGTACAACAACTACGGGTGATGGATTTGTTTAATACGCTGAATTTATTGGATTTTCAAAGGCTGGATAATATCCAGACTCTTCATCCCAAACTGACACGGGAATTAGCGCATAGTCAGATTCACCTCATTGAACCGGATGGTAATCTTTATGGAGGGTTTGATGTGTTTCGTCGGCTATGTTTTACCCTACCCATGCTTTATCCGTTAATTCCTATTTTTTATTTTCCGGGGGCAGGGATAGTGGGCCCTTGGGTGTATCGGTGGATTGCCAAGAATCGATATTTATTCCACTTTAATAAAGTCTGTAAGGACAATGCCTGTTTTCGTTGAAGGAAGAATGGCAAGGATCATGGGCGTGCCAAAAACGTTTAAAAGAGATAACGAATTTCTACGAGGATATATTGGTTTGGGTTTAGGGAGCATTACATTTTGTTTACTATATTTTACAGGTAGCGGGTACGCACAGACAACCCTTTAGAAAACGGTTCCCCAATTCAGCAAGAAGATAGATTAGGAAATCATCTCAATGAACTTTCCATGCTGATAGGGAAGTTAGATCAGCAGAAGAAGGCAATGGATCATCCCCAACTCCCCGAGCCCTCTAAACAGAAAAAAGAAAATACTCAAAAATCCTCTTCTCTTAAAACACAACTCGAAGAGTTTAAAAAGAAGGTCCGTAAAGAAAAAATGACTGAAAAAAAAAGTAAACGAAAGAATCGCAAAGGCGAGGATAAATTATTGAAAGAGTTCAAGCAGAAGAAACAGGAAGAAGCCGTCAGTCGCCAGAAACACGAACGCGAGCAAAAATTTTTGAACTTAAAGCAGCAAAAGGAGCAACAACGAATTCAGCAAAAAGAAAAGGATTTCTCCCTTCAACAAGCGAAGCGACGAGAAGCGAAATTACAAGAGAGGGGTAAGGCACTGTATGAGGAAGCCCTCGTGTTCTATAAGGCTGAACAATTCCCCCAAGT
>JAHFGK010000142.1 GCA_023247475.1 Candidatus Omnitrophota bacterium
GGGACTTTCTGCCCTGACTTTTCTATATAAAAAATTGTAGTCAGGACTACTCGTGCCCAATTTATTCTACTGGCACTCGCTGCCATAACTCAAAAATCCGGCTGCACGGCGCGTACCATTTGGAAATCTTCGCAAAATCACCTCGTAAATTCATTTTCTTTTGCGTCGTTGCCACAAACGGATCAATCTCGCGATTAAACACCGCACGCCAGATATTTTCGGGAGCGGAGATTAAGAACTCGGCATTCCCATCCTGACCAACGCGTTTAATCTGTCCCTGCTCAAATTGAAAGCTATAAATCTGCCCTGTTTCATTCAATTGAACTGCCAAATCCATGTTCATGTTGGTCTTGGCACCCAATTCTTTAAGTTGGGAATCTTCATTCACCAGACGAACAATTTCTTTCATTTGTTCTTCCGAGAAGAGTTTATATTTTTTACTTGTCGCTCGTCGCTCGTGGCTCGTTGTTCGTAACTTTTCAATCGAGACTTGTGTTCCCTGCCCGTCCGACAGGCGGGCTGTGCTCTTGTGCGCTTGTGCTCCTTTAAAAAGCCTACTAATCGCCTCAATCTTCACCGCCTCCTCCAAACCCTGAATCAGTACAAAACAGTCAAAGAGACTCTCCCCCATCGCCACCACTCCATGATTCTTTAAAACCGCGATATTGCTGCGTTTAAGCGCTCCAATAACGGGCGCAGAATGAGTGACAGAGGGTGTCATCTGTTCGACCGCTTTAATTTCACCTAAGTAAACCTTGGACTCAAAAATCCGGGGGGTTAAACAATCATGTTCCAGAAAGTAAGCGCTCGTATATGTCGTGTGCGTATGAATGACCGCTTTCGCATCCGGGAAATTCTTATAAATCTCGGTATGAAGCAATTTTTCGGTCGAGACAGCTCCCGCCTCTAATATCGTACCATCCAATTTCATCAAAAGAATATCTTTGGGGTTCAACTGTCCCAAACAGGTTTTGGTGGCGGTGAGTAAAATCACATCGCCGTCAACCCGTGTACTGATATTCCCGTTGAGTCCGCTCGCTAGATCTTTCTCCCAAAGGAGTCGGCCGAGATTGATAATTTCCGTCTTCAAAGATTGAAATCTTCGCTGGTCCATTTCATTTATCCTTCATATACCTTTGTGATATATTTTCGCGGCACCCATTCCATCAGAGGAACATACGCCTTAACACCCTGAGGAGCCACTCGAGCACCATTAAACGATAAAGTGTCTTCCTCATCACCAATCAGTTTATATCTCTTAACACCCGGATAAAAATTCACCGGGACATGATGCTGTTTGCCTAAGACTCCTAAAATTAAAGCGCCAATATCACACAAGGCTCCTTTGTCATCAACCATCTGGTACGCAATCCAAACTTCTTTTACCAAATCTTTATAAAATAGGAAGCCAGCGGCACTGTCGGCGATCACAATGGGTTTTATTTTCCGTTTCAACAATTGCCGACAAGAATGTCTCACCGCCTCCAATCGCGGTCGTCCTTCCAAGACCACGACCTCTTTGATATTGCGTTTCTTTAATAAATCAAAAAGCGTTTCTTGAACGACTCCTTGAAAAATCACGGATGATTTTTTTTTGCTAATTAACATTAATCGCAATCGAATCAGTAATCAAACTATGGGGAACAATATCAAATGCTGGATAAAGTCCAGCTACTTTACCGGAAACAATTACTTTGTCCTCATAATTTAATAATTCTTTTTCACTACGAATTTCAATAGGGATATCATCCCCTTTGGGAATTTTATTCGAAGGTTGGGTTAACGCATAAAAAGGAACACCAAACTCTTTCGCTAAAACCGCAATTTGATAGGTACCAATTTTATTAGCAAAATCGCCGTTGGCACAATTCCGATCCGATCCGACGATAACCTTATCGACCAATCCGTCGGCAATAACCGACCCGACCGTACTGTCTGCAATCAACGTCACCTCAGCCCCCACCTGTTTTAATTCCCAGCAGGTCAATTTAGCCCCTTGCAAAAAGGGACGTGTCTCGGTGGCAAAAATGTGAATTTTCTTGTTTTGTTGTTGGCATAAATGGGCGGCCATGGCTAATTCACCACTCACATTGCAATGAGTTAAAATGCGATCGCCGTCTTTGATCAGATCAGCAATTTGCTTAACCCTCTCTAAACGCCGCATGCGAATACCCATCAAGTACCCTTGAATATTTTTTTCAACGAATGGCTTGATGTCCAGATTTTTTGCCAACGCCGTTTTCGCCCACCCAACAACAATCGCGGTCACCTCGGAAAAAGGAAACGTCGGTCGACTTTTGTTAAGCGACTCAGCGCACCGTTCCAACTTCTTCACTAAGACTTTGGAGGAAAAATTTTGATTGTTTTTGAGTTCCAATAAAAAGGTATTGAACACGACCAAAAACTGGCCAAACGCCCGCGTCTTCATTTGGCGAATCACATTAACGGCTTCCTTCGTGTTTTTAATTTTGATATAAGTCAATTTCTCCGGAATCCGCGTTTCATCCAAAACCCAAAGGACTGATCCTTTAAGGTGCGCCGGCCAGAAAAGTGGAGATTCTTTTATTTTTGTATCATTCATCTATGATTTCCCTTATAGACTCTTGTTACTTTACCACCGAATGCTGCTCTACTAATTTCTTGACGAGATTCAAGGAAATTCCTACCATTGCGCCTTCCGCCATATAATAATCGGTATTTAAGAATCCCATTTCTCCGGTAATCACGTTATCACTCACCGCTAAAAGGACAGCCGCCGGAATTTTATAGAGCTGGCAGATCGTCAAGAAGACCGACGAGACCATATCGACGGCTATGGCGCCCTGGGCGATGGCATTGCCGACATGTTCGCGTGTCTCCCGCAAAATCGCATCCGTTGACCATACCTTCCCTAAATGAACATTTAACCCGGCCTCTTTCGCAGTCTCCAGCAGTTCTTTCGTTAAATCGCGGCTGGCCTCTGTTTTAAAATTTTTATCGACATAATATGGCGTTACCCCTTCTCCTCGAATCGCGCTATCCGCAACAATCAGGTCTCCCACTTTAATATCTTCACGTAGCGCACCACAGCTGCCGATACGAATCATGATGCCGGCCTGGGCATTACAAAGAATTTCTGTTGTGATGGCGGTGTCTGCCGAAAAACGTCCGCCATTAATCGAGGTGATTCTCGTATTCTCAAATTGCCCCGTATACATGGTGTATTCCATAAAACTAAAATTCTTAACCGGATTTTGTAACTTTTTAACAAGCGCCTCGAGTCTTTCCTTAGGACCAGGGACAATGGCGTATTTGCCGATATCCTGGGGCCGAAGCTGGACCATATTCATTAAATCTTTACCGGTGAGATGAGTTTCTTTTTGCATGGTTTGCATTTTAATTCCTTTCTGTTGAACACAGATGAGCACAGATGAAAATCAACAGATGATCACAGATATCTGCGATAATCTGTGTTTCTCAATCTGTGATCATCTGTGTCTAAGCAAAAATTTCTTGCTTCAACAATTCTTTATCAATTTTTCCTGTCCGATTTTTGGGTAATGATTCCCGTAACTCAATGATTTGGGGAACCTTAAAATTGGCCAAATGATCACGGACGAAATAACGTAAATCTTCGGGATTGAGATTGATTCCCTCTTTAAGAACAACAAAGGCTTTAGCGACTTCTCCCCTTAGCTGGTCCGGGACACCAATCACCGCCGCTTCGGCAACTGCTTCGTGTTTATAAAAAGCGTCTTCAACCTCCGGGGCATAGACAATTTGCCCACCGACCTTGATCATTTCCTTTTTACGGCCGACAATATAGAGGAAGCCCTCATTATCAAATCGTCCCAAATCGCCCGTGTATAACCAGCCATCACCTGCCTCACCGGCAGACGGGTGCTTGACTCGTGCTGTTTCCTCCGGATCCTTATAATAACCTTCCATAATAATCCACCCACGGATGATAACTTCACCAATCTGTCCCTGCGGCAATTCTTTGCCTTGTTCATCTACGATTTTGATTTCGCAATGCGGTGCTGGTTTACCAACGCTAGCAATATTGTTACTACCTAAAGGAGTGACGGTATTGGGGGGACATGTTTCGGTCATCCCCCACCCATTTAGAAGCTGTGCATTTGGACAATATTGATGGAATCGTTCTAAAATATCCGGAGAACTAGGCGCACCAAAAACGACTACCCAACGTAACGAAAATAAGTCAAATTTTCCAATGTCTTTTAAAGTCAAAAGAGCGGTGTACATAGCTGGTACGATGTGAAAACATGTGACCCTATAACTGGCAACGTTCGCTAAAAACTCAAAAGGATTAAATCGTTCCATCAAGATCAAAGTAATTCCGAAAATAATGCAATTCTGGATATAGATGAATCCACCAATATGACTTAAGGGAATCGCGCAGAGCTTGACATCCTTTTCGCTTAAATCCACAAAATATTCCATAGCCCGGGGAGAACCTTCTAAATGCTTATAATTCAATAGAATTCCTTTAGGTTTACCCGTTGTTCCTGATGTGTACATAATTAATGCTGGGTCAGTATCCGCAATTTCCGCAGGAATGAATTTGTTGGTAGAAACCTGTGCCACGAGATCATCAAGTTTTAAAGCGGATGGCAAATCACTTGAGGAGATAATTAATGTTTTTAGTGATGGAACTTGTCTTTGAATTTCATTAAGGGAAATCTCATTTTTAGGGCAAGCAATCAAAACTTTTGCTTCGGAATGATTAAGGCAGGATAAAAGCTCATCACTTTTTAACATATAATCTAAGGGCACAGCGACAGCGCCGACACAAAAACAGGCTAAATAACTATAGACGTATTGGGGACTATTGGGCAGGTAAATGCCAATTTTATCGGATTTTCTCACACCGCATTGCCGCATGCCGCTGGCTAGCTGAGAAACATTTTCGTAAAGACGTTCAAATGTGATGATTTCATCCTTAAAAATAAGGGCGGGTTTACTTCCTAATCGTTCGGCCTTCTCCTTTAGTAAATAGTGGACATTCATTTAAAGTTCTCACATTTAAGCGGTAAATACTTAAGTAATAATGAATTAAACTCCAATTTTCTTTTGAACTTTCGTTTGGGGAAAAATAGTAAAATTTTGATAGTTTGATTTTAATATAAGTTTCCCTTTTGTCAAGAGTTATGTTCTAATTTTACTGCTTTTAATATAAAAAGTAGACCCTGCGACAAATTAACATCAGGTAAGGAAATTTATTAATTTGGTGGTGGATTGGATCTCTGCTTCCACAAGATCCTGGTCATGCGAAAGGATAATGAGAAGATGCTTCCTCGAAGACTTAACTTTAGCCTTTAGAGCCTCTAAATCTCGTCTAATGCGTTTCAAAAAAATAATTCGTCCTCTTAATTTCCGGTGGGCAATCTTTTTATCCACATACTGTAAAAAATATAGAGAAAGATCTAGGTTAAAGTAGGGTCGCTGGATGGATAAAAAACTTTCCGTGATTAAATGATTAAAAATTTTCCTTCCCTTAGGGGTAATACTATAAATAAACTTCTCTGGCCATTTTCCCTCTCGACCCACATCCTTATGAATCAACCCTAACTGCTCCATCTTCTTTAAGGGATAATAAATCGATTTGATCTTAAGTCCCACGAATGGGAATAACTCTTCTTCTATCAGCCGTTTTATTTCATAACCATGTTTAGGGCCTTCCATGAGAAGTCCTAAAAAAAGCATTTCATGCTCTATCATTGAATTTCCTCATAAACTTCCACTAATTTGCCAAATACAATCTCGGCGATTTTTTGTTTCGCGTGACTGCTTAAGGAGCTAACCTCAACTTTCACTGTCTTGGCCTCCATGGGTGTAAAAAAAATCCCCACCTCAGTTGTATCAATACTTTCTGCTACCCCGATCACAACCAGATGATATTTTTTATGGTTTTGAATAAATATATCAAACGTATTCTTTTTTTGAGGGATATTTTCTTTCTGTTTCTCGGTCAGAAGTCCTGGGTTAGCTTTTTCCTTTTCTTCTTCCACAAAATTTTGGGCTTTCTTAACATTGGCCAATTGAACAACCGTATCAAAGCACTCATCGATGGAACAGCTAAACGTCTTCGCGAGGGCATTGACACGTGCCTTTTCTAAGGCTCGCGTGGAAGATCCCCAAATGACCTTAGCGGTTTCTTGAATCCGTGCACAACCACTCGTAAGAAGTACAATAATTCCAAGTGTTATCAGTTTCGTTCTTCGATTCATAGGGTGCTATTATAGCAAATAACGCTTATTAGGGAAATTATGTTTTGTGGAAAGATTACGTCAAGCAAATTGTGTAAAGTCTTTTAAGAGACGATCCTTCCAATTGTTGTTTAAATGCGTAAAAATGGCATAAATAATCCGGTCACAACTGGCTATATTAGAAAAACAGGAGA
>JAHFGK010000143.1 GCA_023247475.1 Candidatus Omnitrophota bacterium
ACCATCCCAACCCCATACTCATAGACCAACCTGCCTCCATTGTATCCAGCGAGGGAAACAAACACGACAACTGCGATTAGGAAAAACAAAAATAAAAATCTAAAATACCTTGGCATCTCTTTTTTGGTAAACCACAAAAATGGCAACGACATTAACGCCACCCACATTGTCCAAAAGGCAAATAACCTGTGTTTATCCAACACAGGATGGTTTAAATGAAACCTTTCCTCTTCCCATAGACCTGTTCGGACAACAATCGGAGTCAATAATGCAGCAAAGACATACATGTTTAATGCTGCCTTGTGTAAATTTTCTTTGTGCAACACAAGGCTCAAGATATCAAAAGTCAATGCCGTTACAAACAAGGCTATAGGGAAATGGACAAACTTGGGGTGCAAAGGAATTAGATAATCCAGCATCTTCTCCCCCTTTATTTATCTATCATAGGAGTGTTCATTGTCATGTGTTGATTCGTCGTGATGATTTTCCTTATAGCTGTGACTTGCATGATCGTGACCGGCTGTTAAAAAAATATACCCATAAAAAAATAGCACAAATCCCATGATTAGAGCAATACCAAATGATTTAATTTTTTGTTCCCTTTATTAAAATTAGCGATAATCTTTATGTTCGTGGTGTTTTTCTCCCTTAGAATTATTATCAACTTGATTTTGTTTTTTAGCTTTTTTAACTTCCTCCTCAGCGATCTTGCTGTATTTTTCAGGATTCTTTTTAAAATCCTTGATGCACATTGGGCAGCATAAGTTGTATATCTTTCCGTTGTACTCATATTTAACAGGCTTTCCCATGGCGCTTTTTTCACCGGGAGCAGGAATTCGATCACCGCTGACAGGACAAACTTTATTGCCTACCTCCACGGTTTTAGTTGACTTTGCATCTATTTGTCCTTCGGCCATATCCTCATCGTCCATCATAATCCCGTTAACCATTTGATGCTCATGACCTTCGTGGGCAAAAACATAACCTCCGCTAATCAACATCATGCAAAGACCAGTTATTATTAATTTTGATTTCATTTTCCTTCTCCTTTTCTTGAATTTTACTTTCTAAGTTTTCACTTTATTTCTAATATAAAAAGACGATTTTTGCTGTCAATTAATGTTGATGTTCCTCCTTCTCTTTAACTTCTGATTTTAAAGTCATTCCACATTTAGGGCATTTGCCCAGCTTATCACTTGTTACCTCGGGATGCATTGGACAAATGTAAACCATATTATCACTCCATGTTTTTTCAGTAGTCACAACATCAGCAACAGTTCCGGGTGGATTGGGATACCAGCCCGGATTCTTAGGATCGGGTAATGTATCTCTTACTTTTAAAATCGTAAACATTCCTCCCATCCCGACCGGACCAAAAGGACCATCACCTCCCATCATAGGCAAAGTATTTTCAGGACCTTTCATATGACCCGCCATTTCATTCATTTCATCCATGCCTGTTTCACCCATCGCCATGTAGCCAGGGACTAATTTACGTACCTTTTGTTCAATGCCGTCTTGATTAACTCCAATGACATGCGCAATATTATGCCCCATCGCATTCATCGGATGATGCCGTCGATGACAATGCAAAGCCCAATCACCGGCATTTGCAATGAATTCAATATCGCGTGTTTGCCCTGGAAAAACAGCTACCGTTGTTTCAGGCCATTGGGCAGTTTCTGGAATATCACCTCCATCGGTTGCCACAACTTTAAAAGAATGACCATGCAAATGAATCGGATGGGATTCTTGGCCGACATTCCCAAATCGAATACGAACTCGTTCTCCTGTCTTTGCCACTAATGGTTCTGTTCCGGGAAAGGCACGACTGTTAAATGTAAAAATATTAAAGTCCGTCATGATATTCGGATTAGGAGTGGCTGTTCCCGGTTCAACAAACCACTCATTTAAAAAAATCGCATAATCACGATCTATTTTTGACCCTATTAGATTTTTAGGATGAATGATAAAAAATCCCATTGTCCCTAAACCTATCTGAACCATTTCATCGCCATGCGAGTGATACATAAATGTCCCATGTTGCTTTAATGTAAATTCATATTTAAAAGTCTGATCAGGTTGAATACCTTTTTGTGTTAAACCCGAAACACCGTCCATTCCATTGGGGACAAACATCCCGTGCCAATGAACAGCTGTTTGTTCAGGCAATTTATTGGTTACATAAATTCTCACCTTGTCCCCTTCAACAGCTTCGATCGTAGGCCCCGGTGTTTGATCGTTATAGCACCATGCATTGATGATCATGCCAGGGGCGATCTCATGCTTACACGTTTCAACCGTTAAACGAAATACCTTTGCCCCATCTTCGTCCCTCGTCCAAGATAAAGTACTTCCGTTTGGCGTAACAACTGGTATGTAGGAAAGATTTCCTTTTGATTCTTCGGCAAAAACGAAACTCCCTAAACTAAAGAATTGAGCAGTTAAAATAAAGAATAATATTTTAAAAAATTTTTTATTCATAACTAATCACCTCCATGATGATGGTGTTGATGTTGTATTTCATTCATTGGCTGTGTTTCTTCCTTTTCCTCAGGTATTTTTTCTCTCATCTCTTTTGGATTCTCAACTAATGTTGGAAACTTCTCGCTGATTAAATATTCCAATTCAGCGCGTGTCTTCCAATAATCACGCAAAGTTTCAATACTTCTAAATTCAGCCAAAATTTCATCCTTTTTAGCTTGCAACAATTCATAAACACCTTTGAGCATATAGTTGTAATGCTGCTGAGTTATTTCAACTGCTTTTTGATGGGTAGGAACAATCTTCTCTTTATAATATTCAACCATTTTTCGTAGCGATATGAGATTTTCATAAGTCACACTCACTTGAAGCTGGATGTCTTGTTCTAAAGCTATTAACTGCTGCTCGGCTTGACGAAGTTCGGCCTTTGCTTTAGCAACCTCTCCTTGATTGCGATCGAATAAAGGAACTTCAACTTCAACACGCGGGCCCGTAACTCGGCTGCTATCCGTATCGCGTTCTGTACTTGCTCCTGCTTCAATCGATGGAACAATCCCAACTTTTGTAAGAGTGACTTTCCGTTTTAATACCTCAATTTTATGCTGTAGAGAAGATAGATCCAAGCGATTGCCTGAAGCCTTAGCCTGCAATTCTTTTAAGGTAAGTTCTCCTGCCGGTAATTCGGGCAAACCGTTAACAATTTCCCATGGCTGATAGTCAGTTAACCCCATAAGCCTTGCGAGTTCTTGCTTACGTGATTTTAATTCTACTTGAGCATGCATATATTCTAATTGGGCATCATAATAAGCCGCTTCTTGATTAGCCAAATCAATCCCTTGGATATTACCAGCTTCCTTTTGCCGATTGGCAAGTTCAGAGGCTGCTTCGGAGGCTTCTAAAACAGATCTTCTTAGAGTTAAAATATCTTGACTGGCTTGCAAATTGAAATAGGCTGATTTGATTTCACTGGTGAGTTTCAGTATTTTATCTGTAACAGCAAATTTCACTCCTTCAAATTCTTCTTTCGCCATTTTTTGTCTAAGAGGATAAAAGAGAATATCTAGAAAGTCCTGTTTAACAGAGTATTCAACATTTGTTTTTCCATCTTCTTTGGGTTGACGGAAACTTGCCTCAAAAACAAGATTTTTTAATAAACCTGCTTGCACTAAATCAGCTTGAGCGATCCCCAAGCCTTCTAATATCGCCTGAATTGATGGATTGTTTAGCAATGCTATTTGAACAACCTCATCAATCAATAAAGGTTTAACGAACATAGATTGAATTTTTTTGTTCAATTCCGCATCTGCTTTACTTCCTTTATTCCAACGCACATCTAAATTTGTCCTTGAATTAAATAATTGTTGTACTTCTTTAAACTCCTTTTTTGCCGAGACAGAAGTACATCCGGAGATAATCGTTATTACTGAAATAAAAAATGTCAAAAATATTGTTAGTGTTAATTTCATAAGGACTCCTCTTCCCAAAAATAATCAATGAATTTCTTTCAATGCTTAGAATAAACGAGAAGACAAAAACGTGGTAATGTAGGTATGTGATGACCTATTAAAGGCGGAGATTGGAGAATTGTAAATAAAGAGATGTGGATGAAAATTTGGGTACTGGGGGACCATGAATGGTAGAAGATGAAACAAAAGTTAGAACCGGCGAAATCGATTTAGCAATAGTAAAAATTTTGTGCAGGAGTTGAAAATTACTTAAAATGTTTATATCAAGCTTTGGTGTGTTTCGATCAGTAATAATTTTTTCACAATTGCATTTGTGTGAAGCTATGAGACTGAATAATTGAACCCCCTGGTCTCGATTTTCTGAAACTGTTTGATGACAATGTTGCGATAAAGAGATTGGTTTATGACAAGAATCAGCGAAAACAACTCTTTCACAGCAACAAAAAAATGCCGTCGCGAATAAGACAGTGATAACAACAAACCCAGCCGTAAGTTTATGAAGCATTCTCATGTTTGCTATACTAACAAAATCCAACTTAAATTGTCAAATATAATCTTTACTGGCACGGAAAAATTAGCTAATCAAATATCTTCTTCCCCGTTTTATCAAACGTAGAATTGCATTTTGATGAATCACCCTACCATTCGGTACATAACCAAATAAATAAGAATACCCAACAAATAGCCAATGAAGGCGGGTAAGGTGACTTTTCGTAAATACCAGAAGAAATTGACCTTTTCCATCCCCATGACAACCACACCGGCAGCAGAACCGATAATCAAAAGACTACCTCCTGTTCCAACGCTATAAGCGAGCATTTCCCATAATTTTGAATCTACGGGATAGGCCTGCAAAGGATACATCCCCATGGCCGCAGCCGTCAGAGGAACATTATCAATGACAGATGAAATGATGCCCATAACAGTCACAATCAGATCCTTATTCTTCAAATAAGCATCCATGCCAACTGCTAACTTCTCTAATATCCCCACGGATTCTAAAGCCGCTACAGCTAAAAGTATTCCTAAAAAGAACAGTACGCTCGAGAAATCAATCTTGGTTAAAATGTGGTGTACTTTCAAATGATCATTTCGGTGATTGAGCAAATCGGTAAAAACCCACATGATGCCTAATCCCAGTAAAATGCCCATAAAGGGGGGCAAATCTGTAAGAGCCCGGAAGACAGGTACAAACATAAGCGATCCTATCCCCAGAAAGAATATGGTCTTGGCGCCTGACTCTAATACCACTTGCTCTTTATCGGATGTATTGAGAATCTCCTTTTTCTGCATCAAAAAAGAAAAATAGAGCAACGGAACAATCAGGGAAATCAAACTGGGGATAAAAAGGCGTTCCATAATTCTACCCGTTGTCACCCGCCCACCGATCCAAAGCATGGTTGTTGTTACGTCTCCAATGGGTGTCCAGGCCCCACCGGCATTGGCAGCAATAATAATTATGCCGGCAAAGATTAAGCGGTCTTCCCTATCATGAACCAACCGACGAAGAAGAGAAACCATAACAATAGCTGTCGTTAAGTTATCTAAAACAGAGGAAAGGAAAAACGTAATGAACGATATCACCCAAAGCAATTTACGTTTTTCTCTGGTCCTTATAAAATCCGTAACGATTTTAAATCCACCGTGTGACTCAATTAAGGCCACAATGGTCATGGCCCCTATCAGAAATATCAAAATTTGGGATATACCGTGAAGATGTTCATTAAGTTTTTGCACCACAACGCTGATATCTTGATGGACTCCATACCGACAAAACTCCTCTATCGAATAAAGCGTCCACAAAAAAACAGCCATCAAGAGAGCAGTGGCCGCCTTATTCACTCTCAACTGATGCTCCAAAGTGATCGTCAAATACCCAATCACAAAAACAATACTCATCAAAATCTCAATCATTTCAAAACTTTCTCCAACTCATAATAAGCCTTTTTTAGGAAAAATTATCCCAAGAAAATAGTTTCCTTAAAGAATGTCACGTTAAATCAAAGGCATCTTTAATGATCTCAATTTTATAATCGGTTCCTTTCTCTTTTAAGACCGAGATCACATCAAACCGGGCTTCCACATCAAATAATTTTTTATATTTGAGATACCCCAGAGCCACTCTCGAAAGTTTGTATTGTTTCGGTTTGGAAATGGACTCAAACGGTGTGCCATAATCTTCTGAAGATCTTGTCTTGACCTCAACAAAGCAAAGCGTACTTCCTTCTTGAGCAATGATATCAATTTCACCGTATTTGGTCTTAAAATTTCTTTCTAAGATACGGTAACCCTGTTGTTTGAGATAAACAACAGCCAAATCCTCCCCGTGTTGCCCTATTTGCTTTTTTAAAAATATCATTAAAAAAGATAATGGAAGGTTTTGCGATGAATCATAGATAGGCCATATCTTTGAATGGCTTGTTTGTGCTTTCGGGTTGGATAACCTTTAT
>JAHFGK010000011.1 GCA_023247475.1 Candidatus Omnitrophota bacterium
TTCGTGCCCGACTTTATGAACTAAAACGCAAAGAACAAGACGAACGCATGGCCAAAGAATATGGTGAAAAACAGAAAATTGAATGGGGCAGCCCAATCCGTTCTTATGTGATGCATCCTTATTGGATGGTCAAAGATCATCGAACAGAGTCCGAAACAAGCCAAGTACAAAAAGTTATGGATGGGGATTTGGATATGTTTATGGAAGCGTACTTGAGGATGAAACCGAAGGAATAACCTACATGTTTGACTTTTTCATTCGAAAATCTTATATCAGAAACGCCCAGAAATTCATCGATCGGCTGGAGCCTAAGGTAAACGTGCATCTGCCGCCGGATTTGCCATTACCCTCGGTCAGTTATGTTAAGAAAAAATGTGCCATTGTGTCTCAGATCAATGCGCTGGAAGCTCAGTTAAGCCAATTGTCAGATGAGCAACTGCGGACAAAGACACAAGAATTTAGAACGCGATATCAACAAGCCATTAAAGAGAAAAAAGAAGAAATGCAGCAACTAGAAGAGCTTTTTCACAAAGCCACCTCCAATGAAGAAAGAGAAGACCTCAGCCTTCAAATCGAAAGTGCTGGTAAAGAATTAGCCAAAGTTAAGAAAGCCGCTCTCAATACGATTTTGCCAGAAGCATTTGCCGTGGTGCGCGAAGTTGGAAAACGTACTTTATCGATGCGCCATTTTGATGTCCAATTGATTGGCGGGATGACTCTCCACGAAGGCAATATCGCCGAAATGGCCACTGGTGAAGGAAAAACACTGGTGGCAACCTTGTCGGCGTATCTTAATGCTTTAACAGGGGATGGTGTTCATGTGGTTACGGTCAATGATTATTTGGCCAAACGTGACCGTGAATGGATGGGTCCCATTTATGAATTTTTAGGCTTGAGTCTGGGCGTGATTCAACATGATATAGATCCGTTGGCACGCAAAGAGTCTTATAATTGTGACATTACTTACGGAACCAATAATGAATTTGGTTTTGATTATTTGCGCGATAATATGGTCAATTTTAGAGAAGAGATGGTTCAGCGCGGCCATTATTTTGCTATTGTGGATGAAGTGGACAGTATCTTGATTGACGAAGCTAGAACACCTTTAATTATTTCCGGGCCAGCGGAAGAATCCACGGATAAATATTACAAGGCCAATGAGATTTCCAACAGACTAAAGGGGCGCCGGATTACAGAAAAAGAAGAAATCGACGCGAAGTACCGTAATGAAGATTTATCCAAAGGTTATGATTATATTGCCGATGAAAAGGCGCGTTCGATTGCCTTATCCGAAGAAGGTGAAGAAAAAGCAGCGCGTTTGTTTGGGATTGCCAATTTGCATGACATGGAAAATATTGAGTATCGTCACCATATTCTGCAGTCCTTAAAGGCTAAGGAATTTTTTCGTTTGGATGTGGAATATGTGGTACGCGACGGACAGGTTATTATCGTCGATGAGTTTACGGGGCGTCTCATGCCGGGACGACGATGGTCGGATGGTCTGCATCAAGCGGTGGAAGCCAAAGAAGGAATCCGTATTGAACGGGAAAACCAAACACTGGCGACCATCACGTTCCAAAATTATTTCCGCATGTACGAAAAATTAGCAGGGATGACCGGTACGGCCCACACCGAAGCCAATGAGTTCAAAGAAATTTACAATCTCGATTGCGTGGTCATCCCAACGAATCGAATCTTACGACGACAAAATTATTCGGATTGCATTTATAAAACATTTAAAGAAAAATTCAATGCAGTGGTGGAAGAAATAGAAGATTGTTATAAAAGAGGACAACCCGCTTTGGTGGGTACGATTTCGATTGAAAAATCAGAAATTTTATCATCACTACTTAAACGACGAGGGATTCTTCACCAAGTCTTGAATGCTAAATATCATGAACTGGAAGCACAGATTGTGGCTCAAGCCGGCCGTTTTAAAGCCGTGACTATTGCCACCAATATGGCGGGTCGGGGAACTGATATTGTTCTGGGGGGCAATGCCGAATATTTAACGAAAACTTTGGCGGAGCAAAAGCTTAAAGATGTTCAAGACGAACACGAGCGAGAAGCGACCATCAAAAAGTTTTTGCAGCAGTTTAAGGAACAAGTCACTAAGGAGCACGAACAAGTGGTCGCGGTAGGTGGTTTGCATGTGATCGGAACCGAACGGCACGAATCTCGTCGGATTGATAACCAATTGCGTGGTCGTTCAGGACGCCAGGGGGATCCGGGTTCTTCCCGATTCTATGTTGCTCTAGAAGATGATTTGATGCGTTTATTTGCCTCCGACCGCATTGTGGTCATGATGGATAAATTAGGAATGGAGGAAGGACAAGTCATTGAACACCCCTTAGTCACCAAAGCCTTGGAGGTAGCACAGAAAAGAGTGGAGAACCACAACTTCGAAATCCGCAAACAACTTTTGGAATATGACAACGTCATGAATAAACAAAGAGAGGCGATTTATACATTACGTCGATCGATTTTAGAAAGTGATAATGTTAAGGATCAGATCTTAGAAGCGATTCAAGAGACGGTGGAAGAGCTTGTGGTCCAATATTTGCCAACAACTCAAGGAAGTGAAGAAGTTTCTTGGGACGTCGAGGGACTCAATGTATATTTAAGGTCGAAATTCCAATTTGATTTGGGAGCCGTTAAAGAGCGAATAAGTGAACATTCCATTGATGAGATTAAAGATTTGGTTGGTAAAGGAGTTCTAGCCGTTTATGAAGCCAAGGAAAAAGAAATTGGTTCAGAACAATTACGTCATTTAGAAAGGATCTTACTTCTCCATACCATTGATTCTAAATGGAAAGATCATCTTTACACCATGGATCAACTTAAAGAGGGAGTGGGTTTGCGATCCTACGCCCAGCGGGATCCATTGGTAGAATATAAAAGAGAAGGTTTTGAAATGTTTCAGATGATGTATGAATCAATTAACCAAGAGGTTGTGGAGACGATCTTTAAAGTTCAACCTGTCAAAAGCTTCGAGGTTCCTAAAGGTGTTTTTAGTACGCTCCCTCAACGATTTGTTCATAATGAATTTTCCAGCCTATCTCAAAGAAGTACTCCTGCCAGCAATCCAATGCCAGAAGATGATCGGGAAGCGCAACCGGTTTCTCGACCCTATCAAAAGGAAGGCCCGAAGGTGGGACGCAATGACCCCTGTCCTTGCGGAAGTGGAAAAAAATATAAGAAATGTTGTGGTCAATAAATCCGTTTTCATCCCATGAATCAACGATTTTTCACTAAACGATCTGTAATAAAAGAGGTAGGGCTTTGTCTACTTTCTGCAGGATTATTAATTTTGTCTTTCCCAAGAGCGGATATTGGGATATTGGCATGGATTGGATTGGTTCCGCTTTTTTTTGTTTTGGAAGGAAAAAGGTCGTCGGTGGCATTTTTTATCGGTTATTTAACCGGCGTAATATTTTTTGCAGGAACGCAGTATTGGTTGGTCCATGTAACGATTTTGGGGATGATATTACTTATTTTATATCTTGGCATTTATTTTGGTTTATTTGCGATGGGCGTACGTTTATTGGACCGCAAGCCGGTCATTGTAAAATTTTTTCTCTTCCCGAGTCTTTGGGTAGTTCTTGAATTTTTAAGAGGTTCTCTGATGACCGGTTTTGGATGGGGGAGCCTCGGTCTTTCTCAATATAAAAATTTACCTTTTATTCAAATCGCGGATATAACAGGAGTGGCGGGAATTTCTTTCCTGATCGTGATGGTTAACTTTTTTTTAAAAGAACTTTTAGTCGTTAAAGGAATTCTTACGGTTAGAGGACCTTTTCCTGTGCAACAATTATTTGGGATCGTTACGACGATATTTGTGGTGGTGTTAGGATATGGAATTTATCGGGTGCAAGAACCGCAAGGGAATTCTCAATTATCTTCTATCAAGATCATGGTGATTCAAGCCAACATTCCCCAAGAGATGAAATGGTTACCATCCGTATGGCAAGATATCATGAATAAATATTTAGCGTTGACGCAAGAAGCCACGTCAGAAAAACCCGATCTGATTATCTGGCCCGAAACATCGTTCCCTGGATTCTTGTGGGAATCTCAAGATTTGTTTGTAATCCTTGAAGGTTTTGTTAAGGGAATAAAAATTCCCTTATTGTTTGGTGCGATCATTCAAGAGAACGATGATTATTATAACTCGGCGATCCTTCTTTCGAAAGAAGGAGAAGTGATGGAACAATATGATAAGATTCACTTGGTCCCGTTTGGAGAGTACATTCCGTTTCGTCGGTATTGTCCTATTTTGACGGACATTGTTCCTATTGGAGATTTTACCGCCGGTGGTAAGTGGACTCTTTTTCCAGTGGGTGTCCTTAATCGAGGTCCTCAGCCACAAAATCATTTTTTTTCGGTCTTGATCTGTTTTGAAGATACGTTTGCTTATCTGGCTCGGCAATTTTCTCAAAAGGGTGCGAGTTTGTTGGTTAATATTACTAATGATGCCTGGTTTTTAGACACCAGTGAACCATTTATGCATTTGCAATCATCGGTATTTCGAGCGATTGAAAATAGGAAAAGTTTGGTTCGGGCCGCTAACACAGGGGTCAGCTGTTTTATTGACAAAAGGGGGAGGATATTCAACCCAGTTCAGGATCATCAACATAAAAAGACGTATGTCGCCGGTTTTTCTATGGGAACAGTGGAATTAAGCCAGCAAAGGACTTTTTATACAAAATTTGGAGATATTTTTACATATTTATGTTTTGGATGTATACTATGGGGGATAATTATGGTTAAATCGAAAAAATGACAGAGTTTTGGGTGATCAGGGAACCACCGTTATTGATGATACAGGAAAGAAAGTAAAGGTTTATGGGAAAACAATCATTAGGAATTAAGGTATTAATCTGGACGGAGGTTGTCGTGGCTCTGCGAATACTGTTGTTTATTATCCCAACGATGGTCAATAAATTTTTAGTGCATCGGATAGGATTTGAGGTCAGTGACTGGTTTTTGTTTTTGCTATCCATGGTTTCTCTATTCTATCTCATTGTGGGTGTGGCATCTCTTTTGGGCACGCCGTTATGGCAAATTTTTCATTACGTGGTTACTTTAGTTATATGCTGTTTGACAGGTATAGGACTATGGAAGCTGTCAAGTTTATCATTGCCAGTTAATTTTTATAATTATATCCCAGCCATTTGTTCAATCGTTATTTCTTTATTTATTTTTTCTTGTAAGGATAAAACAGTTTAGGTTCGTTCGCCATTTAAGAAAATTGTACAGGAGAAAGCTAAATGGCAAATAAGATTGTGATCAAATCAATAGCGTATGGGTTGTCGTTGGTGTACGGGATATCATTTTTTAATTATTTAAAGCTATCCTTACTCTACGATGTTCAGGTACCAGCGCTTTTTGTAGCGATTTTATTTGCGTGTCTTTTTTTGAGCACTCTGGGGGTGGCTTGGTTCCAGATATCAGCGGTAAGATTATTGATTCTGCTTAATATCATTGCCTGTCTTTATATTGCTGGATTTTATATTTATTATACCCATACATTTTTTGTTCCTTTCACCTACATCGTAGCGACAATTTTTCTTGTTTTATTTTTTAATCAGCCCGGGATTAAAAATTTTTCGCAGGATGTTAAAAAGAATCTACGGAAAAGCATATTGGTCGTGGATGATGATACAAGTCTTCTTAAGACTATTCGACAAATTTTAATATCCAACGGATATAGTGTACTCAGTGCCACCACTGGAGAAAAGGGATTACAGATATCAAAAAATCAGAGACCCGATTTGATTATTTTAGATGTGCTTCTTCCCGGGATGAAAGGTCGTGAGGTTTGTAGCAAATTAAAGGCGGAGGACCGGACCCGGAAAATCCCCGTTATATTTTTGACGGCCAAAGATTCTCCCGATGATGTTAAAGCAGAATTGGCGGTGGGAGGCCTCTCTCATCTAACAAAACCTTTAAATTCTAAAGCGTTATTAGCTGAAATCAAGAAAACTATAGGTTAAATTTTCGAATAACCACTTATGTTGAAACATAAGCTGGTTGAGGTCTTTTTATATTTTTATGAATAACATTTTCTACATCTTAATTATTGGTTTTATTATTTTCATCATTTTCTGGTTTCAGAAGAGCAAGGTATCTAAACGTAAAAATCGGATATTGGTGATTGATGACGATAGATCGTCTGGTACCATACTTAAAGCCAATCTTAATCGTGAAGGATATGAGGCCATTTGCGCTTTAACAGGAGAACAGGGTTTGGAAATAGCAAGAAGGAATCTGCCGGATTTAATTATTTTAGATGTGATGTTACCTGGGATTAAAGGAAGAGAAGTTTGTGCGAAACTGAAGGAAGATAGCCAGACCAAAGATATCCCCATTATTTTTATGACGGTCAAGGATTCCCCTTATGACGTTAAGGCAGAAATAGAAGCAGGAGCGATTGCACATTTAACAAAACCAGTTGATTATGGGGAATTATTGTCAGAGATAAAGAAAGTTTTGGGGAGTTAAAAGGCTTGATCAATTTTATCGAAATGGTTTATGAATTTCCACGACCGAATTAAAATATTTAAAAGAGCCTGTGCTCGGTACGGCCTCTTTGTCTCCAGTTGGTTTATTACGCGACTTCCGTATTCTTTAATGAAAGTCATCATGTACGTATTTATGGCTATAGGATCTTGTTTTATCATAAGGCATCATCGTCTAGCCAGGGAAAGTCTTCATATCGCCTTTGATCAGGAGAAAGATCCACAAGAAATTAGAAGGATCGCTCAGGATTGTTTTGAGAATATCGGCCGTGGTATGATGGAATTAATTTATTTTATGGCTCATCCCCAAATGATTATGGAAAAAGTTGTCATTGATGGAAAAGAACATCTGGACCAAGCGCTAAGCCAAAGACGGGGTGTTATTGCGGTGAGCGCTCATTTTGGTAATTTTCCTTTGATGCTTCTTCGGTTTGCTCGGGCTGGTTATAAAACCAATGCCATTATCCGTCCCACACGGGATCAGGAAATTGAAAAGTACTTTTTAGATCTAAGGACTAAACTAGGTTTAAATACTATTTATAGTCTTCCACGGAAAATCTGTGTAGACACTTCTTTGAAGGTTTTACGTAATAATGAACTCTTATTTATCCCTTTGGACCAGAATTTTGGTAGTGCCGGTGGCGTATTCGTTGATTTTTTTGGTCAAAAAGCAGCTACCGCCACTGGTCCTGTGGTGTTTGCTCGACGCACCAAGGCACCGATCTTGCCGATGTTTATTATTCGTGATCATGGAGATGTGTATAAAGTGATTATTGAGCCACCGCTGGAATTGGAAGAGAAAGAGAATGATGAAGAAGCAGTTCTGGTGAATACCACTAAAATTACTAATATTATCGAAAGATACATTAGACAATATCCTCACGAGTGGGGATGGATGCACAGACGCTGGAAAACGAAACCCCCTGCAGGGGAAACGGTCATGGTTTGATTGCGTATGACAAAAACGAAAAAAGATTTTGTGAAGTTTATCGTAGGAAGTTTCCTTCTTGTTATAGGTGTTACACTTACTCTTGTGTGGTGGGAGGATGTCGTACGTTTGTTTCGAGGCGGTTTGGGGATAGCCATGGTTTTGGTAGGATTGTTTCTTCTTTATTTGATAAAGAAATAGGATGAATGTCAGTGGTGTCGGCCATGGCGAAGAAAAAAGTTAAAGATAGAATTCAATTAGTGATCTTTGATTTGGATGGGACTTTATTCAATGCCTACCCAGCCATCGCCAAAAGTTTCAATTTTGCTATGAAGAAAATGGGTTACCCTCGTATAGGGCATAATACGATTTGCCGTAAAGTTGGTTGGGGAGAGCAGAATCTCATTAAACCATTTGTCGCTGAGAAAGATTTAGAAAGAACGCTTTCGATTTATCGAAGACACCATAAAGAGGCGATAAAGAGAGGGACAAGGCTTTTACCTGGGGCAAAGCGTCTTCTGCTGTCGCTTCACCATCGAGGATATAAGATTGCTGTGGCAAGTAACCGTTCTACGCGATCCTCACGTCTGATCATTAAACACCTTAAAATTGGGGACCGTTTTGATTATGTACTTTGTGGGGATAAAGTGAAGAAGGCCAAACCTTACCCGAATATTCTTAATCAAATTTTGAAGCAATTTTCTTTACGACCACAACAAGCGCTTTATGTGGGAGATATGACCATTGATGTTCAAACCGGGAAAAGCGCTAAAATAAAAACAGTGGCGGTTGTAACTGGATCGAGTACAAAGAAGGAAATAGAAAGATTAAGGCCTTTTAAAGTGATTTCTCACATTTCTTCACTAAATGAAATAATTGACCAATTGAATGGTAAAAGTCATAACTTATCGAAGAATTTTTAGCGTCAGTTGTGTGGATTTTTCGTATTTTTTCATTGATTATTGTCTTAATCTTCTGTATAAAGTTCTCATACCGGAAAGAGAAAACGCAAAATTTAATAACCATTGATCAATAAGGAGTTTGTTATGGGGAAGAGAAAAAGAAGAGGAAAATTAAATTGGCGATCGAAGAAAGCCAATCATGGGAAAAAACCCAATCTTGGATAAGGACTGTCTAGGCAATTCACTTATTATTTGTCTTTTACAAGAAAATCCCTCCCTTTGGTCGGGATATCTTCTTTGCTGCCCCGCCTTTCCTTTAAAATGTTTAGAGGAAGGCGGGACTGTCCCAGCTACCTCTAAAATTTTTATGAAAAGCTGGGGCTGTGTAGGAAAGGGATTTTCAGCAGTTAGGAAAGTATTTTTATACTTTTCTACACTGTAAAAAACATGCGAATCTGGGGAAAAAGAGATTCCTATGACTGATTTATTTTTCTTAGTACCTATTTGTTCTTTGGGAGCCATTGGTTTTGCCTGGTATCTTACTTTAAAAATTTTGAAAACGGATGAAGGCACTGACCGAATGAGGGAGATCGCCATCGCGGTCAGAGAAGGAGCCAGCGCTTTTCTTAAAAGACAATATAAAAGTGTAGGGATTTTTTTTGCTGTTGTCTTTGTGATATTGTTGGTTTTATCTTTTCAAGGATACATTGTTATATTCGTACCCTTTGCCTTTTTGACCGGAGGGATGTTTTCTGGTTTAACAGGATTTTGTGGGATGAAAATTGCCACCTATTCTGGTGCAAGAACTGCGAATGCGTGTCGAACAAGTTTAAATGCGGGTTTGCGACTGGCTTTTGCTTCCGGGTCGGTTATGGGGTTTATGGTCGTGGGTTTAGGATTGCTCGATTTAAGTCTCTGGTATTATAGTCTTGATTGGTATTATGCAAATTATCCTCTACCTCAAGGAATGGATAAAATCACGGCCATTACGAGCACAATGTTGTGTTTTGGTATGGGTGCTAGTTCTCAAGCCCTTTTTGCCAGAGTCGGAGGTGGAATATTTACGAAGGGCGCTGATGTGGGCGCGGATTTGGTTGGGAAAGTGGAAGCTGGGATTCCGGAAGATGATCCTCGGAATCCCGCGGTTATTGCGGATAATGTGGGTGATAATGTTGGTGATGTCGCTGGCATGGGCGCAGATCTTTATGAATCTTATGTTGGGTCCATTGTTGCCACCTCGGCATTAGGTGTAGCTGCTGGTTTAGGTGTACAAGGAGTTATCTTACCCATGACTATGGCAGCGGTGGGTATTCTCTGTTCGATTATTGGGGTGTTTTTTGTAAAGACGGGGGAAGAGGCTTCTCAACAATCTCTTCTCATGGCTTTACGTCGGGGAATTTTTACCTCCGCTGGCTTGATTGCTATTCTTACTTATTTCTTGGTCCGCTATATTCTTGGTAGTCAACATGTGGGGATTGCTTGGGCGGTTATAACAGGACTTTTTGCCGGTTTATTTATTGGCCTATCGACAGAATATTTCACTTCTTCGAATTATGAACCGACCCGTAGAATTGCCAAGGCTTCTCTCACGGGAGCAGCCACAACAATTATTGAAGGTTTATCCGTTGGGATGCTTTCATCAACGATACCGGTCATCATTATTAGTATTGCGGTTCTTGCTAGTTTTGCTCTTTCCGGAGGATTTTCCAATTTTAATTTGGGTCTCTATGGGATAGCTATCGCGGCCGTAGGAATGTTGAGTACCTTAGGAATCACTTTGGCTACGGATGCCTATGGACCGGTGGCAGATAATGCCGGTGGTAATGCCGTAATGGCAGGATTAGGTCCGGAGATAAGAAAAAAGACAGATGCTTTGGATTCTTTGGGAAATACAACGGCAGCAACCGGAAAAGGGTTTGCTATTGGTTCCGCAGCATTAACGGCACTGGGTTTAATCGCGGCTTACAAAGATAAAGTTGTTCTTGAAGGAGGGAATATAAATTTTGATTTAATGAATCCGATGGTCTTGATTGGTATTTTTATTGGAACGGCGACACCATTTGTATTTTCATCATTGACCATGAGGGCGGTGGGGCTTGCGGGAAGTAAAATTGTTCTTGAGGTGCGAAGACAGTTCCAAGAAATTAAAGGATTGATGGAAGGCAAAGCCCAACCGGATTATGCCCGATGCGTTGATATCGTTACAAAACAAGCGCTTAGGGAGATGATCATCCCAGCGCTTTTGGCACTAATCCTACCCATAGTGACGCGCTTGTTATTCGGAGTCAATAGCGACGGGGGTCTTTTAATCGGATCTACCGCTACGGGTTTTGTATTAGCGATTACAATGGCGAATTCCGGCGGGGCTTGGGATAATGCCAAAAAATATATTGAAGAGGGAAATTTCGGTGGGAAGAGTTCCCTACCCCATAAGGCAAGTGTTGTCGGGGATACCGTGGGCGATCCTTTTAAGGATACAGCCGGGCCAAGCATTAATATTTTGATTAAACTTATGTCCATGGTCTCGATTGTTTTTGCTACTTTCGTCATGCAGCATACGCTCATGCATTAATATTGTTTTGGTCGAAAATTTTTCGTTGGCATGTCGCGCAAACCTTCATCTTAAAACAGGAGAATAGATGAGGCATTTGGTTTTTAAAAAAGGGACATTACCTTTCTTAATTTTATTCTGTTTATTAATTTTTTTGAGTGGGTGTGTCTTTCTTGTGGTCGGGGGGGTAGGTGCCTTGGGAGGATATATTGTCAGTCCCGATACGATTGAGGGAGTCACCGACCATGACCAAGCGCAAGCTTGGGATGCCGCCATAAGTATTATTTCTATTATGGGGACAATTTTGGAGAAAAGCGAGCAGGGGGGACTGATTATTTCTAAGGTTTCGGGTACGAAAGTCATTGTCAATGTCATTCCGATTAGTGGTAGTACGGTCAAAGTATCCGTCAAGGCACGCAAAGCCTTTTTACCCAGAATTAAAGTGGCTCAAGATGTTTATGTGAAAATTATGACCCGTCTAGCTGAATAGTTCATTTCCGTTACATAACAACCGTTGACATTTTTAAACCCATTTTATAGAATTAGAGACCTGTTTTTGTGATTAATTTATCATAATGAAGTATTATGCCGTACTGACTTTTTTAAAAATTTTAATTGTGGAAAATGCCGCCCTGGCTTATCTGTATGAGTTTTATGGAAGCCAGGACGGCGCAATTCTTTTCTGGATGTAGGTCTGATTATATAGTGGAAGAATTTGCGCCGCACTGACTTACCTTGAAAAAATTTGTTGTAGCCAGTACAGCACCATCTTGCTCTTAAATTTTTAGAAGAAGGCAGCCCCAGTTTACCTTAATAATTTATTTAGATGAAGCTGGGACAGTCCTTGACTTTCCTAAATCGTTGTTGAAGTCAAGGACAGTGCAGTATCATCTACCACAAAATTTTTTTAAAGGAAAGATGATGCCGAGATAGCTCAGTTGGTAGAGCGACGGACTGAAAATCCGTGCGTCCCCAGTTCAATTCTGGGTCTCGGCACCATCTTTCCTAAAAGATTTTATGGTAGATGGTACTCATTGACTTTTTCTGGTGATATAAGAAAGAGATGGTGCAGTGATGACTGCCTTAATTTTTTAAGGAAAGTCATGCGGCACCATCTTTCCTAAAAGATTTTATGGTAGATGGTACTGCATTGACTTTTTCTGGTGATATAAGAAAGAGATGGTGCAGTGATGACTGCCTTAATTTTTTAAGGAAAGTCATGCGGTATTTTTTACCTCTATATTTTTATTTAGAAAGAAAAAGTGCCATGCACTGATTACTTTAATAAATATTTTCTAGAAAAATCAGTGCGGCACTTACTTTTCTTAATGTGATTTTAGATAAAGCAAGTGCGGTCCTGTCTTCCTCTAAGATTTTAAGGTAAGACAGGGCGGCACCAACAAATTTTTTGCCCCAGCTTCCCAGCAACTCAGTATCCAATTTTGATTCTAATGGGTGACTGCGGACTGGGGCATAGTTATCGGATCTACGAATTTTATTACATTGAAAGGAGAACTCGATGAGAAGAATCACGATTGGAGTATTTATTCTGTGTTTAATGGGGGCGGGCAGCCTTTATGCCGATGAACAATCTCAGCGTAAATTGGCCGAAGAGTTGCTTACAATAATGAAAACTGATAAACAATTGGATGCGACCCTTGACAAAATGAAAACCGTGCAGAAAGAACAGATGAATAGTATGGGGGTTCCTGAAGTAGAGGATAAGATGATGGATTTAATGGCTCAAGAGATGAGCTGGGAAAAAATGAAGGATGACTATATTGCGGTATATTCTGAAGTGTTCACGGAAGAGGAACTACAGGGATTGATAGATTTTTATAAGACGCCGGTGGGTCAGAAATTTGTGGAGAAGACGCCCGAAATAACAACGAAATTGATGCAAATGGGTCAGAAACATACTATGCAGCTTATGCCTAAAATAAAAGCCATGACCAGTGAAATGGCAAACGAATTGATACGAAAATCGCAAGAGACAACCTCAAAACCACTGGTAAATGCCGAAATAAAGTAGTTTTTTAAAGAAAATAATTTTACTCGCTGGATTTCGTAATTTTCCTAGTAGAAAATATTCGCTGGCGTAGCTCAGCCCCGATTTTCCTTAATGTAGGTTTAGAGGTAATCGGGACAGCCCTCACTTCCGCTTTAAAAAAATTTTAAGGAAAGTGAGGGCAATTGGCTCCGACGTTCCGACTTCTAATCTTTAACTGGAGTGTCGGAAGTCGGAGTCCCGACCGAAGCGTCGGGATAGAGCAGCGGTTTCGTAAATCGCAAAGGTGAAGGCATCGGTTAAAAAATTAAAGAAAATTTCAGAAATTGCTGGCGTAGCTCAGTTGGTAAAGCGCGTGAGTTCATTCGTAAATTTCTGATTATGGAAGGGAGGTGATATTAGAATGCGAACTGAAGTCCCGTTTGGAGTAAAATACTGTAGGGGAGTTAACATAGTAAGTATGATTATTTTGGCTTTTCTTGGGATATGGGCAACCATGATTGCTACTCCTGTATTTACGGAATTTATTGCCAATAATCCACTTGCAGTGGCAGGTACCAAGATTAATATTCTTAAGACACAATTTGGGATAGGAATATTTATGACTATCTTTTATTTAATCCCTGTCATTGTTCTTTTTTTTCTTAATAGGGGATTGTCTAGATTAGGAAGGATATCAAGAATTTCTCAGATCATTGTCTCTTTTTTATTTTTGTTTTTATTTCCTATAGGGACAATTCTTTATGGAATTAGTCTTTATTATATGCTTTTTGATAAAAAGACGAGAGAGATTTTTATACAAAAAGCATAAAACTATTTAATCAATTGTTTTCCTGCTAATATGCTGGCGCCCTGCTAAAAAGAAGCGGGACTGGTAATCCGTTCGGAATGAAAATCAAGGAAGATTGCCGATGTAGCTCAGTTGGTAGAGCAGCGGTTTCGTAAATCGCGGGCCGGAGGTTCGATCCCTCTCATCGGCTTTTGTTAAAATTGATGGGTGTGCTAATAAAAAAGTGTGACCAATAAAAAGACATCCCTTTTACTTTTCCTACTTATTTTTTTGACATATGCTAATGCGTTAGGAAACGGTTTTATCGGGGATGATAATTTTTTATTTCTCGAAAATAATTTTTATAAAAATCCTCGTAACCTCAGCAAGTTATTTTCTAAAGATTTCATCACGAAGTTTTCCGATATAGATCCCGCCACCAGTTCGGTCAACACAATATCAACGTCAGGCTGTGTCAGTTATCGACTGATTACTGCTCTTTCTTTTTTTATTGATAATTTTTTCTGGAAATTAAATCCTCACGGCTTTCATTTAACAAATATCGTTATTCACTTTTTCGTCTCGTGTTTGGTTTACACCCTGTCCTTATTAATAATCAAGAATGAAAATGTAGCTTTTTTTGCGAGTTTGTTATTCGCCGTTCATCCCATCCAGACGGAGGTTGTCAATAATATCGGATATCGTTCGGACCTTCTGGTTACACTTTTTTATTTATTGGCGGTCATTGGGTTTATAAAAGCAGAAGTCCATAAAAAAGCAGTAAAGAGTCGTTATGTGTGGCCATTGTCTTCTTTTTTTATAGCCTTGTTTTCTAAAGAAACCGCCATTACGTTACCCATCATTTTTGTTATCTGCGATTATCTATTCCTGAAAAGAGGTCATCGATTTAAAGAGATTTTGGTTCAACGGAAATTTTTTTACATCGCGGTCTCGATCATTTTGGCTTTTTACCTTTTTATTTATTTTATTGTCATCCCAAATTCTAATCGCGTGGATTTTTCTTCCTTTCATGTTGGGACCCAAATTTTAATAGCCGCAAAAATTTTATTTAATAACCTCCTTTTTTTATTTTGGCCACCGAAAGTAACAGTATTGCCTACCTTATATGCCCCACCACTGGAAGGCATTAAAAGTTCAGATATAATTATTGTGAGTATTTTTCTGTTATTGTGTGCAGTTGTTGTGAGGAAGTCTTTGAAAAACCATAGAGAGATTTCCTTTTCTATTTTATGGTTCTTAGTAACTTATCTACCTAGCTCGAATTTAATCCCCTTGCCTAACCCGTGGGCTTTTCGGTTTATGTATTTACCATCGGTGGGATTTTTTATTTTTTTAGCTATCGCTATCGAAAAAGGTTTAATATTCTTAAGGAAGGTAGGAGACCACCAAGGATTGGGGGTAGTATTTAAGATTATTTTAGTTGGATTTTATATGATAAATACAATTCCGTTAAATGAATATTTCCGAAATGATCAAACGGCGTGCCAACAAATGCTTAAAAACTATCCTGATGCGGCTCAACCTTACAAAATATTAGGAGAGATTTATTATACACAGGGACACTATAATCAAGCGATACCGTATTTTCGTAAATATCTTGAAAAAAAATCTAATAATCCTTTCGTTGAAGTCATGAAAGAGGATTATTCCATTTATCATCAAATCGGTGTATGTTTCGTTCATGATCCGGATAAAGCCATTATTGAATTTAAAAAAGCCATTGCCTTACGGCCGGACTATGCCTTAGCCCATGCGGATTTAGCCGTGGCGTATTTGCAAAAGGGAGAATACTCCCGGGCTTTAGAATACGCTCTTCATTCCATTGACCTTCAAGAGCAATTATTATTTGGCTATATACAAGCCATCAAATGTTATTTAAAATTAAATGAGCCGCAAAAGGCAGAACAGTTATGGCAGAAGGTAGCAGCTCTTTTTCCCAATGACAAAATTGTTGAGGACTTACATAAAATGATTCAAGGTGAAAATGTTTTCTAATACAAGAATTTTTCAAAGAAGATTAAATTTGATGCTTTTGCTGGCGCTTCTTATTTTTACGGCTTATTCCTTTATGGTGCAAGGATCCTTTAAGACCATGGATGACCAGAATTTGATTATTGATAATGACAATATCAAAAGTTTTTCCATAGACAATATCAAAAAAATTTTGGGTTCTTCCTATTTTGGAGGCAACTCTTATTACCGCCCCTTAATTTTGTTTAATTACATGGTGGAATACCACTTTTGGGGGCTTAATCCTTTGTATTATTATATAACCAATATTTTTATTCATAGTGCGAGCACTTTTATTGTTTTTTTGATAATCGAGTTAATTTTTGGTCAACGTGTGATTGCACTTTTTGTGGCTCTTTTATTTGCTATTCATCCGATTCATTGGGAAGAGATTTCCAACATTTCCGGACGGGCGATTTTACTATCCTCCTTTTTCTATTTAAGTGCTTTTTTACTTTTTTGTTTAGCAGATCAGAAGAAGAGGCGAGTTTATTATTTTTTGTCGATGACTGCTCTGATGTTGGCGTTATTAAGTAAAGAATCAGCCACGGTGTTCCCCTTGCTTATTTTGGCGTACCAATTATTTTTAGCCCCTCAAAGAGGAAAATTTTTTAATGGAATATTTATGGTGACTTTACCATTTTGGATTATTGATTTATTTTATGTTTTGGTGCGGAATCATTTGGGGATGACAAATTTGTTTTACTGGCGGTCGCCTGCTGAGGCTCTTTTAGGATTTTTGACTTTTTTACGAGGGACGGTAACGTATTTAAGGTTATTTGGGCTGCCCTTTGATCTTTATTTCGATCGGTCGAGACAAGTCTTTACGAGCTTCACCGATCCAGAACTTTTGCTAACTGTAATTTTTTACATTGGCTTACTAGGTTTGATTATTAAATTTCGAAAAAAATTACCGCGATCGGTCTTATTTTTTATATTATGGTTCTATATCGAACTTTTACCTGTATCGCAGTTCTGGGTGTCCATTGGTGTTCAACCAGGATATATTTCCCTTGCGGAGCATTTCTTATATACGTCTTCGGTGGGGATATTTGTTCTAATGGTTTTATTTTTTCAATGGTTGTATCAGAAAAATATTACGTTTAATTTTTTGTCCAAAAAAATATTTGGTTTTGGCATCGGTGGATTATATCTTTTTTTATTTATTGTCACCATTCAGCAAAATATTTATGCCGGCAATGAGATAGCGATGTTCCAAAGAAGTCTGGAGGTTAACCCCAATAATAATCGTATTCGCAACTCATTAGCCTTTGCCTATGCCAATCGAAAATTATTTAAAGAAGCCGAAGAACATTTTCGCAAAGTGTTAGCCATTGATCCGGTGAATCTGCGAGCGCGTATCGGTTTGGGTAAAGCCCTCTGTGATCAAGGAAGATATTGGGAAGGAGTCTTGGAATATGACAGGGTTGTTGATCCCGGAAATCTCACCGCATTGTTGGAGAACAATTTAAAACTAACCTATAAAATTTTAATCAATCAATACAAAGCCATGATTCAGAAGAATCCTCAGGACCCACAAACTTATTACAGTCTCGGAGTTATCTATTCGAAAAATAATCAGATACAAGAGGCCATTGGTCAATATACTAAAACTTTGAACTTAGATCCTTACCATAAAAATGCGCTGTTTAATCTCGCTTCGAGTTATGAGGCAATGGGTGTCTATGACAAAGCGATTGAGGCCTATGAAAGGATGATTAATGTAGGGGGAGAAAAAGGGGAATTGGATTATCATGCTCTTATTCATCTGGGCGAAATTTATAGAGGGTCAGGAGATTTTAATAAAGCCAAAGTGTATTTCGAGCAAGCTAAGCTACTGCCAAGAAAAATGGAAGATCGATATTCCCCCATTAACGGGGAACAGAGTAATCAGGAATAAACGGATTTATGTTAAAATTCATTTTTGATGCAAAAAATAAAAATTTTATGCGATTGTGGTGTGCGCAGTTGATTTCCCAATTTGGTGATCGGGTCAACCAAATGGCCTTAATCGGTTTGATTGCTGAACGCGCTCCAGGCTCAACCGTGCAGCTAGCAAAATTGTTGTCGTTCACCATTATCCCGGTCTTTTTCGTGGGACCTATTGCCGGGGCGTACGTGGATCGTTGGGACCGACGGCAAACGTTGTTTGTTAGTGACTTTATTAGAGGGACCCTCGTCTTAACGATTCCTTTTATTTTTATGAATTACAAGTCTATGATTCCAATTTATATTGTCGTTTTTCTTGTATTTTGTTTTAGTCGTTTTCATATTCCTGCTAAGATGTCCATTATTCCTAACTTGGTGGAAAAAGAAAAATTATTGATGGCCAATTCTTTGCTGACCACCACTGGAATGATTGCTTTTGTTTTAGGATGTTCTTTGGGAGGTTTTTTGGTTGATCGCATGGGAGCACGTTGGGGATTTATCTGGAATTCCGTTACATTTTTTGTATCGGGAGCTTTTGTTTGCTCCATTCCGCATCATATCAAATTTAGGATCAATAAATCCGTAGTCTGGGAAACCGGGAAAAAGGTTTTATCCGATATTCGAAAGTCGATTTTTACCGAACTCAAAGAAGGGTTTCAGTATCTCATTAAGCATAAAGAAATTCGGTTCATTATCAATATGTTTTTTGTTTTGTTATCTGCTGCCGGGGCGATTTACGTTGTCATTATTGTTTTTATTCAGCAAAGTTTCAGTAGTGTCACCAAGGATTTAGGGATTTTGGCGGTTTTATTAGGTGTGGGATTATTTTTAGGAGCTATTGGCTATGGTAAATGGGGGAGAAAGTTTGCTTGGTATAAAATCATTTTTGTTTGTTTATTGACGGGTGGTCTTATGGTGATTTTATTTGCCTTAACCATTCAACACAGCCCTAATCTGAGGGTGGCAGGAATCCTTTCAGTAATATTAGGGATGATTCTAGGCCCCATTTTTATTGCTTCTAATACAGTCGTGCACGTGGTGTCAGATGAAAACATGCGGGGAAAAGTATTTAGCGCGTTGGAGGTCGTCATCCATTTTGCTTTTTTGGCTACGATGGTTGTAAGTTCGGTTTTATCGGAATTTATACCACGAGTCTGGATACTGGTGGGAGTAGGAGGGCTTTTTACTATCGTGGGGGTTATCGGATTAATAAAATATAAAAATGGGGGAGATCTTGCATTAATCCACTAAGAAATGGCATAATTATAAGGTCTTTAAAGTGCTCCGGTATCCCGGCCCAGAGCCCCAGTTCAAATTTCCTGGGACGCTGGAGCACTGGGGTCTGGGACGCAAAAAAGGAGTTTTAATAATGCGTTTTGCTGTTTTTATCTCTGGTTACGGTTCTAATTTACAGGCTATCATCGATGCGGTCAAACAAAATCAAATCAAAGCCGAACTGGCCCTCGTTGTTTCCAGTAAAAAGGAGGCTTATGGTTTGAAAAGGGCGGAGCAAGCTGGGATTAAAACATTATTTGTCGATCCAGTGGAATTCGCCAATCGGCAAAGCTATGATCGCCAAGTTTTGATCCATTTAAAAGAAGAGAAAATTGATTTTATCGTTTTGGCCGGGTATATGCGCATCCTAACTCCGTTTTTTGTCAAAAAATATCCGAAAAGAATCATCAATATTCATCCGTCGCTTCTTCCCTCTTTTCGAGGAGTCACCGCTATTAAAGATGCCTTAACGTACGGAGTCAAAATCACCGGCGCAACAGTTCATTTTGTGGATGAAAAAATGGATCACGGCCCGATTATTTTACAAGAGTCCATCAAGATTGCCTTGGAGGATACTAAAGAAACGTTAGAACAAAAAATTCATAAACTGGAACACCGCATCTTGCCTAAATCCATTGAATTGTTTGTGGATGGACGGTTGAAGGTGAGAGGTCGTAAGGTAGAAATTTTAGAGAAACCCCAAAAAACATCGACTCACAATGTCGAACTTGCTAAGGACATCGGCTAGTTAAAACCCTTCCCAATTTACTTCACGAAGGTCTTCAATTGTTCTCTGCCAAAAAGAAATGTCTTGTCGTTTTGTAGATCGTGTAGTTTAACCGTCTTAAAATCCGTGAAATTATAAATCTGCGTGGTTGTAGATATGATATTTAATATTTCTTCAACCGTATCTACGGAAGGGGAAAAATCACTTTGCTGATATTTTTGGTTAATTCGATTTTGGATTTGTTTGGCTAAGAATTCCGGCCAAATAATTTTTTTGTATTCGAGGTGTTCTCCTTGGCTATCATTAATAATGGCCTGTGAACCGATGAATTCAGAAATATATCGTTTCGCATATTCTTCTTGCGGGATAGCAGGTGGGACGCTCATAGCTTGTTTGAAGTCCTGAAAGCAAGCTAATCCCTTGACTTCTGTGCCCCGGACAATATCGGCGACCACTAAAACAAAAAATTCCGGAATTTCGGGCATGGTTTGTCCGGGACTTTCTTGAATGTCGAAATAAGACCGGGAAAGGGTGGTGAGTATATTAATTTGTTTTTTCTGAAATTCCCGAGAATAGGCCGTTGTATAACCATAACTTTTTTGATAGGTTGTGGCGGGAGCAATATCATATTCAACGACGAATGCATTATTCTCAAATCGACTCTCGAGGTATCGTAGAGTTGGTTTAGCAGAAGGTTGCGATGGACTTGCTGATTTTGGGGAAGCCTTATATTCGAGAATGTTCTCTCTGATCGGAAGATAAATCCAAATGGTGTTGCCCACTGGCTTTGTCACTACATAATAATTGAATTCCTCTTTGCAGATTTTTAAGAATTTTGCTTCGGCCTCTAATGATGTTTTGAGAGGCGCTGGAGATTTAGAACATCCGATCAGTTGAGAAAGGGGAAGAAAACTGAAGACTATAAAAATAAGGATTCTTACGATAAACATTTAAGTCGTGAGTGATTTTCGAGAGGCAGATTGCAGGCCGAACTTATCGAAGATCGCTACAATTTCGTCGAATTCAAGTTCTTGTTTTTTAAAAAGTTCTTGGGCGAAGGAGTCTAACAAATTTCGATTTTGAGTAAGAACATCCTCGACTTCTTTCATGCACGTTTGCAGGATCTCTTGTACATCCTGATCGAGAATTTCTTTGGTTTTATTAGAAATAAAAGATTCGCCGTTTTGTCCGGCAAGAGAATAAAAATCTCCAATGAGGCCGGATTTTCCCATCCCGTATTGCCAGACCATCGCATAGGCAATGCGCATCGCGTTCGCAAAATCACTGCCGCGACCGCCGCCCACTCCGCTACTGGTTGTCCCGAATTTAATTTTTTCTGCCGCATAGCTGGCGAGACTTACTTTAATATTCGCCAATAAATGTTCTTTATTCGGAGAATACAGTTCTTCGATGGGACGCTGGAAGACGAATCCCATGGATCCTTTATGGGGAATGATGGTGGCTTTGATGACATCGTTCGTCGGATGCGTCAGGTACGCAATCACCGCATGACCGGCTTCGTGGTAAGCGACCCATTGTTTTTCTTTCTCGGTCAAAGTGATATTGGCCTTGAGTCCGAATGTAATGCGATCATAAGCCGCGGAGAGATCTTTCATGGTGATGGTATTCCGTTTGTCCCGTAACGCAATAAGCCCCGCTTCCCGGATCATATTATCGATATCCGCCGGGGAAAACCACAGTGTCTTTCGGGCGAGAAAATCCGCGTTGACCGAAGAATCGGTTTTGACTTTTGATAAATAAAATTCGAATAGTTCTTTTCTTTCTTGCAGGTTGGGTTTGGTGATATGAATCTTGCGGTCAAACCGGCCTGCGCGCATAATCGCTGGGTCTAATTCATCTTCCGGAACGTTGGTGGCAGCAATGACAACGATATTATTTTCTGTCTGACGCAATCCATCCAGTTCCGTTAAAAATTGATTGACCGTCGCGTTGTGGTCAGTGGCGCCGCCCATCCCATGCTCGGCTTGGCGTGGCCGGGCGAAAGAATCAATTTCATCAATAAAAATGATGCATCCACCTTCCATTTTGGCCAAGGCACGGGCTTGTTTAAAAAGCGATTTCATCCGCGCCGCCCCAAGACCGATGAATATTCCCACAAATTCACTTCCTACGGCCGATAACATGGGAAGTCCGCATTCGCTGGCAATGGCTTTGGCCAAATATGTTTTTCCGCAACCCGGAGGACCGATCATCATCGTTCCTTTAATGATTTTTCCTCCAATGGTTTTAAGCATTGAACGATCTTTTAGAAGCCGAACTAATTCCCACGCTTCCCGTTTGGCTGATTCCATGCCAATCACTTCATTCCACTTGATATTGAGTTTTGCCTTTTCTGTTTTTTCCAGTCCGACCCGCCCTAGACCGCCCCCTTGCATGAAATAATAATGCATCCCAAAAAAGAGCGGCATCTGCACAAAGGCAGTAAAAATACCGATGATCAGAAAAAAGCTCATATAGGCAGTGATCTGTCGTCGGTTGAAGGATTCGAGGGAAAAGTAGCTATTCAACCCGGAAAGGAGAAAGCAGCTAATGATAACCAACATGGCCACGCAAAGAGAGACGACAATAATCTTAAGCCAGTTGAGCCTTAGGAAAAGGACAAATTTTTTCATAGTTTAAAGATTTTTTAAAGTTAACAGTTTCAATTTTTTTTCGAATTTACGTTTTAAGCTATCATAATACCTAATATAAGTAAATCATAAACTTCATAAATGTCAATCCATGCGTCCTATTTGCTTAGTGCTTGACTTTAAAATCAAACTATGATACTTTAACACATTATCTTTAAAAATTTTTTTAATCCGAGTGAAATTTATTAGGAATAGTACACAGAAAGGTGTTTAAGATTAAACACATTAGGGGAAGACAAATCCTTGATTCTCGAGGGAATCCTACCGTTGAAGTCGATGTCCTACTCGAGTCGGGTGCGATGGGCCGTGCGGCTGTTCCTTCCGGAGCTTCCACCGGTGAGCACGAAGCCATTGAATTACGTGACGGGGATAAGTCAAAATATTTAGGGAAAGGCGTCATTAAAGCGGTCAATAATATCAATACTATTATCGCTAAGCAAATTATTAATCAAGGATCCGATTTTCGGGCCATCGACAAGATTTTATTGAATTTAGACGGGACAGAGAATAAAAGTAATTTAGGCGCCAATGCGATCTTAGGAGTATCCTTAGCAGTAGCTAAAGCGGCAGCGGCGGAACAAAAAGTCCCTTTGTACCGTTATTTAGGCGGCAATGACGCTAAGATTTTACCGGTACCGCTCATGAATATCCTTAATGGCGGGGTGCATGCCGACAATAATCTGGATATTCAGGAATTTATGATTGTTCCGTTAGGCGCGTCAACGTTTTCTGAGGCGCTACGGATGGCAACCGAAATTTTTCATCATCTTAAAGCACTTCTTAAATCTAAAAAGTTATCGACTTCCGTTGGAGATGAAGGCGGCTTTGCTCCGAATCTGACGCGTAACGAGGAAGCGATCCTTTTGATTATCGAGGCGATTGAAAAGGCAGGATATAAACCCGATAAGGATGTGTTTATCGCTTTAGATGTGGCATCTTCCTCCCTGTATGAGAACGGCAAATATCAATATGATGGTAAGCAATTAACCGCTCCGGAAATGATCGATGTTTATGCGAAACTGATTAAAAAATATCCAATCATTTCTATTGAAGACGGTCTTTATGAGGATGATTGGGCGGGATGGAAAGAATTGACAAGTAAACTTGGTAATAGTATTCAGTTGGTTGGTGACGATCTTTTTGTCACCAATGTCAAACGATTAAGAGAAGGGATTAAGAAGAAAGTTGCAAACTCAATCTTAGTCAAAGTCAATCAGATTGGTAGTTTATCCGAGACATTGGATACTATTCAATTAGCGAAAGAAAATAAATACACCTCCATTATTTCCCATCGTTCCGGTGAGACAGAAGACACAACCATTAGCCACTTGGCGGTTGCAACCGGGGTGGGACAAATTAAGACTGGATCTCTTTCACGCACGGATCGTTTAGCGAAATATAATGAACTTTTGCGGATTGAAGAAGAATTAGGGAAAAAAGCGGTTTATGCGGGACCGTTGTGGGGAAAAATTTATTAGACACAGATTGCATAGATTGAAAAGCACAGATGATCACAGATCTGCGATCATCTGTGACTCAAATCTGCGATCATCTGCGTTAAAGACATGCTCAAAAACGCCATTTGGTTATTCGCCTTTGCGACGATTGTGTTGATTGTTTTTTTGCCGTCGTATACGAAGATGCAGGATTTGCAGCAGAAGAATTTTGAGTACCAGAGAAAGATTAAAGAGCTAGAGGATAAAAACGCTCGTTTGAAAATAGAGAAACGGTTATTAGAAGAAGACCCGGAGTATTTTGAGAAAGTCGCGCGGGAAAAAATGGGATTGATTAAGGAAGGTGAGGTCGTTTATAAATTGATGCCGGTGAATGCGGTAGAACAAAATAGTAGGTAGCGTTTAGTAAGATTAGTGGATTGATTGTTAGTGTTAGTTTTTAAGAAGATTTAAAGTATGTAAAAGCGGGGCAGCCGAGTAGAAGCACCGAAGGTTTAAAAATAATTTTTGTCACTTGAGAATTTTTAAGGTAATCCCAGCTCCCTTTTGGTCGCTGGGACGATTTCACGCTTTTCTGGTAAAGTATTTTTTAAGATGGCGTTCATCGTCGCGGGGCAAATTTTGAGATAATAAGACGCGGGGCAGCCCGGCAAATGCTGAAGGCATTGCCGGCAGCCCCGCGATTACCACAATTAATTCACAATTTACATTAAGATACATCGCGGGGTGGAGCAGCCTGGTAGCTCGTCAGGCTCATAACCTGAAGGTCGCACGTTCAAATCGTGCCCCCGCAACCAGTATAAAAGCCGTTTTCTCGTTGAGGAAACGGCTTTTTGGTTAGGTCCTTCCGATCGCCTCAATTTCGGTCAACTTTGGCGAAATATGGCACATTTTGGCACAAAGTTGGCACAAATCTGGCACTGAAAAGTAAGCGGAAAAGGGGGTCAATCCTTTTCCTTGTGCAAGCTAAAGCTTCGCGGTAAAATACGCAATCAAAGGTAAGATTATGACCGCGAAAGATATTACAGTTTTAGAAATCTATCAAGCCGATACAGCCACTCGACAAAAGCTGCCTCTCTTCGTATCAAGGATTGCGGCGGGTTTTCCTTCCCCAGTAGATGATTACCTCGATAAAAAACTCGATTTAAATGAGTTTCTAATTAAACACCCGGCTTCGACTTTTTTTGTCAAAGTCAAAGGTGATTCTATGATCAAAGCTGGAATCCATTCAGGCGATATTCTTGTTGTTGACCGTTCGCTTGATCCCAAAGATAAAAAGATCGTTGTGGCGATCGTTAACGGCGCGGAGATTTTTAAGCGTGAATGTTAAAGAATTCAATTACGGCAATTACACATATCAGTATGAACTTCTACGTCAAGAGCGCAAGACATTATCTCTAACAGTCCGACCAGATATGGGTATTATTCTAAAGTGCCCTGAACATGCCCAAGAAGAGCGAATCAATTCATTTTTTAAACGCAAATGGATGTGGTTAACAAAACAGCTGAAGTTTTTTGCGAAGTTTCAAAGAACCACTTATGAAAGAGAGTATGTTTCCGGTGAGAGTTTAATGTACTTGGGGCGACAGTATCAACTTATAGTGAGATGGGGGAAGAGCAATGGAGTTTTATTAACAAAAGGCAAGCTGTTTGTTCTAACAAAAGGATCAGTCTCAGATACTAGATATAACAAATTTTTGATTGAGAGATGGTATCAAAAAAGAGCCGAGATTGTATTTCAGGAACGATATGCTGCAATATTAGATCAATTTGGTTATTAAGGAAAGCCCAGAGTTAATTTTGAGAAAGATGAACAAAAGATGGGGGAGCTTTATTGGTAAAAGACGGATTATTTTAAATCCTCGTTTGATCTCTGCGTCGAAGGAATGTATTGATTATGTCATTACGCATGAGTTATGTCACATGCGGTATAAAAATCATAACAAGGTGTTTTATAATTATTTGAAGTCAAAAATGCCTGATTGGGAAAAACGTAAGGACAGGTTAGAGAAATCTTTATTTTGAGCAATGGCTAAAAATTATTTTGAACTACTGGAAGATTTTTTTACTTATATACCAGAGGTCTCTTCCTCGGAGTTGGACTCTGATTGGGTTGATTTTATCGATAAGATTAAACGCACAGCGGTCGCAAGAAAACAAACGCTTAATAAGGATCAAGGTTTTTATAGGGCGCGCATCCTTGATGAGAAAAAGATTGAGGTTCATAATCATATGTTAAAGGGCAATTATTTGCCGAAGGAAAAACTAGGGGCGCCTCCAAGAAAAGAAAGTCAAGCGGGTAGAATAAATTCTAAGGGGGTTCCGTGTTTATATTTAGCAGATGAGGTAAATACGGCTATTGCCGAAATAAAGCCACATTTAGGGGCGCACATTAATGTGGCAAAATTTGAATTAATAAGAAATATCGAGGTCGTTGATACAACAAAAAACATTATAACTATTGAGGATTATTATAAAAAGACCGTTGATAGTAAAGTAACAGAAAAAGACGAAGAAGAACTCTTATGGTGGGGAATAGGTCTGTTTTTTTCTATTCCAATAAACCCTTACCATGAATCAACTGATTATATTGGCACCCAATATTTATCCGACATATTTAAATCTCTGGGTTTTAAAGGAATAATTTATGGGAGCGCCATGAAAAAGAATCAGAAAAATTTAGCATTGTTTTATCCAGAATTAGCTAAGCCAGTTGGGGATAGGCCTGAATATTTAAGAATTGACGATATTCATTATCAAACCAATAAAGATTCTTTAAATAATTTTGTGACACAAATAAAGGGAAGCAACCCCTAATCAATAATGAGGAGAGACTAATAGATGAAGATAAACTATGACGAAGCGAAAACAGTGTTTTTTATTTCTGCCGAAGATGTTCAAGACGTCGCTGTAAGCATGTTTAATCGCAGATTAACGGATGATGAAATGCGTACGGCAGAAAAATGTATTGATTCGGGGCTGTCTTTTGGCATCGAAACAGTTTTTAAGGCCGCGATTGAGGCGGCGGTAGAGAAATAATTATGGATGAAACATGCTTTCCAGACATTAACCGCCAGGTTTTGTAACAAAAAGTATACATTTTTTGTGACAGAATTTATTGATAATATAACTATAACTA
>JAHFGK010000144.1 GCA_023247475.1 Candidatus Omnitrophota bacterium
TAAAAAGAGTATTGATTGTTCCCATCGACTTTGTCACGGATCATATCGAGACACTCTGTGAGATCGATATGGAATACCGAAAACTGGCCAATGATCTGGGCATTACGGATTTTCGCATGTCGAAAGCATTGGAATGTTATCCGGCATTCATAACGGCCTTGGCAGATAGTGTGGAGGCCTCTTTGCCGCGAAAATCGGTACAGGTTTCACATCCGCAAAAAATTTTAGTTCCTTAATTCAGTGGCGCAAATATTTTGAATTCATTGACATACGGGATAACATTTGTTAAAGTTAAATCGCTTCAAATCTCCATTACGCTATAAAACACTTTTGAATGTGAGGAGCCAGGACCATGAATAATACAATTGTCGTATTGTACGCTTTATTTTTATTTATAGGTGCTCTTTTCGGTTGGAAAGCAGGGAGTAAAATTTCCTTGATTGCGGGATCGTTATCGGGAGTCCTGGTCCTCTTGGGGCTTTACTGGGCAACGGTCAGCCCGAAACAAGGATATTTGTTTTTGACGGCAGTTGCCGGATTATTAACGTGCATGTTTATTATGCGATTTATCAAGACTCAGCATTTTATGCCATCGGGAATGTTATTGACAGTCACATTGCTTTTTTTAATTTTTTGCATTAGCCGCTATATAAAGCTATAAATTCGGTGCCAAATCTTTTAAGATCAATCTAAGAATCGTAAAAAATTGAAGGAACAGCAATCTAACGAACCCTCACGAAAATATTCTCCATTGGTAAACCTCGGATTAAGTATAGTGGCCGGAATGATTTTTTTCTCCTTTCTCGGGTACTATATCGATCAAAAACGAGGTGGGGGTATGGCGGCAACACTGACCGGTATATTTTTAGGATTGTTTTACTGCGGCTATGAAATCTGGAAGGCCATTCGGCAACTCAATCGCGAACCTCCAGAAGAAAATGATAAGTCGATAAATTCACATAAACGATTATGACCGCAGCAAAAAATTTCGATCTTGAACACTACATTATGCACCATGTACGAAACTCAAATGAATGGCAATTGCCCTTTTTAGCTCCCATTAAGCTTCCCCCCTTTATTAGTTTACACGGTTTCATGATGATTTTAGGTAGTCTTTTCCTAATTTATCTATTCTGCTTTTGTTACAAACGAAACCAGCGCTTTCCCAGAGGAATAAATAATTTTCTGGAAATATTTGTTATTTTTATCCGCGATGAAATTTCCATTGCCTGTCTCGGGAAAGAAGATGGTCTTCGCATGACGCCGCTATTTTGTACTTTCTTTTTTTTCATTCTAGGACTTAATCTTATGGGATTAATTCCGTTATTTTCGTCTCCCACGGCTAATGTCAATGTCACGGGTGCACTAGCATTTATTACCCTTTCCTTAATGATCCTAGGGGCCATTTATAAAAATGGTTTTATCGGGTTTTTAAAGGCATTTGTGCCCGAGGGGGTTCCGTTTCCCATTCTGTTTTTTCTTGTCCCCATCGAATTCATCGGGATGTTTATTAAAGCCTTCGCCTTGATGATCCGATTGTTTGCCAACATGTTTGCGGGTCATATTGTGATTTTATGCTTGTTAGGATTAGTTGCTCTTTTAGGAGCGGTCGCTTTACCCACGGTTATCTTGGCGGTGTTTATGTTTTTACTGGAAATCTTTGTTGCTTTTTTGCAGGCTTATATTTTCACCTTGCTTTCGGCTTTGTTTATGGGGCAAATGTACCATCCCCAGCATTGAAATAGCCACAACAAAGCTTTACAGATTTAATGTCGATCAGTATAATACACTTCACAAAATTATTCAGTTTACTGTCCTAAAGAGGAAAAGAGAAAGGAATAACATTATGGAATTCGCGATGCATGGATCATTTGCGGCCGTTGGAGCTGGTTTGGCCGTCATTGGGGCAGGGATAGGCATTGGTATCTTAGCGGCTTCGGCCCTTACGGGCATAGCCCGCCAGCCGGAAGAGACAAAAAGGATCCAAACCGTCATGCTGATTGCCATTGCTTTCATTGAAGGGATTTCTCTTTTTGCCTTGGCGATATGCTTCCTCGCATTAAAATAAGTTTCCCTTGAGTCAAGCAACAGTTAATTTTTGCTGATCAATCGTTGAATGGAGAAAATTTTTTAAAAACAATCATACTTAAATTGATAAATGGAAACAGATTCCACATTTAATATTTTTAGTCCGGAAGTACAGGTTGTCATTTTAACGTGGGTCACCTTTTTTATCGTTTTAGCAATCTTATATAAATTTACGTGGAAACCCATTTTAACCGCCCTCAATGCTAGAGAAGAGTATATAAGACGTTCTTTAGAAGAAGCCGATGCTGCCCGTTCGGAGATGGCCAAAGTCACCGAAAAATGTAACCAACTTGTTGCTCAGGCGGACCAAAAAGCTAAAGAGATTGTTGCCCAAGCACGAAAAGGGGCTTATGAGGCTGCCAAGACCATCGAACAAAAGGCTAGAGAAGAAACTCAAATTCTGCTGGAGAATGCCCAGCGGGAAATTAATGCCCAAACCGAAAAAGCGCAGGCTATCTTACGAACGGAAAGTGTCGAGATTGCGGTGGCCCTCGCCAGTAAGATTATTGAGGAGAATCTGGATACCGAAAAGAATCGGAAATTAGTTAATGAGCTCATTAAAAAGCTTTAACCAATCGTTTTTTCACTTCGACAGTAAAACTCATGATTATTCATAAAGCTGCAAAACGTTACGCCCAAGCCTTGTTTGAATTGTCTATTCAACAAAATACTTTGGATCCCGTCCACAAGGAAATAAACAAGATTTTAAATTTGATTTCGACCACAAAGGAACTAAGCGCTTTTCTTAAAGATCCGGAATTATCTCCCGAACAAAGACAAAAAATAGTTGATGTCCTATTTAAGGACCATGCCCATCCGCTTATCTATAAATTATTATGCCTTTTAATACGCAAAAATCGATTAGATCTCCTTGAGTCCGTGAGTGAAATTTTTGTTAATCTGTATATTGAGTATAAAAATATCCTCCGGGTTACGGTGACTGCGCCGGAGAGTTTAGCCGAAGATCAAATTCAGTCAATATGTCATAAACTAAAATCACGATTGAACAAAGAAATTCAACCCACCGCAGAGGTTGATCCAAAACTCATTGGTGGATTTAAGTTGCAATTGGGGGACCTCATTTATGATTTTTCCATTCAAACTCAATTAGAGAAATTCAAACAGAATGTCATCCATGCGTAAATTCAAAGTAAACGAGTTGCTCCTAAATAAAGGAAGCTGAAATGACGAAAGAATTGCGGCAAGAAGAGATATCGGCCATTCTTAAACAACAATTAGCTGAGTTTGAACAGGAACTGGATACTTATGAGGTTGGCCGCATTTTAAAAGTCGGCGATGGAATTGCCCGAATTTACGGTTTAGCGAACGTCATGGCCGGAGAGTTAGTGGAATTTCCCGGTAGCCTGATGGGTATGGTTTTGAACCTGGAGGAAGATAATGTGGGGGTCGCGATTTTTGGCGAAGATACGCATATTAAGGAAGGTGACCTTGTTAAGCGTACCAAACGCATCGCTTCCGTTCCGGTGGGAGAAAAATTATGCGGACGTATTGTGAATGCTTTAGGAGAAGCCATTGATGGCAATGCCCCTATTCACGCCAAAGAATTCCGTCAAATCGAAGTCAAAGCGCCCGGAATTATTGATCGACAAAATGTCCACGAACCCCTTCAGACGGGGCTTAAAGTTATTGATGCTTTAACTCCTATTGGCCGAGGGCAACGCGAATTGATTATTGGCGATCGGAAGACAGGTAAAACAACCCTCGCCATTGATACCATCATTAATCAACGGGGAACCGGGGTTTATTGTTTTTATGTGGCGATTGGACAGAAACGTTCCACCGTGGCGCAGGTTTATGAAGTCCTTAAAAAATATGGGGCGATGGAGTATACGACCATTGTTGCCGCGACTGCCTCCGAACCAGCACCCATGCAATTTATAGCGCCTTATGCCGGCGCAACCATGGCCGAATATTATCGGGACAGCGGCCGTCATGCTCTAATTATTTATGACGATTTAACTAAGCAGGCCCAAGCGTATCGACAATTATCACTGCTTTTGCGTCGACCGCCAGGACGCGAGGCTTATCCGGGAGATATTTTTTATTTACATAGCCGGTTACTGGAACGTGCGGCGAAAATGAGCGAAAAAAAGGGAGCAGGCAGTTTAACTGCGCTTCCGATCATTGAAACCCAAGCTGGTGATGTCACCGCCTATATTCCCACGAACGTCATTTCGATTACGGACGGTCAAATTTATTTGGAATCGGATTTATTTTATTCTGGTCAACGGCCAGCCATTAATCCCGGGCTTTCCGTTTCCCGTGTCGGTGGCGATGCGCAAATCAAAGCGATGAAACAAGCGGCCGGGAGTCTACGTTTGGATTTGGCCCAATATCGGGAATTAGCCGCCTTTGCCCAATTTGCTTCTGACCTTGATGCCGCTTCCCGACGACAATTGGACCGGGGAGAGCGATTAATGCAGATTATTAAGCAAGGTGTACATGAACCGCTCCCGGTTGGGAAACAAGTTGTGATTATTTATGCGGGTGTGAACGGATATCTCGATGATATCCCGCCTGATAAAATCCAAGATTTCGAAATGAAACTCCACGAAGCCTTAGACAGCACTTACGCGGATTTTATGACATTGTTTAATGAACAAAAGGCTTTGACAGATGAAGTGAAGAAAGCATTGGATGATTTGTTGAAAGATTTTAAACGGAGTTATAGAGCTTAGGTAGTGACATGCCATCCATCAAAGAATATAACGTTAAGCTACACCGCTTACACAATACCGAGAAAATGACGCGGACCATGAAGTTGGTTGCGATGAGTAAATTGTACCGTGCCCAAGAAAATCAGCGGCAAGCAAAACTTTATGCCCAAAGATTAAAAGATCTGATCGCACGGCTCGCTACCTCCGTGGAATCAGCCGCCCACCCGTTATTCACACCCTATAAACAAATCGATAATATCGAAATTCTTGTCATCAGTTCCGATAAAGGGATGTGCGGGTCATTTAACAATACGTTGAATAAACGCGTGGCCGTATGGATCACGCAAGAAAAGTCCAAGTATCAGCAAATCGAATTGCGTTGCTGTGGGAAACGCAGTACCATCTTCCTCAAAAAGTTTGCTAATGTCATAAAAGATCATAAAGGCGTCACGGCAAAACCGGATTTTTTAACCGCCACCACCATTGGCAAAGAATTAGTTGACGATTTTATTTCGGGAAAGTATCAAGAAATTTATTTGGCCTACAATATTTATCATAGCCCGTTATCCCAAACACCCTTATTCGAGAAGATCCTGCCCATCGAACCTAAAATTTTGCTGGAAGGGGGCACTAAAATACGTTCCGATTATATTTTTGAACCAGCCCAAGAGGAACTATTAAATTTTCTTATTCCCAAATACTTATTTTTCCGTGTTTATTTTGCCCTTTTAGAAAATTCTGCCGGTGAGCATGGGGCGCGAATGACCGCGATGGAAAGCGCCACCAAAAATGCCTCGGAATTAATTGATCGATATACTCTATACCGTAATCGCGCTCGTCAGGCGGGAATCACGAAAGAATTAATTGAAATTGTATCCGGAGCCGAAGCCTTAAAATAATTGCAGAAAAGAAAGGTTGATCATGACAACGGCAACACAGTTCGCTAAGGGAAAAATCACCCAAGTTTTCGGAGCGGTGGTGGATGTTTCGTTTCCGCATGGCCAATTACCCTCGATTTATGCAGCGCTTAAGACAACCAATCCGTCCATCAACAACGAACCCTGGAATTTAACCTTAGAAGTGGCGCAGCATTTAGGCGAAAACACGGTGCGCACGATTGCTATGGACACCGCAGATGGTTTAGTACGCGGAATGGAAGTGCTCAATACCGGTGAGGGAATGACTATGCCGGTGGGGGAGGGAACATTAGGGCGGGTTATGAATCTTTTAGGTGACCCCATTGATGAAGCCGGTCCCATTAAAATTGTCAAAAGGATGCCGATTCACCGTCCGGCGCCAGCGTTTGCCGAGCAGGATACATCCGATAAAATTCTCGTCACTGGGATCAAGGTCATTGATTTATTGGCGCCGTATCGAAAAGGCGGAAAGATTGGTTTATTCGGCGGTGCGGGGGTTGGTAAAACAGTTATCATTCAAGAACTCATTAATAATATTGCCAAGGAACATGGCGGATATTCTGTTTTTGCCGGTGTGGGGGAACGCACCCGTGAAGGAACAGCGCTTTACAAAGAAATGCACGAAGCTGGAGTTTTAGATAAAACTTCTTTGATTTATGGCCAAATGAACGAGCCTCCGGGCGCGCG
>JAHFGK010000145.1 GCA_023247475.1 Candidatus Omnitrophota bacterium
AAGTGTCCCGATTAAAATTAAAGGAAGCAAATTGCATGGCGGTCGAATTGAAATTGACGGCAGTTTAAGCTCGCAATTTATCTCAGCATTGCTTATTGCTTGTCCCCTGCTTGAGGAGGACACCCAATTGATCATTACAGGCAGAAAAATTGTCTCTATTGAATATATCAAGATGACGCAACAAGTTCTTAAGTCGAGTGGGGTTCGTATTCGCCAGGGGAGTCCACGATTATTTTTGATTAAAGGTTGTCAGCAATTTAAAGGATTAAAAAATTTTATTGTTCCTTCGGATTATGGTTTGGCGGCATTTTTTATGGCGGCGGCGGCCTTGATTCCCTCGGATGTGGTGTTAACCGGATCATTGAACAACAATTTTATTCAAGCGGATGGCGAAATTTATGGTTTACTGCATAAAATGGGGGCTAGGTTTCAAAAGACCACGCGAGCAATTAGAATACAGGGACCCTTTAAGTTGAAGGGGGGCAATTTTTCTTTGAAAAATTGCCCCGATCTCGTTCCGATTATGACCGTTGTTGCTTTATTCGCCCGAGGCACCACACGGCTCTACGATATTCAACACGTTCGCAGTAAAGAATCCGATCGGATCAGTGATTTACGAACCGAATTTCTTAAGATTGGGGCGAAAATTGATGAGACAACTAACGCATTAATTATTCATCCACAAAAAAATTATGAACAAGATGTTCTCTTAGATCCGCATCACGATCATCGTCTCGCTATGGCCTTCAGTATTTTGGGTCTTAAGATCGGTGCCGTGGTTCAAGATATTGAGTGCACCAGTAAATCTTATCCCAAATTTGTGTGCGATTTAAAAAGTTTAAACCCTCAAGCAGTCTCTCATAGTTAATTCCAAAAGTCTTTAATAAGAAAGTGTTACAAAAGATTAGAGGTCAAATTTAGGGGAGCTAAAAATTTAAAATACGTTTGACAGTGATTTTCTTTTCATATATGATACACCTGTTTATTTAAAAAAATTTCAAAGAGAAAATCTTCTGACGATAAGGAAATTTTATGCTTTTTAAGATAATTAAATTTATTAAAAGAAGTATTAATTATATCTTAGGTCTTTTCTCCAGTGACATGGGGATTGATTTAGGGACAGCGAACACCTTGATTTATGTCAAAGGAGAAGGAATTGTTTTGTGTGAACCCTCAGTCGTCGCTATTGAAAAAGAGAGCAATCGCGTTCTATATGTGGGAGAGGAGGCCAAAAGGACCTTAGGACGCACACCCGGAAATATTGTGGCTATTCGCCCTATGAAAGATGGAGTTATCTCGGATTTCGAAATTACCGAAGCCATGCTTCGATATTTTATTAGAAAGGTTCATCATCGTCGCCCTTTTGTGAGACCAGCGATTGTGATCGCAATCCCTTCGGGGATTACTGAAGTTGAAAAGCGTGCGGTCAAAGATTCTGCCGAGCGGGCTGGCGCTCGATCGGTGGAATTGATTGAAGAACCTAAAGCCGCGGCGATTGGCGTGGGGTTGCCGGTTGAAGAACCAGCGGGTAATATGATCGTTGATGTCGGAGGTGGGACAACAGAATTTGCGGTGATTTCTCTCGGTGGTTTGGTATATTCGAAATCGATTCGTGTGGCAGGGGATGAAATGGATGCGGCCATTATTGAATATTTGCGTAAAACGTATAATCTCATGATTGGGGAACGCACGGCGGAAGAAATTAAAATTAGGATTGGTTCGGCTTATCCTCTAGAGGAAGAACTCACAATGGATGTTCGAGGCCGTGACCTTATCTCAGGTTTACCAAAAACCATCACCATTACTTCGGCTGAAATTAGAGAGGCCCTTAATGAACCAGTCCAAGCGATTGTGGAAGCAGCCAAAACAACTCTGGAAAATACACCCCCGGAATTAGCTGCCGACTTAATTGATCGCGGTGTTGTCATGGCGGGTGGTGGTTCGCTTTTACGCGGGCTTGATAAACGCATTGCCGAAGAAACTGGTTTGCCAGTTCACGTAGCGGATGATCCTTTAACGGCCGTTGTGTTAGGGACAGGGCATGTTTTGAATATGCCGGCCCGTTTGAGAAAAAGAATGGTCGTCAATACGAAACTCGATTTTTAATCCTCATCTCTTCTTCCGATTAAGTTACATTTGTCTACTTATAAATTTTAATTAATCTTTGATTATCGTGTGTCTCAGAATAATAAAAAGTTTGTCTTTTATTTTCTAATCCTTCTGTTCCCCGTTTTCCTTCTTTTTACGCGTTCAGAAATTTTTGCTCCCGTAGAATCCCAAATCGTTGACCGATCCGTAGGACTTATACGTTTTATTTCTTCTCCATTCTGGGAAATCAAGAAAATTTTATATTATCATAAAATATTTGAGGAATATAAAAGACTTAGAAAAGAGGATGATCTCTTAAAAGCCCGTTTAATTGGATTAGAAGAGGTCATTCGTGAGAATAGTCGCTTACAACAGCTTCTGGATTTCAAGCGAAGGTTAGTTTATTCTTCGGTTGCGGCCAACGTCATCGGTCGGGATCCTTCCAATTGGAACTCTTCGATGATCATTGATAAAGGGAAACAGGATGGGATTGCGATTGGCATGCCGTTGGTGAATTCAACAGGTGTTGTTGGTAAAATTGCGGAAGTGAATGAACATACGAGTAAAGTCATTTTGGTCAATGACCCTAACTTTAATGTGCCGGCGCTCGTCCAACGCCCACGAGAAATTGGATTAATCGAGGGGACGCTCCAGGGTATATGTCGGATGCGCTATCTGTCGGCTAAGGCGGCGATTGAAGTAGGAGATAAAGTTATTACGTCCGGATTAAGTTCGTCGTTCCCGGAAGGGGTGTTGATTGGGGAGGTAATCGGTGTCCAATACAATCTTAACAATTCAACTCTTGAGTGTATGGTACAACCAGCAATTACTCTTTCACAGATCGAGGAAGTTTTAGTCATTCAGAAATAATATCATCGTTAATTGTCTAAAATAAATCCATGCGCCGAATTATCGTTATTACCTTTTTAGCGTTTATTTTTTACTTTATAGAATTCGTGTTATTCAATTTATTGGGACGATGGTTTACCCCCAATCTTCTAATCACCCTAATTATTTTTTTTAACCTTTATCTTGGTATACGTTACAGTCTTTTGACCGCCGTCATGGCTGGTATTGTCAAAGACAGTTTCGGTATCGATTTTTTCGGTTCGAACATTTTTTCTTTTGTTATTTGTGCGTATTTAACAACTTTAATTAAAAGGTATCTTTACCAGATCGGGTCAATATCATCGCGAGTTCTTTTGATTTTCTTGATTACGATTCTGAACGCTTTGATCCACGCCATGCTTAATTCTATCTTCAATCTTGTTGATTTTCGCGAAATGATTGTGAATGTCCTCTTCCCCGAAGTATTGGCCACGACATTGATGGCTAACTATGTTTGGGCTCGGTTAAAGAAAATTGTGGTAAAATTTTCGATAAAATAATTTTTCTACAAAATGCGGATTCGAATTCTCAAAATTATTATTGTTATCCTGTTTCTCATTACCGCTTTAGATTTGGTTTATCACCAAGTTCTTAAAGGATGGTATTTTTACCAATTAAGTATTAGTAATCATATCCGCATTGTGCCCTTATTAGGAAAGCGAGGACGGATTTTAGACAGAAATGGTGTTGTTCTCGCTGATAATCGAATTTCCTTTAATGTCACAATTACGCCCCAAGATATTCAAAATGGGGAAGAACTGTTTACTTTTTTAAGTCACGTCTTACAAATCGATAAAAAAGAATTACTCCGAAGGTACCAACAGAAAAAATTTGCGCCCTTTGCTCCGGTTGTCGTCGCGGAAGATATCCCTCGCGAATTAGCGTTTATGATTGCCGAAAATAAATTTCGTTTCCCCAGTTTATCGATTGAAGAAGAATTGGTACGTTATTATTTGTATGAGGAAAGTAATGCCCATGTTCTAGGGTATGTGGGTAAGATTAATCAGCCCAAAATAGAACGATTAAAAGATTATGGTTATACCACCCAAAGTATTGTGGGGTATTCTGGCGTGGAAGAATATTATGATGCTTATCTTAAAGGGGGCGACGGGGGTTTACAAATTGAGGTCAATAGTCGAGGCCAGCAAGTGAGACTCTTAGGCTTTAAGCAACCTCAGCAAGGAGAGGAGATTACTCTAACGATCGACAATCGTATTCAACAAATCGCAGCCGATGTACTTAAAGATACCCCGGGAACGGTTGTCGTTTTAGATCGAGATAATGGGGAAGTCCTGGCGATGAGTAATTCTCCATCCTTCGATCCTAATTTGTTTGTTTCTGCCAGAGAAAGTAACCAGGCTGTTCTTTTATTTTCTGATCCTGGTTCACCTCTTTTGAATCGTGCGATTAAAGGACAATTTCCGCCGGGTTCAGTTTTTAAAGTGCCATTAGCCATTGGGGCACTATATACAGGAAAAATTGTTCCTTCCACTTCTTTTATTTGTCCCGGGTATTATCAGTTAGGGCGACGACAATTTCGATGTTCTCATGTTCATGGGATTCAAGAACTGCATACGGCCATCGTTCATTCGTGTAATGTCTATTTTGGCAACGTGGGATTATTAATGGGACCGGATAGGATCAATAAATACGCACGTATCTTTGGACTGGGACGATTAACGGATATTGATTTACCCTATGAAGAACTGGGATTTATTCCTGGCCGACATCATCGCAAAGGTGGGCAACGGCAATGGTATAATGGTGATACGTTGAATTTTTCAGTAGGGCAGGGAGAGGTTTTGGTAACGCCACTGCAGTTGGTACGTATGATGGTTGCGGTCGCGGAAGATGGGAAAATGGTTCAGCCGCATGTGCTCAAAACTATTGGGTCTAAAAGGGTAGAACAATATTTTCTTCCCAAGTACATTGATATTGATAAAAAAGTTTTTAATATCGTACAAACAGCTTTGCAGTCCGTTGTGAGTGATCCAACAGGGACAGCCCATATTTTAAATATCGATGGAATTCCGGTTGCCGGAAAAACAGGAACAGCGCAGACCTCGGGCGAAAAAAAGAACCATGCCTGGTTTATCGGGTACACGCAAACAGAAAAAATGAAAATTGCTTTTGGTGTTTTTTTAGAGCACAGCGGTTCGAGCTATTATGCTTGTCAAGTGGCCCGGGAATTATTACTACGCATGCAGGCAGAACACATATTGTAAAAGGCATATACTGTTTTCTAAAAAATAAATATAGTAAAACTTTCAACTTTCATCTTAAAATTTTATAAACGATGCAACGCAATTTAGGTTTCTATATCTGGACATTCACCATCCTTATCATTTCGTTTGGATTGATTGCCCTTTATAGCGCCACTTATGAGAATGTTCGGGTGTCCCATAAAGTTTTTTATGATCAATTGGGTTGCGCAGGAGTAGGGCTTTTCCTGATGTTTCTGATCAGTCGCATCGATTATCGCAAATTTTTTGATTTAGCTTATTTTCTTTATGGCCTTAACATTATCCTTTTGATTTTTGTCTTGATAAGTGGTCGACATGCCTTAGGAGCCCGTCGTTGGATGGAAATTGGGGCTATTAGTTTTCAGCCCTCCGAGTTAACAAAATTGTCTTTGATTTTGTTATTATCGCGTTATTTTAGTCAACATCATTCTAAGGTCTCTTTCCGGTATTGGGGAAAAATAGAAATTTTAATTCGTGATCTTCTTTTTCCGCTTTTTTTGACACTTGTCCCTATGCTTTTGATTTTTAAACAGCCGGATTTAGGAACAGCGGTTCTACTTTTTGGGACATTTCTCATTATGCTTTTTGTTAATGGATTGTCTTATCGTTATTTAATCGGGTTTTTGACTACTTGTTGTATGTTCGTACCCTTGGCCTGGAAATTACTCAAACCTTATCAGAAAGATCGCTTGTTGGTTTTCTTGAATCCCAATATTGATCCATTAGGTGCAGGATATACGATTATTCAATCAAAGATCGCTATTGGCTCGGGGAAATTATTGGGAAAGGGATGGTTCGCTGGGACACAGAACCAGCTTAATTTTTTGCCTGAACGTCACACCGATTTTATATTCTCCGTGATTGGGGAGGAATGGGGTTTGATCGGTGCCTTAGTTTTGTTATCTTGTTATTTTGTTGTGATCTCCTGCGGCTTGCGAATTGCGGAACACCTCAAAGACCAATTCGGGTCTATGGTGGCGGTGGGAATTGTCAGTATTTTAACCTTACAGGTCATTATTAACATTGGAATGGTGATGGGGCTCTGTCCAGTGGTGGGGATAACGCTTCCCTTGATTAGTTATGGT
>JAHFGK010000146.1 GCA_023247475.1 Candidatus Omnitrophota bacterium
CCGAGTTTTAAAGCGATTGCCGTAGAACCAAAAGGTTCTCCCGTATTATCGGGGGGACAACCCGGTCCGCATAAGATCCAAGGGATCGGCGCTGGGTTTACTCCATCGATTCTCAACACCAAAATTATTGATGAGATTATTCAAGTGGATAATGACGAAGCCTTTTCGCATGCGAAAATGTTGATTCGTGAAGAAGGGATTTTAGCCGGTATTTCTTCCGGTGCGGCATTGTGCGCTGCGCTGAAAGTTGCTCAACGACCGGAGAATAAAGGGAAATTGATTGTTGCCATTATTCCCAGCACCGGTGAGCGGTACTTAAGTACCGATCTTTTCGCGGAATTTAGAACTTAATTTTTTATCCCCGGTATGGTTTTAGGGTAAGAACTAACAGAAGAGGGCTAGCCGTTTTAAAACGGCTAGCCCTCTTCTGTTAACGAGGAGAAAATCATGGCTGCTCAACTCAATCTTCAAAGTCAAACCGTCCGATTCTGGTTATTTATTCTGATTATTTTGATTTGCATTTCTTTGGGCCAATTTTTTCATATTGATTTTGAACAATACAAAGCCTTTCTTTTAAAATTTCCGTTATGGTTATCGGGTTTGATCTTTGTTGTGCTGTATGTTGTTTTGACGATTCTTGTTTGGGTGGGTCCGAATGATTTTTTTAGAATCACCGGAGCGGCAATTTTTGGCCCTTATATCAGCACCGTCTTTATTTATGTGGCGGAGATGATTCAGGCGATTATATTTTTTCACTTAAGTCGAAAATTGGGTCGAGGGTTTGTTGAAGAAAAATTTAGAAAAAAGGAGAAAAATTTGGAAATGGTGAAAAGCCATTCGGGATATTTAGGCATCTTTGCCTTACGGATTAATCCCTTCATCCCGTATCGATTCTTGGATTTAGCGTATGGGTTAACAAAAGTGCCTTTTAGAAAATATTTCACCGTGGCTTTACTTGCCTCGGCCCCACGAATCCTTTGGCTGCAATTTATTTTGGCCGGAATCGGATTGAGCATTATCAAAGATCCTAAGGCGTTGTTACAGACCATGCTGGATTATCTGTTGACGAATTACAACGCTCTTCTTTTTAGCGAGTTGTATCTATTATTTGTTGCCGTGGTATCTTTGCTGGCGGTGGTGGCGAAGGTTCTGGGAAAACGAAAAAAAAGAATTAAGTGAGCTGTCTTATTATTTCTATTCTTGCCGATGCCTTAAAGATTCTACGATGGCAGGAATTAAGGAAATGACGACGATCGCCAAAACAACCAGCGAAAAGTTTTTTCTAACGAAGGGGAGATTGCCGAAAAAGTGCCCCGAAAGCACACCAATGACCACCCACAAAATTCCCCCGATGACGTTGTAGGTTAAAAATTTTCGATAGGTCATGCTCCCCACCCCCGCCAAAAAGGGAGCAAAGGTACGGATGATGGGAACAAAGCGGACGAGGATGATTGTTTTCGCGCCGTATTTTTCGTAGAACCGATGCGTGCGTTGGATGTGTTCGGGTTTAATGAAATGGATGCGTTCGTTACGCAGCACGCGCGGGGCCAACAGACTACCGATGCCATAATTGGCGCTGTCGCCGGCAATGGCGGCGATGCTTAAAAGCACAATGAGTCCTTCGGGTTGCAGCGGACCGTTGACGGACAAGGCACCGACCGCGAACAATAACGAATCTCCCGGCAAGAACGGTGTGACCACCAAACCCGTTTCGCAAAAAATGATCACAAATAAAATTAGATACGTCCACAAACCGTAATTTTGGATGACGGTGTTGATGTGATGATCGAGGTGAACAAAAAGGTCAATGAATTGATGAAGGAGTTGCATGAGTTATAAATTTCTAAATTTTGTTCCTATTATAAGGCTGACCTTGATATAGGGAAATACAAATTTTTTATTCTTCCGAATCAAAAGAATCAGACTTCTTTATAGCGGAAACAATTGACGATTGGTCGTTGACCATGCCGGTAGCCTGCATGTGGGCGTAGATGACGGTGGGCCCGAGGAATTTAAAGCCGCGGGATTTTAAATCTTTACTTAAGGCCTCGGCTTCTTTGGTAATGGCGGGAAGTTGAGAAAGTTTCCTCCACTTGTTGCGAATAGGTTTCCCATCGACTAAGCGCCAGATGTATTTGGCGAAGCTTCCGAATTCTTCTTGGACTTTCAAGAACTGACGGCTGTTATTGATCGTTGCTTCGATTTTAAGGCGGTTGCGGATGATCGCCGGATTTTGTAGAAGTGTCGCGATCTTTTTCGCATCAAACCGCGCGATCTTTTCCGGATCAAAATCGGCAAACGCCTTGTGGTAGCCTTCGCGTTTGCGCAGAACCGTTAGCCAACTCAAACCCGCTTGCGCGGATTCGAGGACGAGGAATTCGAAGAGTTTGCGGTCATCGTGTACCGGCACGCCCCATTCCTCGTCATGGTACGTTAGCATAAGCGGATCCGTGGCCGGCCATTCGCAGCGGGGTTTTAGTTTTAATTCTTTAGTTGTCATGGGAGCACAGGTACGCACGGACACAGGTACACGAGGCAGATGTGAAGTTTGGTTGCATTATTTGATGTTAACTTTTTTTATGTTTATGTTTAAGGGGGTTACATCTGGAATTTTTGAAATCTTATTAATAAATTCATCCAGTTTTTGAACAGGCCTTGTAAGATGTTTGGTCTTCATTGCTTCAGCATAAGAATAAATAGTATTACCATCAATAAAGAAGACTGATCTTTTTTGAAATTTATTCATATCTGCTGGCCTAAAATACGTGATGTCGAAAACTCTCGCAATGATTAATTGTTTTGATGGCGATTCTGAACCGGACGAAAGTTCTCCGAGATATTCGTTTATTGATTCATTTGGTCCTAATTTATCTTTATATATCCAATTTTCGCCTAAATCATCAAAGATATTTTTGTTCCCAGCTGCTGCAATCTTATATTCATTTCTTTCTTTATCAAAACCATAGGCTTTATAATTTATAGACAATGAAACTATTTCAACGGGAGATTTATTCTTTATAACCAAGTGGTCTGAATTTTTATCCTGGATATATGTTAATTCTATGTTAGGGATTATATGTAAATGGTTTGTTGATTCTGAAAGTTGATAAGCTTTGTAGGAGATAAACAGACTTATTATAGAAACGAGAAAGGCGTAAATAGATAGCTTTTTTTCGTTAAGAATCCAGTTACACAAATAACAGATATTATTTTTTAAATTTGTAAGTATATGGTAAAGGCGAGTTCTTGGTGTACGTGTGTCCATGTGCTCCATCTGCGATGATCTGTGTCCCAATCTGCGATCATCTGCGTTCAGTTAATTCATTTCCAATCGGTCTCCAATCGGTAAACACCGGATCGAAATTTTTTTCCTTCAACATCTGCACAATTTCCGCAACCGAGCGTTTATCTTCAATATCAAATTGCGGGTCTTGGTCTTCTTCGGGCTTAAGTGTGTAGCCACCGACTGAGGTATTTGATCCTGCGGAGATTTTGGTGACGCCGAATTCAATCGCATGGTCGCGCAGTTTCGGACTTTCACGTGTGGATAAATTAATGCCAACGCGCGGGAAATGGATGCGGGTCAAGCAAATGATTTTAATAAAGGTAATATCATCGATATCACAGATGGCGAACTCTCTTCCCTTAATAGTACGCAGTCTCGGAAATGAAACGCTGTATTCCACTCCCGGATAATTTTTTTCCATATAACACAGATGTTGATACAACGCATAAAGATCTTCGGTCACATCGGAAAGTCCTAATAAAATTCCCAGGGAAATTTGACGAATCCCGGCTTTGGCCGCGCGTTCGGGCGTGGCGTAACGATAATCGTAATTGCTTTTGACTCCGGAGACGTGGACTTCCTGGTAACGCTCACGGTCATAAGTTTCTTGATAAACCGTGATACCGTCAACGCCGTTCAAATAAAGTTCACGATATTCATCCGTGTCCATCGGATGAACTTCTAAACTTATTGAAGTGAAATAGTTTTTGGTCACATCTACGGCCTCTTTTAAATAAGACGTCGGCGTGACGTTATACGATTCGCCGGTAAGAAGCAAAATGTTTTCGATTCCGGTTTTGGCCACATATGACATCTCTTTGTGCATTTCCTCAACCGATAATTTTATCCGTTGGATCCGATTGTGGCTGTGAAACCCGCAGTATGTACAATAACTGCTGCAAAAGTTGGATAAGTACAGGGGAGCATACAAAGAGATCGTGCGGCCAAAAAACTGGCGTGTTATTTTAGCGGATTCTAGGGCGAGGTTTTCGGTGGTGTTGGGGTTGTGGTCGGTGAGAATTTGTTTAATTTGGGTGAGGGTAATCATATTGGTTAAGTATACGCAGATAGTCGCAGATTACACATTGTTGGTCGCAGATAAATATCGGCGTGAATCTGCGTTAGATCTGCGATCATCTGCGTTCAATCGTATTATCATTTTCATACAAGAATCCCGTCAATGGTGACGAGGGGCTGGCTAGATCTTTTTTTACTGGCAATTTACTTAAATAACCCAATCGTCCGGCTTGAATGGCCATCGCAAAGGCTTTTGCTAAAAGCGCCGGACGTCCAGCAGTCGCAACAGCGGTATTCGCCAACACCGCATCCGCGCCTATTTCCATCGCTTCTGCTGCTTGCGAAGGGAAACCGATGCCGGCATCAACGATAATAGGAAGATCGATTTCATCAATCAAGACTTGGATAAATTCTTTTGCTTTCAAACCTTGATTGCTGCCGATAAATGAGCCCAAAGGCATGACCGTTGCCGCACCGGCTTTCACCAATTCGCGCGCCACATACAAATCCGGATATATATAGGGAAGAACGACAAAATTTTCTTTGGAAAGAATCTCGGTTGCTTTAATCGTTTCAGCATTGTCCGGCAATAAATATTTGCTATCGTTGATGACTTCAATTTTAATCCAATTGCCGTAACCAGCCTCACGCACCAGATGCGCAATCCGCACCGCTTCTTTCGCATTGCGAGCGCCGGAAGTGTTGACCAAAAGCGTCACATTTTTGGGAATGTACTCTAATATATTGTCCTCATGACGTTCCAAATCAATGCGACGCAGCGCCACCGTCACAATCTCCGCCCCCGAGGCTTCGATACTTTCGGCCAAATCTTTTTTATTTTTAAATTTTCCGGTACCGAGAAGAAAACGGTTGGTAAAAGATTTGCCGGCAATGATGAGCGGTTCGTCTTGGATTGTTAATGAAGTTGTTAGTGTCGATGGATTCATAGATTTATTATAGTATTGCGTTGTGCGTACTGCGTTTTACGTACTGCGACGCAATACACATTATGCTGTATGCACTACGAATTAACCCCCTCCCACCAAATTCACGAGTTCAATCGTGTCACCTGGGTGAATCAAACACTCTTCCCACAGATGACGTTTCACAATATCCCCATTGACTTCGGCGATCACACGCTTCGTATTTCTGCAGAATTGTTCAATAATCTCTTTTAGTTGGGTGTTGTTAGGGATTTCTTTTTTTTTGCCATTTAATAGGATCTGCATAAAACGATTCCTTTTAAAAATTTATGCTTTCTCGAGGGAAATCTTGGTGGAATTTTCATAGCCATCATAGAACACTTTGCTTCAAAATGCAAATAAAAATGGATGGTGAAATTCCATATTTCTTTTTGACTTGATTTTTTCAACATGCGATAATGAACACAAATTTGAACAAGAGTTGAGAATATCCGCCTCTTACTTCTGGCGAGTTTTGTAGATGAATATCTTGATTATATTTTTGAGGAGTCCATGGTACAAAATAAATCGGAATTTAATATTATCAAACAATATAGAAGTATCGCCAGTACACTGATGGCGGCTGTTGGCGTTGTATTAATCCTGATTGGCTTTAAACTCATGTGGAATCAAAGTTATGCGCGCGATGGTGTGGTGGAGAAAAAAATTGCACGCTATGATGTGAATATCTATAAAGGGCAGGCTCCTTCAGCCTATGACTTTATTATCCGGTTTAAAGACAAGGCGGGACGAGAAAAAAAGTGCACCGCTACCGTCGACAAATTTAATTGGCGGATGATCCGCGAAGGTGAGGAAGTGACGATCCTTTATAATCCCAATAAACCCGAACATAAACAGATCTACGGTATTAAATTTAAAGAGCGTTCTTTCCCTTATTTTTATCTGCTGATTGCGGCCGGAGTAATTTTATCCTTGATCGGTTGGAATTTTTTGAAAGGAGAGGAAAAGATTGTTTGATAAAAAACTAGCGTTTCAGAAATATTTGTAGTATAAAGGAATT
>JAHFGK010000147.1 GCA_023247475.1 Candidatus Omnitrophota bacterium
GCTCGTAATCTTCCAAAACCAAACCTGTAGCGGCATCACCAAAAACAAAACCATTGCGATCTCTGCAAAATGGCTTAATTAATCCATCGGTAGCATAGAGGTTGTTATTTTTAAACCAAAGGTGCTTATAAACCATCCTAGGGCGATCACCGCCAGCAATGATAACAGCAGGACAACGTCCAAGTAAAATCTGCTGCCTTGCAACCTCCAATGCATACAACCCGCCAGCACACGCATTATTGATAAATAGTGAAAAACCATGGATCGAAAATAACTTTGCCACAAAGAAAAGGTACATGAAAGTTTGCGTGTCGTATCCCAAGATATCACATTGAGAATAGACATATTCCAACGCATCTTTTTTCTTAACCTTCTGTGCCATTCCTTCTGTTGAAGAATGACTGCTGGTAGCGCTTTCATTCAGCAAATAGTCGTAAGTCAGTAAAGCAACTCTCTCAAAGAAATTTTCGAGTCCTGGATTTTCATGAATTAGAACAAGACCGATATCGTTGTTGTATGAGTCGTATTTGAGGCGGCTATCCGTTATAGCCAGCCTTGCGGCTGCGGCCAAGTACATCAAATCCATATCGATATAGCCCTGTTTCCACTGTGTAATCCATTCCAAGGTTTTAGCATCAAATCCGAAGGAAGATATGTCGAAACCATCCATTCTGTGCAAATAAAAAGTTTCTGACAGTTCATCTCCCATCAAAAATCTATCCTCAACTACATGCGTTCTCCCCTTGATAACAGAATTCCACACGGCTTCCTTCCCAATACCGATTGAGCACAAAGGAGCGACACCTGTAATAACAGTCCTTTTTTTATTTTTCATATTTATCGATCACCGACTCGAAAAAATTATACAAGAATTGTTACCACCAAAAGCAAAAGCGTTATTCAAAACCGTTTTGATTTCTATTTCCATCGCCTTATTGGCAACACAGTGCACATCGCACTCCGGGTCCTGTTCTTCCAAATTGATTGTGGGAGGAATAATGCCACTATCAATACTTAAAACACAAGCTATAGATTCTATTGCGCTAGCAGCTCCCATGGTATGGCCTAACATAGACTTAATGGAGGTTACAAGCGGCTTAACATTTCTCTTACTATCAAATAAACGGCATATGGCTTTAGCCTCTGTGAGATCATTTGCTTTAGTTCCCGTACCATGAGCGCATACATAATCAATGGTGTGAGGATCCACGCTCGCATCTTTCACCGCATTGTACATTGCTGCATAAACGCCATCTTCATCGGGGATAACCATACTTTTTGCATCTGCTGATAAACCATATCCAACCACATAGCAGCAAATTTTGCCACCTCGTTTCCGCGCATGGCTCTCACTTTCAAGTATTAAAATTCCAGCACCCTCACCGACCATGATCCCCTTGCGGTTTACATCAAAGGGTTGACATTTGTTAGGAGCAATCGCAAAAATTCGATTAAATCCGGTAAAGGCAATCTTTGACATCGCTTCCGCTCCACCGGCTACAACAATATCATAACGGCCAAGACGAATCAGATCACAAGCGTATGCTATAGCAAAATTCCCGGCCGCACATGCATTCGTGATCACTAGACTTGCTCCTGATAAACGAAAGAAATCCGCTACATTATCAGCAATATTCCCGGCCGGATATTGTTTAATCAAATCGGTGCTGACACGGCTCTCGTCTTCAAGCCATAACTGATCAATGGTCTCTATCGACTGCGTTTCTCCCATTGTAGTGCCTAAAATGACGGCGGCTTCTTTTCCTTCAAGTTTGCGTAATCCCGAATCATCAATTGCTAACTGGCATGCTGCTATCGCGAGCTGTGAACATCTTCCGATAGAGTGATGTCGAAAATTAATTTTGTTTCGCTCAAAATCTTTTATTTCTCCGCCGCAATGAGTATTAAAAATTGATGTATCAAAAGAGGTTATTTCCGTAATGCCGGATGTTCCTGAAATCAGATTCTTCCAAAACTCTTCTTTCCCATGTCCAATCGAAGAAATAACACCGAGTCCGGTCACGCAAACTCTATTGTTCATAAACGCACATGCATCCCATCTCACCCCTTAAAACATCCGTACCATTAACTCGCGCCCAAATCTCATACACCCCACCTTTTGATATCATCGAAATGGCTTTGGAATTAAGCTCCAAATCGCATCCCGGCTCCACAGGTTTTAGAAATCTCACCTTGACAGAACCTGCATAAAAATGTCTCTTTTTTTCCGACGGATAAGTCATAGCAAAAAGGACACAAGTGGCTTGGGCGAGCGCCTCCAACATGAGCGCGCCTGGCATAACGGGATGTTGAGGAAAATGTCCCTTAAAATAATCAGCGCTAGGATCTAGATAAAATGAAGCTTGAACACTTTTTCCGATTTTTAAATTACTGACCCGGTCAATAAATAAAAAAGGCGGGCGATGCGGTATGTATTTCAGAATCTCTTCCTTATTATTAAGGGGTAACGACTTCGCCACGATAAATGTCCTTTATTTCAGATATCCGGCCAATATGGCTACAGTGTTTTTGATGCTCTTAAATTTCACGACATCTGTTTCTTGCAATTCAATATTAAATTTCTTTTCCATAGCCGCCATAATTTCAATGGCCATCATGGAGTCGATACCCAACTCTCTGAACGGGACATTTGCATCGGCGGTCATCAAATTATCATCACCTGTAAGATAAGCGAGCGATTTGCGTAATTCTGTTTCAATTTTTGATAGATGTTCTCCCATCATAGTCTCCCTATGGTTTCAAATATCGGAGATGGTGAGATTCTGTTTGCCATCTTCTGTTTTTACACCCTATCACAAATTAGGTAATGATTAGAACGACCATAACCGACACCCCAGATAAGTGCTTTGCGAATATTCCTTTTCATGTTTTGTTTTGCTAAAAAAGGAGCGGGACAGCGCTCATCTTCCAAATGAGAACCAGTCGTAAGGAAACCTTGCCCTTGATCCAATGCATACAAAGCGCCTAAAAGCTGAAAACATCCTCCCGCACTGTAACTTTCTCCAACCAACGATTTAATAACACCCGTTTCCGGATAATACTCGCGTTCGGTGAACAGACGTCTCATAAGTTGACTTTCTAAAGCATCACCAAGAACAGAAGAATTAGCGCCTAAACTCACAAAATCAATTTCATTGAGACGATTTCGCAGCTTCGGAGGCAATTTGTTTACAATCTCCTCCGTATGGCGAAATGAATGTTGCAAACTGTATTGTGAACTGCAATGAACAAACTGTTCTCCATATTCGTTAATCCTGGCATACACTTTTGCTCCCCTCCGCAGGGCATCATCTTTGGATTCAAGAATGAACATTACAGCGCCCTCACCTAAAATAAATCCATTTCGCCTGCGATCATAGGGTGCATTAATCTCGGCATAACCATTGCGAGAACCTGACAGGTAGCCCAGACAATAAAATCCTTTGAAAACTTGTTCGCAAAATTCTTCAACGGCACCGACCAAAAGATATTTAATTCCACGGTTACTTTTTAGCAAATCCAAGCCGTATCTAAACGCATAATAGGAGGAATTAAATCCGGCAGAAACGGTCGTGGTAAAGCCCTTAATGCCAAAGCGAATTGAAATCTGACTTGCAGGGCTGCATAAAACAACATTTGGGCACAACCCTGGATCCAGACTTCGTGGCCCTTCCCTCATAGACTGTTTGTCAATCTCGCTAATAGTTTTTATTCCCCCTAGAGATGTGCCCAACACAACACCAAAATTACTTGAATTGGCAGCGTTCACGGTTAAAGAGCCATCTTGCAATGCCAACTTTGAAGCACTTAACGCTAGACCAATGCATCTATCGTAATTTCGAAGTCCCTTCGGACCTAAGATATCGTCTGGTTTGAAATTTGTTACCTCTCCGCCTAATTTAGAGTTGAGCTTCGATGTATCAAATTGTGTAATTGGTTTAATTCCTGATCGGCCTTCATTCAACCCTTCCCAAAAAGCTTCTTTACCGATCCCGATGGATGAAACAATCCCAACACCCGTAATAACGATTTCTTCGTTCTCTGGTCTTACAGTTTCAATCATTAATTATTCCTAGCCAATTTTTATCAACTGTATGTCAGCCGTTGAACTTTTTAAAAATAAGCACGGCGTTATTAGAACCAAATCCAAAAGAATTGGATAATATGATGTTTGTTTTTTTCGTCCGCGCTTTATTAGGCACATAATCGAGATCGCATTCGGGATCCAGATTATTTAAATGCATTGTTGGGGGCAAACCATCGCGTTCGAGACTGACACAGCATGCAATAGCTTGTATTGCACCTGAAGCCCCAATAGTATGACCGATCATGGATTTAATACTGCTGATCGGGACATTATAGGCATGCTTACCCATTAAAGCTTTGACTGCACGGGTTTCAACAACATCGTTTAACTTTGTCGACGTCCCATGGGCACTAACATAATCCACGTCTTTGTAAGATAGATTAGCGTCTCTCAAAGCCACATTCATTGCCTCCTTAGCATCCTCTCCTGTAGGATCAGGAGCCACCATATGATAGGCGCCGCAATTTGAACCGAAACCGATTATCTCGGCGTGAATCGGCGCATGTCGTTCTATAGCACGGTTCAACTCCTCTAAAATTAGACAAGCAGCGCCTTCCCCCATGACAAAACCGTTACGGGTAGCATCGAAAGGACGCGATGCATCCTCTATATTGCCAGTGACTGAAGTCCCGAGAACCAACATCGCCTGATACAATGCAACGTTTACAATACTAATTGCCGCCTCCACACCACCAGTTACAGCGATATCAACTTCTCCATTTCTTACCTTGTGAAACGCCTCTCCAATAGCTTGAGCCCCGGAAGAACAAGCCGTTGAAATAACTTGGTTAGGGCCTTTAATTTTATTTTGAATCGCGATATAGGCGGAAACAGCATTCGGTGCAATTCTAGGAATTGTACTAGTAGCTACTCCGTTAGCTCCAAATTCAATAAAGGCATGTATTTGCTCCTCGTGAAAATTTTGTCCACCCAAGCCGGAACCGATAACAACGGCTGCTTCCGACAATCCGTTTATTTCTTGAGACAACTGCGCATCTGCGATGGCCATTCTCGACGCTGCAATTCCAAGTTGTGCAAACCTATCCGTTTTGCGCACAATCGCAATAGGCATGTAGTCATCGGGTTTGAAATATTTAACCTCAGCGGCAATCTTTATTTTCAATTTGGAAGGATCAAACCTTGTAATTGGCCCAATACCGGATTTGCCTGAAAAAATGGCGTCGGCAAATTCTTTGACGGTATTGCCGTTGGGCGCCAATACTCCCATCCCTGTGACAACAACTCTCCGGTTTCTATTCATAAATATTCGATGACCGTGATTAATAAATGATCCAAATCAAAAGGTTTGATTATTACCTCGCCCAAAAATTCTGCTCCAAGTTGCTCGCTTGTGTCAGCATAAGCCGTAATAAAAATAATCGGGATATCCTTTGGCGAATGCTGGCTTACAATTTTCTGAATCTCTCTTACAGTTTCTACGCCGTTTTTACCTGGCATCCGAATGTCGGAGACGATCAAATTAAAATCCTGCTTTTTGATTTCATCTATCGCCTGGTTTGCATCTTGAGCACACGTAACGTTGTACCCCGCAGTTACCAATACTCTCTGCACACTTTTACGGACCAAATCATCATCATCGATAACCAAAATTTTATTTCTCACGAGTTATGACTCACTTTTGAATGTCCATATGAGACACACCGGTCTTTATAAAAAGATATGGTACAAAAATGAGAGGGGTAAGCCTAAAAAATCTCTTTTTGCACTATCTATATCTATACGAATGCTGTCTTAAGAAAGCGATAACCTCAGATTGAATAAAACGGAAATTGCGACCTGCGATAATAACTGGCATGCCATCTTTGATGAGATTATAGATAGTCTGACGATGACGGATTTTTAGAAGCCGCATCAATTCGTAAGTAGTAAGAATCTCTTCGGGTGAGAAGAATGACCGGCGTAATTTTGTTTTAGTATGGAGAGATAAGGTGGAGCCGTTGGATTTCATCCCACCACCTCCTTGTTTTGCCAAAAGCAAAATTTTCCTCCGGAAAATGAAAGAATGCGCCCTTGATCTTTTTTCGATTGAGAGCATTCTTTCCGAGGAGATAGTGGGATCATAGTCTATTTCAGGCCATTCTGAAATTGCCATGAAATTATCAGCTTTTACGGGCTTTTTCGCAACAAAAAAGCCCTGAAGATGGAAAGGTTATTGGCAAAAGTTTTTTAA
>JAHFGK010000012.1:0-7884 GCA_023247475.1 Candidatus Omnitrophota bacterium
ACGATCTGGATGTGTCGGATATTGAAATTAACACCAATTACGGCCACGATGCGTTTTTGGTGGAAGTGGAAGGGGAATCGCAGCTCATTAAACATTTTCTCGCACGCATTGAACGGGAAGTTGAACATTAACGAAATGACCACCCAAATCGAAACGAAACCAGAACCGGGAATCCGGCCAGATTATCGCATCATCCTCGACTTGATCGAGCCAAAATCGAAAGTCCTTGATCTTGGTTGCGGAGACGGGACTTTGTTGTATTTACTCATCAAGAGCAAAGAGTGCCATGGGACCGGAATTGAAATTAATGAAAAAGCGATTTATGAGTGTATGGCCAAAGGACTGACCGTTTCCCACGCGGATTTTGATTCCGGACTGACGGATTATTCCGATAAACGATTCGATTATGTCATCCTCAATGAAAGTCTGCAGCAGGTTCTGCATCCGCAAAAAGTGATTTTGGAATGTTTGCGCGTGGGGAAGAGAGTGGTCGTGGGGATTCCGAATTTCTGCCACATCCGCGCCCGCTATCAAATCTTTTTCCGCGGACGCGTTCCGATTACCAAGGAATTGCCGTTTGAATGGTACAATACACCGAACTTAAGATTTTTAAGTTTAAAAGATTTTCATACCTTTTGTAAATTAAATCGTATCAAAATCCTTCAGGAACGCGCCTTAGCCGTCCAAAAGGAAGTGAACTTCCTCCCGAATTTATTTGCGCATATCGGAATTTATTTATTGGAAAGATAACAAGAAAGGATTGCCTTTACAGTTGTCGATGCGTCCCGTCGCAAAAGGGAGCTGTTTTACTGTGTTTACATCCGCACCACGCCACTTTTTTCTTTTCTTCAATCTTAACCACCCGCGGTCGAAATTCAGTCACCCGATGTGACCCGTCACAATAGGGCTGATTATTCGAGCGTCCGCAGGCACACCAGGCGTAAGTCCCCGGTTCAATTTCTAAAACAAACGGCCCTTTTTGGGCAATGTTGGGTTCGGCCATCATTCTCCTCCTTTATATTTGAAAACCACAATAATTCTAATTGAGTACCGATTTTTCGTCAATAACGTTTTGGGTCCCTGTGGTTTCGTAAAATTTTTTCGCTGGCCGCTCTGTTTTTTAATTAATAAGTATAGTATACTTTAATTGCACTCAGAAAAACCTTTGCCCGATGAACTAAAGAGAAACCGTAGAAAAAAAGGCATCTTTATGAGATTACCCCCGCAATTCTTCTTAAAGAAAAATGCTCTTACCGCTGTTTTGGTCATTAGCCTGATGACCCTCCCAGCCATTAGGGCTGAGGCTGTCCAGCAAAGCTACGAAATAACTTTACCCAGATTCGGAGACGCCAATAATGACGGTGAAATTAACCTAACCGATCCGCTCCAAATTCTTTTTTATTTATTTCACGGTTGGGCTAAGCCGGCATGCTCTGGCTGCGCCGATGTCGATGATAATGAGGCGATCGATATTGCCGATGCCATTAATATTCTTCATTACCTATTTAAGCCAGACCCATCCGTCCCAGCAAAGATTGGTGAATTATCCACCCGTCTTTCCGACTAACCTCCGGAACTTATCGATTGGGAACTTAACAAGAGTAATATTTACTTTATGAATGAAGAAAATAAGATCCGAACTATTCAATTTATTCAATCCGACCCCACCGATCAATTTTCCTACATCGTGGAAAGTCAATCGGAGGCCGAGGGATATTCTTTTGCCACCGGGTACACGATTTTCTTTGAGGACAAAGACAGGAAACAATTTTTCAATATTCCGACTAAACTTTCCATCCCGGTTCCACAAGATGAAATCGTCCCCATACCTCCCGATGCCAATGCCTCCTCAATGAGTAAAATCTCTTATCACATTGGAGTTGCTGTTACTAACGCTATTCAGGCTGGGGGCACGGATCAAGAAATTAATGACCGAATTTACAATAACATTAATAACTTATTAATCGCATTACAGAATCTTAGCCAATTTTCTTCTTTTATCTATAATGATCAAGTTGATAGTCCAGAGGTGCAACACGTGTTAGGATCGAAAAGCACCCGATTCACCTATACATTTACCATGGAAGGTCTCCCGGATACTCAAATTCCTTATATCTACATGATTCAAAAATATGGGTTAGAAGGCAATGCCGAATATAACTTCCTAAAGGACTATCTCAACGAACTTATTGCCAAAGGCACTATCCGCGGTTTTAACGAAAGGCCTCCTACCAATAATTTCGTCTGTTTTGATCTTATCAGCAGCAATGGTAATGTGCAATCTCCCATTTGCATTGATTTATTAGACCGGCCGGAGTCATCGGAACTGAACTCCCAACTCCTAGAGTTTGTCCAATCCCTCAACGAAGAGGTCATTCGCGGTGGTCAGAAATTATTTATTAAAAGATTAACCGATGGCACTTTTGATTATAAAATTATTAACCCCGAAGATGTTAATCCGAATAAATTGGTCAAGTGGTTCGATGGTGTAAACGACCCGTTTATTGATTGGACACCACCTCCACCACCTGACCCCATTATAAAAGCCGCTGGTGATGGTGCGCCGGTTAATAAGGAAGCCGTCTGTCCTGGCCCTGGCACCGCACCTTATCAAATGCCTTGCACCGAAACCGTCCTATTCAACCTTTTGCCAACGGATGAACGGCCTGCCCTTGACCTGTATAAAGCAGCCCTAAAACCTTTGCGCGATGTTCGATATAAGGTTACGGAATACAAGTCAGAAGTTAACCACTGCGATATTAGGGCCTTTTATGACGCTTATCAGAGTCAGAGGCGAGATAATGGCATCGTGATTATTGGGCCTGCCCAAGTACAAGAATTCAAAAAGAAAGATCCCAAAACAGGCAAAGAAAAAGACTATAGTGGGGTAGTTATGGAGACCTTCACCAGGGGCTCTTTTTATGTTTATGATGGTAAAACACAAAAAGACCAGGAATATAAGGGCGGCATAGACAAAGATGGAGCCAAGTATTGTGCTCAAGATTTACAGGATCTCTGGCAGGATATAATCGATGTGGTAGAATATAATAATCCCAACGTTAAAAATAATGCCGTGAGAAGGGAACTCTCAAATTCTTGGAACGTCATTCTAGAAGAAGCGGGCTTTAAAAAATTTACCCAGAGAAAGGCCTTGGTTATATACTCCATCCCCTACCTTGACCCAGATATAGCTACATATCCATTCTCAAGTGCCAATATCCAACTTAAATTGACTAAACTGCACACAGGTTATCACCAATTTGCAAGCAAAGTACTCAAAAAACTATTTGAGACCATGACCGGTGGAACAAAGGACGCAGATAGCATCGGGACAGATGGCCTAGTTCTGGGCACTGCTGTTGAATATGTTAAAGATAAATTTAAGGAGAGCCCCGAGCTAGAGGGCAGGATTCTCTTTCATGAAGAAGGCCCCAGAGATGGCAAAGACTTGGTCCTTTATCCTTATCGAGTGTACGTAGATTATCAGGCCGACAACGGCTTCACCATCCTTATGTCCGTAGCGATGGATACGAACCAAGACATTCGATCAGACGCGGTTATCATTAAGGAACCCCCTCCACACTTCGATGGATTTAGGATTTTGAGTTCGGGTGATTCGAATGGTGATGATCCCGGTATGGGAGATCCCGCCCCACGCTGGCTGAATGACCATAAGATCCTCGTCAACATTAATGAAACGAACTTAGCTAAAGAAACCAAGAAAAGGCACTGGGAACATATATTTATGAAACATGATAAATTCATCAGCAAAGCCAACCCGAAATTCAAATTGCATGGCCGAGAGAAAAGCGATTCCACAATAGTGCACGCTCAAATACTATTAACCTCTGATCCAGGGGCGCGTAAACTAAAAGATGGTGGTGTTGGTAACCGACCGCTTGATAGTGATGAACATGTTGATAAATATGGAGAAGATGACAACTTTTACTGGTGGAAGCAAGCTACGGATGGACCCATAGGCCCAGGAATGCTTTTTGAGACTCTGTCCAATGATTACAGTGAGTCACCATTTTGATATTGAGAGTGGTTTTAAGAATAGACCGGAGAAACCATGATGAACAAAGGACACCTCAATAGATTACCCCCGCAATCCTTTTTAAGGAAAAACGTTCTTGCCGTTAATTTGGTCATCGTTTTGATGACCCTCCCAGCCATTAGGGCTGAGGCTGTCCAGCAAAGCTACGAAATAACTTTACCCAGATTCGGAGACGCCAATAATGACGGTGAAATTAACCTAACCGATCCGCTCCAAATTCTTTTTTATTTATTTCACGGTTGGGCTAAGCCGGCATGCTCTGGCTGCGCCGATGTCGATGATAATGAGGCGATCGATATTGCCGATGCCATTAATATTCTTCATTACCTATTTAAGCCAGACCCATCCGTCCCAGCAAAGATTGGTGAATTATCCACCCGTCTTTCCGACTAACCTCCGGAACTTATCGATTGGGAACTTAACAAGAGTAATATTTACTTTATGAATGAAGAAAATAAGATCCGAACTATTCAATTTATTCAATCCGACCCCACCGATCAATTTTCCTACATCGTGGAAAGTCAATCGGAGGCCGAGGGATATTCTTTTGCCACCGGGTACACGATTTTCTTTGAGGACAAAGACAGGAAACAATTTTTCAATATTCCGACTAAACTTTCCATCCCGGTTCCACAAGATGAAATCGTCCCCATACCTCCCGATGCCAATGCCTCCTCAATGAGTAAAATCTCTTATCACATTGGAGTTGCTGTTACTAACGCTATTCAGGCTGGGGGCACGGATCAAGAAATTAATGACCGAATTTACAATAACATTAATAACTTATTAATCGCATTACAGAATCTTAGCCAATTTTCTTCTTTTATCTATAATGATCAAGTTGATAGTCCAGAGGTGCAACACGTGTTAGGATCGAAAAGCACCCGATTCACCTATACATTTACCATGGAAGGTCTCCCGGATACTCAAATTCCTTATATCTACATGATTCAAAAATATGGGTTAGAAGGCAATGCCGAATATAACTTCCTAAAGGACTATCTCAACGAACTTATTGCCAAAGGCACTATCCGCGGTTTTAACGAAAGGCCTCCTACCAATAATTTCGTCTGTTTTGATCTTATCAGCAGCAATGGTAATGTGCAATCTCCCATTTGCATTGATTTATTAGACCGGCCGGAGTCATCGGAACTGAACTCCCAACTCCTAGAGTTTGTCCAATCCCTCAACGAAGAGGTCATTCGCGGTGGTCAGAAATTATTTATTAAAAGATTAACCGATGGCACTTTTGATTATAAAATTATTAACCCCGAAGATGTTAATCCGAATAAATTGGTCAAGTGGTTCGATGGTGTAAACGACCCGTTTATTGATTGGACACCACCTCCACCACCTGACCCCATTATAAAAGCCGCTGGTGATGGTGCGCCGGTTAATAAGGAAGCCGTCTGTCCTGGCCCTGGCACCGCACCTTATCAAATGCCTTGCACCGAAACCGTCCTATTCAACCTTTTGCCAACGGATGAACGGCCTGCCCTTGACCTGTATAAAGCAGCCCTAAAACCTTTGCGCGATGTTCGATATAAGGTTACGGAATACAAGTCAGAAGTTAACCACTGCGATATTAGGGCCTTTTATGACGCTTATCAGAGTCAGAGGCGAGATAATGGCATCGTGATTATTGGGCCTGCCCAAGTACAAGAATTCAAAAAGAAAGATCCCAAAACAGGCAAAGAAAAAGACTATAGTGGGGTAGTTATGGAGACCTTCACCAGGGGCTCTTTTTATGTTTATGATGGTAAAACACAAAAAGACCAGGAATATAAGGGCGGCATAGACAAAGATGGAGCCAAGTATTGTGCTCAAGATTTACAGGATCTCTGGCAGGATATAATCGATGTGGTAGAATATAATAATCCCAACGTTAAAAATAATGCCGTGAGAAGGGAACTCTCAAATTCTTGGAACGTCATTCTAGAAGAAGCGGGCTTTAAAAAATTTACCCAGAGAAAGGCCTTGGTTATATACTCCATCCCCTACCTTGACCCAGATATAGCTACATATCCATTCTCAAGTGCCAATATCCAACTTAAATTGACTAAACTGCACACAGGTTATCACCAATTTGCAAGCAAAGTACTCAAAAAACTATTTGAGACCATGACCGGTGGAACAAAGGACGCAGATAGCATCGGGACAGATGGCCTAGTTCTGGGCACTGCTGTTGAATATGTTAAAGATAAATTTAAGGAGAGCCCCGAGCTAGAGGGCAGGATTCTCTTTCATGAAGAAGGCCCCAGAGATGGCAAAGACTTGGTCCTTTATCCTTATCGAGTGAAGGTAGATTGGCGCGAGGACGATGGCTTCTTCATCACTACTTCCGTAGCTTTGGATACGAACCAAGACATTAAATCAGGTGCGGTTATCATTCAGACCCCTCATCCCCATGGATTTAGAATTGGAACGGTGGAAGATACTCCCGGTCCCCCAGGTTGGGAGAATGATCACACTATCTTCGTCTCTCTAGTACCAGAGATTCCAGAAACCCGCAGCAAGCACTTTGAAAAAGTAGAGATGAAGTATGATAAATTCATCAGCAAAGCCAACACGAAATTCAAATTGCATGGCCGAGAGAAGATAGATTCCACAATAGTGCACACTAAAATATTGTTAACGAATGATCTAGGAGCGCCAAAACTAAAAGATGGTGGTGTTGGTAACCGACCACTTACTAGTGATATACATGTTGATAAATATGGAGAAGATGATTACTTTTATTGGTGGGTGCAAAGTGCGGATGTGGGGGGAACGCTCTTTGAGACTCTATCCAATCATGCCGATGAAGCTCCATTTTAAATTAACCAATCCAAATTACAATTCCATCCTTAATTATTTTTATTCACATCCTGAAACTCTACGATTTTCCACCTTCGGGCAATTGCTATAAAATTCGTCTTTTGCTTAATCAGTTGAAGATTCTTATCAGCGTATCCATGTCGATCTCTTCAAAGGGGAAACCCACACGAGGGGATTTCTTATCATCATAAGACTGTTGGATTCTATCAAAAAAATCCGTCTTTCTTTAGGACACGTCTGATTATCGTTCTTCTTATAGGGTTGATTTTGGGCAATATTAGGTTCGGCCATAAAAACCTCCTTTGAAATTGTCAGAATCGTTTTTATTCTAATCGAGCTAAGATTATTCCTCAATCATAGAATTTCATATCCTTAAAATAATTCTGTTATTCATCTTAATCTTTTTCTAGCATTTCATCCAAGGAAACGCCCCCTCTAATAATCGCACCAATTCTTGATTTTAAATTTTAATATGTTATCTTAATATGGTGACAAAAATATAAATCCTTATGACGAGAAAGTAAACCTCCTGAGGAGAATTAAAGCGAAAATGGCGAGAAAATTTTTTAGATTTTACCTATTTATTACTCTGGTATTACTTCCCTGCAAATTTCTATCAGCGCAAACGGATAAGACCTTCTCTATCATGACCGGAGAACCCATTATAGAGAGAGATTCAATGCCACAATCCAGTACTTTATCGGTCCCTCTAACGGAAAGCCCTTCGGTGTCCACCGAGAAAAAAATTCTTTTTAAGTTAACCGATAACACTTATAGTCAGTTTAAAACAAATGGTAACGACATAAAGGCGGTCCTGCCGCAAGAATTCGGACAATATCAAATCAAGCAAATGTTACCGAATTATGAAAAATTCCTCTCTCAGTTGATGGTGTTACCGGAAAATAAAGACAAAATATTTAATAATTTAGGTCAGTGGTTTGAACTCACCGATCCACAAGGAGTATTAAATCCCCAAGATATAAAAACAAAATACCCTACAATTTTTCAAA
>JAHFGK010000012.1:7894-26224 GCA_023247475.1 Candidatus Omnitrophota bacterium
TTGGCCTTAAATTTGTTAATGACCGTTGGTTTTTAACCCGCATTCAAGTCGAGAAAGCATGGGATATCAATACTGGCCAGGGAGTGGTTTTGGGATTAATGGATACAGGGCTTGACATAAATCATGAGGATCTCGTCGCTCAAGTTTGGGTCAATCAAGGGGAGTTAAAAGATCCTGGCACGGGTCAATATTTGGCCGATTTCCCTGTCCTTAAAGACGATGGCTATGTGGATGGAGTTGAAATTGTCAATTGGCTTTCAAAATATAATAAAAATGGTAAAACGGGGGACTTCAATAAGGATGGGAAAATCGATTTAAGGGATGCCATTCATCCTGGTTCAGCCGACAATCCCAATCCTTTGATAGACGGCAAAGACGGGTTAGACGGCAAATTCGGTGGTGGAAACGGTTATGTCGATGACATTTTGGGGTGGGATTTTGTTGATAATTATAATTTAAAAATTTTTGATCATGGGGTATATAAAACGGCCAGTCCGATTCGTGGTGAAGATTATAAGGATGAAGATAATGATATCACCCCCGATATAGGGCGCCATGGCACCGAGGTGGGAGGGTTGATGGCCGCAGAAGGGGATAATGGGGCTGGAATCGCCGGTGTCGCGTTTAAAAGTAAACTCATGTTGCTACGAACTGCCGTTGCCCATTCTATTTGGCCGGATGGCGATGATGAATTGGATGATGTTGCCCGGGCCGTTACTTATGCCCATTCAACAGCGAATGGGCCAAGGGTTATCGCTATGCCGTTTACTGAAGAGTTGGGAGTTTACATTGATCAAAATAATCCGAAACATTTGGAAGAACTGCAATTTTTAAAAGAAAGTATCGAGAACGCCTATAACGATCAAGCCGGCGGTATCCTATTCGTTGCCTCTGCGGGTAACGCCGGTCGAAGATCTGACGGAACTATTTTTCCAGCTGATTGGCCGACCGTTATGTCGGTAGGCGGTACTGACAGATCAGACCGCCGATATGGTAATTACGGCCCCCATGTGGATTTAGCCGCTCCTGCTGTTGATATCCTCACAACCGATCCGACAGGGACTGGTTATGTCGGAGGGATTAGTGGGACATCATTCTCTGCTCCACTAGTGGCCGGAGCCGCCGGTCTCCTATTTGCACAAGACCCCGCACTTAATCAATATCAAGTTAGAGAGATTTTAAAAACAAACACCGACCATTGGGGCGAAGGTGGGTTGCCAAACATTGCAGAATTTGGAACCGGCCGACTCAATGTTTACAAGGCTTTATCGGCTTTTCAGCGTGGGGATTCCAATGCAGATGGAAAAACTGATCTTGCCGATGCAATATTTTTACTTCACCATCTTTTCCTGGGGGGTGAAAAACCCAGATGTCTTGATGCCGCAGATTTTGATAATACTGGGGTCCTTGACTTAAGTGATGTTATCTATTTATTGCGTAATCTTTTTTTGGGAGGGCCGGCAATTCCAGAACCTTTTAGGAAATGCGGTACTGACACAGGGACTTCTCTGGGGTGCAACAATTATCCTCTCAATATGTGTCCAGTGACACAATAAAAATAGGGGGCCCCATCCATCCCCTCATTATAAGTATCCCTATCCCACCGCAGAACAAAATTTAATCTTGCACCCTTGCAAAATCAGATTTTCCGTTTACAATGAAGGTGTTATGAACGCCAAGTACGATTTCCTCATCATCGGTTCCGGAATTATCGGACTCACGGTTGCTTTCACCCTCAAAAAGAAAAACCCCAGAGCAAAAATCCTCATCCTCGATAAAGAAGAAGATGTCGCCTTCCACGCCTCCGGGCGCAACAGCGGTGTTTTGCATGCCGGATTTTACTATACCGCGGATAGTTTAAAGGCGAAATTTACCGTAGCCGGCAATCGGACGATGAAGGATTACTGCCGGTCGAAGGGTCTTGCCCTCAATGAATGCGGAAAACTGGTTGTGGCGCAAAATGAAGAGGAGCTTCAAAAACTTTTTGAATTGGAGCGCCGCGGGAAAACCAACGGCGCGAATGTCTCGATTATCGATGAACAAAGGGCGCGCGAAATCGAACCCAATGTCAAGACCTACAAAAAAGCCCTTTATTCTCCCAACACCGCGAGTATCGACCCTCACCAAGTCTGTCAGTCGCTTAAAGACGATCTTAAAAAAATGGAAGTTAATTTTAGCTTTAAAACAAAATATCACGGACACACCGGAAATGTCATCCACACGAATCAAGGAGATTTCGAAGCCACTAAAATTATCAATTGTTCCGGACTTTATGCGGATAAAGTGGCGCAAGACTTTGGATTTGGGAAAAAATACACCATGATCCCCTTTAAAGGGATTTATCTTAAATACACCAAAAATACGACGGACATACGGACGAATATTTATCCCGTGCCCAATTTGAAAAATCCTTTTCTCGGCGTGCACTTCACAAAGACGGCCTCAGGTGAAATTAAGATTGGCCCGACCGCCACCCCGGCGTTGTGGCGGGAGAATTATCAGGGGATGTTTCGATTCAACCTTTCGGAACTTTTGTCGACATTGTTTTATGAAGCTGAACTGTTTTGTACCAACGCGTTCAACTTCCGCGAGCTCGCTGTTGAGGAAATGAAAAAATATAATAAAAACTATTTTATCCATTTGGCGATGAAAATGGTCCGCAGTATTGATTCCAACGGCTTCACGGAATTCACAAAACCGGGGATTCGGGCTCAGCTTTTGGATAAAAGTCGTTTGGCCTTGGTCCAGGACTTTGTTGTTGAAGGGGACAATCGCAGCATCCATGTCCTCAATGCCGTATCCCCGGCTTTTACCTGCGCCTTTCCTTTCTCGGAATTTGTTCTTTCCAACTATGTCCTTACCTAATATATAACAGTAAGTTAGCGACATTCCCATAAATACGTCAAAAATTGAAGTATTTCTTGACAAATCCCGAAAATTATATAGTATACTTATAGTAAGAGAGGCATGAACCCCTTATGATGATCTGGAAACTAAGTACATTTTTGCAGTATTCGCTTTATCTGCAAAATTATTTCTTGCCTTGATAAAGGCAAAAGGAGAAATTTATGGATATTAAAATGCATATCCAAAGTACCCCGAATCCAAATGCGTTAAAGTTTGTACTGAATGTGCCGGTTAAAACCGAGGGCAAAGTCACATTTAAGAATGTTTCTGAATGTGCCAATGTTCCATTAGCCCAGACATTATTTAGTATCGAACATGTCCACGAGGTTTATTTCTTCGATAATTACATTACGGTGACCCAGAATGGCAATGGCGATTGGGATGCTTTGGAAGAACAAATCCAAAAAATGATTCTGGATAATATCCAGAATCACAATCCCAATTTCCAAATTGAAGAGACACAGAAGGCCGAAAAGAAAACCAATTCCAATCCGGAAATCATTAAAATTGAAGGAATCTTAGACCAGACAATCCGACCCGCTTTGCAAATGGATGGTGGAGATATCCAAGTTGTCAATTTGGATGGGAATGTGTTAACCGTTTTTTACCAAGGTGCGTGTGGTTCTTGTCCAAGTTCCGCCATGGGCACATTAAAGGCCATTGAAGGCCTTTTGCGGGAAGGATATAATCCCAATTTAGTTGTAGAATTGGCTAGTTAAAGCAGGAGGACAAAAATGGGAAATGAATCACTGACGCAAAAAAAATGTCAGCCTTGTGAAGGGATGGGAAAACCTTTCAGTAGAGATCAAGCCCAGAAATATCTTTCGGATTTGCATGGCTGGCAGATTGATTCAACAGGCAAAATTATTTCTCGCGATTTTCTCATGAAAAATTTTATGGCGGCAATTCGGTTGATCAACAAAGTAGCTGAGGTTGCGGAAGAGGAAAATCATCATCCCGATATTCATTTAGTCGGTTATCGAAAATTGCGGATTGACTTGAGCACGCACGCTATCGGTGGACTTTCCGAGAACGATTTTATTGTGGCGGCAAAGATCAATCAATTGCCGGCGGAATTAAAATCTTAAAAAAGGGGATTGCCATGTTCAAAATTAACCGAAAAATCGAATACGCGCTCATCGCCTTAAAGTACATGAGTCACAAAGCGCCGGGACAATTAACCGCCGCCAAGGAAATCTGTGATACTTATCATACGCCTTTTGATCCGACCTCCCGAGTTCTCCAGATCATGGCGCAACATGAAATTTTAAGGGCGGAACAGGGTGCGCACGGTGGGTATCAGGTTGTCAAAGATCTTTCCAAAGTGACCTTGGGAGAGTTAAGCGATATGATTGTCGGGCCAATTCAGATTGCGAATTGTTTTCATGGCGATTATTCCCACTGTGAACTGACGACGTCTTGTTCTGTCATTGGTCCCATGCTTAATCTTAACGAAAAAATTAGTGGATTTTTTCACAATATCAAGATTACAGACTTGATTGAAGCGCGACACCACGGTGAAAAAGTTATCCGTGAAAAACCGATTGTGAAAAGTAAAATCGAAGAATAACAAGTGAGGAGCGCTCATGATTAAAGCTAAAGAAAGCAAATATCTCAACGCCAAAACGATCGAGGAGAACAAGCTCTCCAGCCGAGAGTATCAATACGGTTTTGTGACCGAGATTGAAGCGGATCGAATTCCCAAAGGGATTAACGAGGACATTATTCGCTTGATCTCGGAGAAGAAGAAAGAACCTACCTGGATGCGGGACTGGAGATTGAAGGCCTATCGCCATTGGACAACTATGAAAGAGCCGCATTGGCCGAATTTTCAATATGGCCCTATTGATTATCAAGGAATCAGTTACTACAACGCCCCGAAAACGAAAAATCAGGATCCTAAAAGTATTGAGGAAGTTGACCCCGAACTTTTAAAAACCTTTGAGAAACTCGGCATTCCTTTGACGGAACAAAAACGGTTAACTGGTGTGGCGGTGGATGCGGTGTTTGACAGCGTCTCCGTTGGAACAACCCATCAAGCTGAGTTATTAAAATTGGGAATTATTTTCTGTTCCATGACCGAAGCAATTCATAATCATCCGGAACTCGTCAAAAAATATATGGGTTCGGTTGTACCTCACACCGACAATTTCTTTGCTTCGCTTAATTCCGCGGTGTTTAGTGATGGTTCTTTCTGTTACATTCCCAAAGGAGTTCGCTGTCCTTTGGAACTCTCAACCTATTTTCGCATTAACGCAGCTGAATCAGGACAATTTGAAAGAACATTAATCATCGCAGAGGAAGGAAGCTACGTCAGTTATCTCGAAGGATGTACCGCTCCTATGCGTGACGAGAACCAACTCCATGCCGCTGTTGTCGAACTCATCGCGCTTGATAACGCCGAGATTAAATATTCCACCGTCCAGAACTGGTACTCCGGTGACAAAGAAGGCCGTGGGGGAATTTATAATTTCGTCACCAAACGCGGAAAATGTTTGGGAAAAAATTCCAAGATTTCCTGGACGCAGGTCGAAGCCGGGGCCGCCATTACCTGGAAATATCCAAGTGTCATCTTGCAGGGTGACAATTCTATCGGAGAATTTTATTCCGTTGCCTTAACCAATCATCGCATGCAAGCAGATACCGGAACCAAGATGATTCATATCGGAAAAAATACCCGCAGCCGTGTTGTTTCTAAAGGAATTTCCACGGATGAATCCAATAATAATTATCGCGGATTGATCAAGATTCTTCCCTCGGCGGAAAATGCGCGCAATTATTCGAATTGCGATTCGATGCTCGTTGGCAACAAATGCAAGGCCAATACATTTCCTTACATTGAAGTAAAAAACAGTACAGCCGTGGTCGAACACGAGGCATCAACTTCGAAAATCAATGCGGAACAATTATTTTATCTGCGTTCCCGTGGATTGGATACAGAAGCAGCGGTTGCGCTTATCATCAACGGATTTTGCAAAGATGTTTTCAAAGAGCTTCCTATGGAGTTTGCGGTCGAAGCCATACGATTGTTAGAAATGAAGTTAGAGGGAAGCGTAGGATAATAGGAACTATAAACCAACGAGGTGAAAAATAATGTTAGAAATCAAGAATCTGCATGCAGAACTCAATGGAGCGCCAATTCTCAAAGGCGTGAGTTTAAAAATTAACCCCGGTGAAGTCCATGCCATCATGGGACCTAATGGCTCCGGGAAAAGCACCCTCGCGAAAATTCTTGCCGGGCATCCCGATTATACGATCACTCAAGGTGAAATTCTTTATGAAGTGAATTTTAAGAAAATCAATGTTCTTGAACTCGAACCCGAGGATCGCGCCCGGGAGGGAATCTTTATGGCTTTCCAATATCCCGTGGAAATTCCCGGCGTTACGAGCTCGGCATTCTTACGTGCTGCTTTTAATGAAATCTGTAAACATCAAGGCGCTGAGGAAATGGACCCGATCGAATTTGACGAATATTTAAGAAGTAAAATGAAACTGGTCGGGATGGATGAAAAATTCATCAACCGTCCCGTCAATGTTGATTTTTCCGGTGGGGAGAAGAAACGTAACGAGATTGTGCAACTGGCGGTTTTGAATCCCCGTCTGGCGATTTTGGATGAAACAGATTCGGGATTAGATATTGATTCTCTGCGGATCGTTGCCGATGGTGTCAACAAACTTAAAAAGAAAGACAATGCCTTTCTTGTGATTACGCACTATCAGCGTCTTTTGAATTATATTATCCCGGATTTTGTACATGTTCTCTATAATGGCAAAATCATCCGTTCCGAAGGCAAAGAACTTGCCTTAGAAGTGGAAGAGAAGGGCTACGAAGGGTTAAGTGCTCCCACGAAAAAATAAAAAGGAATTTTATAACTATGTTAACCTCCGAGATGGATAAAATAGTGACGTTTATTAAAGATTTCGAAGATCAGCAAAAAATATTAAATAATAAAGCGCCTCAGTGGCTCAAAGATTTCCGCAAACAGGGATTGACTCACTTTACGCAATTGGGGATTCCCACGATCAGAGACGAAGAGTGGAAATACACGAATATCTCGCCCATTGTCCAACGGACTTATGAACTTACTTTTGAGGATGGCCAATTGCTTAATACTGAACCTCTCGAACGTTATTGCGACCCGAAAGAATTTAATCTTGTGTTTGTTAACGGCATCTTTTCCCAGAAACTTTCTCAACTTAAAAGTCTTCCCCAAGGGGTTCACATTAGTACTTTACAGGAGGCGATTGTTAGTCATGACCCGGAATTGGAAAAACTATTAAAAAAGTATGATGCCAAAAGTGAATCCGCTTTTGTTGCGCTCAATAGGGCGTTAACCCAAGATGGGGCTTATATCAAAATCGCTGATAAAGTAATTGTGAATAAATTGATTCATATTATTCACATCACAAATACCTCAGATAAAGAAATTTTTTCTTCTCCGCATACTTTAATTACGTTAGGAAAATCCAGTGAAGCAAAAGTTCTGGAAAGTCATTTGGCCTTTTCCAACGAAATGATATATTTTGTGAATGCCTTAACCGATATTTTCTTAGGAGAAAATGCTACGCTCTGGTACTGCAAAGCTCAGTCGGAAAGCCTTAAGGCCTTTCACATTGGAGCGACGAGAATTTGGGAAGAACGGAATTCGAATTTTAATGGATTCTCTTTAGATCTTGGAGGCCGCATCGCCCGGAACAATTTGGATGTAGCATTAAGCGGCGAAGGCGGGAATGCCATTTTAGATGGACTTTATTGCGTTCATGGTGGACAGTTAGTCGATAATCACACCTGCGTTGATCACCGGGAGCCGAACGCGACCAGCAATCAGCTTTATAAAGGAATTTTAAACGGTGCTTCGCGGGCAGTCTTTAACGGTAAAATCATTGTGCGTCCGATTGCACAAAAAACGAATTCGTATCAACTCAATAAAAATATCTTGCTCGGCAAAGAATGTCTGGTGGATACAAAACCCCAGTTGGAGATCTTTGCCGATGACGTCAAATGCACTCACGGGGCAACGATTGGTCAACTCAACGAAGACGAAATCTTTTATCTGCGGACGCGGGCGATTCCTAAACGCACAGCCATTAAAATGCTTTCCCGCGGATTTGTGGATGATGTTTTGCAAAGAATTCCGGATGAATCGGTTGTTAGAAAGTTAAACCAACTTCTTGAACCAATATTTGCGGCTTTATGACAACGAATACAATGACTATGTCCCTTAATGTGACGAAGATTCGACAAGATTTCCCGAACTTGCACATCCAAGTTCATGGGAAGCCCTTGGTGTATCTGGATAATGCGGCCACAACATTCAAACCAAAGGTCGTTATCGATACTATCTTAAAGCATTATCAAAGTGGAACATCTAATGTTCATCGGGGAATCCATTATTTAAGCGAGCGCGCAACTCAGGATTTCGAAACGACCCGTGAAAAGGTTAAAGATTTTATCAACGCCCGTAAGGCCTTGGAAATTATTTTTACCAAAGGCACGACTGAATCCATTAATCTGGTCACCAACAGTTATGGACGCACCTTTCTTCAAAAAGGAGATGAGATCATTATTTCCGGGATGGAGCACCATTCCAATATCGTTCCCTGGCAGATCCTTTGCGAAGAAAAGGGATGTGTTTTGCGCGTGGTTCCCATCAACGATAACGGGGAACTCATCTTCGGTGAGTTCCTAAAATTTTTAGGACCCAAAACAAAATTGGTTTCTATGGTCTATGTTTCCAATTCTTTGGGGACAATTAATCCAATTAAGAAAGTCATTGAAGCCGCTCATCGGCTGAAGATTCCTGTTTTGGTCGATGCCGCGCAGGCGGTCAGCCACATCAAGGTTGATGTCCAGGATTTGGATTGCGATTTTTTGGCTTTTTCCGGACACAAACTTTTTGGTCCGACGGGTGTCGGCATTCTTTATGGAAAAGAAGAACTTCTGGAAAAAATGCCGCCTTATCAGGGCGGAGGCGACATGATCGCCTCGGTCAGTTTTGAGAAAACGACTTATAATGTCTTACCGCACAAATTTGAGGCCGGGACTCCTAATGTTGCGGATGTGATTGGATTGGGCGCAGCGATCGATTATGTTCAATCGATCGGACTTGAGAACATTGCCGAATATGAAGAAGAACTATTAGCCTACGGAACGAAAATTTTGAAATCCATTCTGGGTCTTAAACTTATTGGAACTGCCAAGCATAAAGCGTCCATTTTATCTTTTATATTACCGAGCATCCATCCTCACGATTTGGGCACCCTCGTTAACGAAGAGGGCATTGCGATTCGTACCGGCCATCACTGCACCCAGCCGGTGATGAAACGTTTTAATGTCCCGGCCACCGCCCGTGCCTCCTTGGCATTTTACAATACCAAGGAAGAACTCGACCGTTTGGTTGCAGCCATCACCAAGGCCAAAGAAATTTTTTCCGATTAAATCATTTTTCAAAATAAGGGTACCTTATGGATTACGACAGCCGAACCGAACTCTACCAGCAAATGATTCTGGAGCATAACAAAAAGCCCCGGAATTTTCACAAAATTGAAAATGCCACGCATACTGCCGAAGGATACAATCCTTTGTGCGGTGATCACATCAACATTTATCTTCAACTTAAAAATGACAGTATCATTGATGACATTTCTTTCATCGGTGATGGTTGCGCGATCTCGAAAGCTTCCGCATCGATGATGACAACAGCCCTCAAAGGCAAAACAATCGAGGAGGCCAACGTTTTATTCGACCAATTCCACAAATTGATTAAAGGCGAATTGGTTCCTGAACGGGATAAAAATGCTCTGGGGAAACTCACGACTTTTACCGGCATCTGGCATTTTCCCGCCCGCGTCAAATGCGCGAGCTTGTGTTGGCACACGATGAAAGGGGCTTTAAATCAAGTGGTTAAACCGGTTTCAACAGAATAACATGTTCCCTTCAGCACAAAAAAGTACCGCCATAATCACCGACCAATTTCAGCGTCCGCTCCACGATTTACGAATCTCTGTTATCGACCGCTGCAACTTCCGCTGTAATTATTGCATGCCGGAAGAAGAATATCCCCGTCATTACAATTTCCTTAAAAAAAATGAATGGCTTTCCTTTGAAGAAATCCTGCGGTTGGTCAGACTTTTTGCTTCCTTGGGGGTAGAAAAAATCCGTTTGACAGGAGGGGAACCTCTTTTAAGACCGAACCTTTCCGAACTCATCGAAAAATTATCCAAAATTTCCGGAATTGACGATTTATCACTGACAACCAACGGGAGCCTTTTGAAAGAACACGCCTCTGCTTTGAAAAATGCCGGATTGCATCGCCTGACAGTGAGTTTAGATACATTGGATGAAAAAACGTTTCAGAAGATGAATGGCGGGAAGGCCTCAGTAAACGAGATTTTGAAAGGGATCGAGGCTGCGGAAAAGGCTGGGTTTGATTCCATCAAAATCAATTCGGTCATTCAGCGTGGTGTCAATGACCATGATATCTTAGATCTTGTCAAATATTTTAAAGGGACAGGTCACATTATCCGTTTTATCGAATACATGGATGTGGGAAACTGCAACCACTGGGATCTTAAGGATGTCGTCCCATCAAAGGAAATCATTGCCCTCATAAACAAACATTTTCCTTTAAAACCTGCCGAGTCGAATTATTATGGCGAAGTTGCCTCGCGTTATCTTTTTGTAGATGGAACGGGGGAGGTAGGGTTTATTTCCTCGGTGACTCAACCTTTCTGCGGTACCTGCACACGGGCCCGGCTTTCCACGGATGGGAAATTCTATACGTGTCTATTTGCCAGTGAGGGGAAGAATTTACGAGTTCCTTTAAGGAGTGGTGCCTCGGATGAAGAACTTTTTAATCTAATCAAGGATGTTTGGTCAAAAAGAGTGGATAAATATTCTGAGAATCGGTATCTCTTTAGATCTTTGAAGGAAAAATCCCATAAGGTTGAGATGTTTCAAATTGGCGGGTAAACACAGATGAGCACAGATTTAAAAAACAGATGATCGCAGACATAATATCTGTGATCATCTGCATCTTTTCATCTGTGATAATCTGTGTCCTACCAGATTATCTCCTTCGCCCCAACGCCGTCAAACTTCCCCACAAACCGAACTTCGCGTTCTAAGTTCAAATCAAAAGTTTTCTTTGCCAGCTCCGCCATTTTACGGGGGAGACTTTGATAGGGAATAATTGAAGTCCTAGAGGTTATTAGAGGCGGTTCTGATCTATAAATTTGGAAGGAGAGTATGGCGGTATTTAATCCGTTACTACTTATTTGGGGTCAGGTTCACAGATGTCATGACAAAGTTTGACCTTTAATCCATTTGCTGTCTTTTTAATAACATAATAAAAATAGCCATCTTCGTATTGACCGTGACTCGTGGGGCGCTGGCCCCAATGGCCTCCGCCCTTATCCGGCAGACCGTCTTCCCATTTTTCGTTCCCATGCAGTTTAATTGAAGAGTCAATAGTTAATTTTGGTTTAAAACGCTGGGCATTGAGCATAATCTTAACCCAATATTTGGTGTTAAGGTCTAAATGATCATCAATTATGAGATTAAAGCCGACTGTATGGTCATTGGTCGTGCTCCACTCTACATTATTAATAGAAGCAGATGTTATATTTGATCCGTCGAAATCAACTTCAAGAGCATGTGTTATATCCTCGTTCTTATCCATTTCAACTGAAAAGGTAATCAATCCGTCAAAATCACCGCCCGGCCAGCCATTTTTCTCCATTTCCTCATTTAAAATCGTAGGATAGAGAACAAAGCTCTCTGTTTCTTTCTCCAATAAGGTATAAGGAAAACCAAAGGACGCGACTTTCTTCGCATAATCAAATGACTCTTTGAGTGAAAGGGAAGAGTCCGTTCCCTGCTGTCCAGTCATCGATTTTATGATATTTTTAAATAGCAAAATTGCACCGTAAAAACTCGAATAATAACCACTGGGATAAATTTTAGCCGCAGCATTTAATTTGAACTGTATAAGATCCCCATAGGTGCCGCCATAGATGACAATGTCTTTATCAAATACGAACGGTGTCATTTGGAACATATAGGCCCTTTTATACCATCGGTAAGTAAGTGTATCTTGCCAAATTTTCGAACGAATCCATATACCTTTAGCTTTCATAAACTCAACATGTTGTCTAAAAAATTTTTCTCCTATTTCAGGGTCTTTCTCATCTTTCCCAATTGTAAACCAGCCCGTTTCGACCCCCTCACCCCCTGGTTTACCATAGGTCGCAAGCAAAGCAAGTCCACCCTCATGTTCCTCGTACAAATCAAGAAAAAGTGGGAACGCATCAGGACTATTAATTCTTCCATAAAGGAAAGACGGATTATAACTTACCGAAGTTAGTAATAAATGTATTTGTGCACGTAAAATCCTAGCATAATCCAGCGCTCCATTATCAATTTGAAAACCCGTAAAATAATCACTAGTAACCATTCTAAAACGGGCATCCTGATCGGCTGCTGCTCCTTGGCCATCTGGAATCGCTTTCAGTTCTGCTTTTTTTGAAGAATACTGATTATTCAAATAATTAAGTAAACTCGAATCCTCTTTAAGAGCGTTTTCCGAAAAAAATCGATAATCAGTAAACCCATTTTCAATCTTGGTGACTAAAGTCAAATGATAATTTCTCAAGGCAGTTGTTAACTGTTGAATATAATCTTGAAGTAGATCTGTCATTGCTGCTTGCGTAGGACGATCAAGCATATCAAGATATGCCTTATCAGGCCCGGGTGTACTTTTCCCAATGAGCGTGGCGGTGAAAAGGGGACCATTTTCTTGTAAATCGTAACCGGTAATTTCTTGCTTTTGGATCATAGCATCAAGGTTACTGATAAAGCCAGCCAGCTTATGATTCATCTGTTTGGGTATACTGATTTGAAATAGGTCTTGGCCATCAACCGGAGTTGGCAAAGAAACTTCATAAACAATATTATAGTTTGTACTTTGGGCAGGATCTTCTTCGAGTTGAGTGTCTATAATCTGCTGAAAACCCTTGATAACTCCCTTCGTCAGCAAAGACCTTAATTTCTCTTCAATCAGATTAGGAGTGTTAGAATCAATAAGTTCTTTCTTCCTCTTCAAGTTAAGTTCATTTTGATATTGCTTGATCGCCTGCTTTTGAGCTTGATCAAGCGCATACGTGGACTGGTAGTCAGCCGAGGCACTGGGAACGTCGATTAAATCCTGCGGTTGTAATAATAGATCTCGATTATCCTCGGTCGAGAGATCAAGATTTTTTGTATTGGTTAAGGTATCCTTGATATATATATTATATCCAATGGCAAGTTGAAGTTCATTGCTTGTATCCGGGATAATGTCGAACGACAGTTCATCGGAAGGTCCTAACTGACCATAGGAAAGGGTTCCCTCATCTTTATTGAATATGATAACCGCACTCCCGAAGATGCCTGGGAGGAGCTGCTCTGGTTTAATCGGAGTTAATTGACCTACCCGACTGTTAATAGGAAGTTGGTCAGTCCAAAACAAGTAGTAAAGTGTCGTTACTGCATCCGAAATATCTACCTTGCCATCATTATTGGTGTCTGCCTGCTCTAAGCCTTTGGGGGATAAGGAAGTCCCTTTAAATAAATAACCTAAAAGAACCACGGCATCGGTAAGGTTTATTTCTTTATTCTCATCAACATCTCCATAACGATTATCAAACCTCACTACTGTTTTCTCAAAGGCATAAGCAGGAGAGATAAATAAAAAAATCCCTATAAGCAGAAGTAAGGAAATTGAATTTAATCTTTTCATTCTTTGGTCTCTTAAGATCTATCGTTTTAAAAAAAATTTTCATCAACTAATCTAAGTATATACTATTGTTAGAGGGAAAGGCAAATTGATTCCAGGAATCTAACCTCTGAAATCAATAAAGCTGTCCTTTTTTTGCATATTCTCCTCATCCTTGTTTTTATCGACCCAGCGTGGATGATAATCTTAGAAAATCTATTCTTATCAACTTGCTGGATGCAGGGCATGTGTTATACTTTTAATAGATTTAAGCTCAGCGAAGAATAGATAATATTTGCCTCGAGGAAGGAGGGCTTCACATTTCCAGCATAAATGATACCCCGACTCTTAAGACCCAATCTCCAATCTCGAATAGCTCAAATATACGGGCTGGCCACGCCAAGATATTTTTACGCCTTTCCCTACATATAAACAAGCGATGGTTGTTGAAAATCTTTTTGTTTTTTATCTTTCTCTTGTGCTCGAAAAGCCTTTGTTTAGCGGACGTCACTGTTAATCCCAACAATTACGGCCCGCAGAGATTTATTGTTGTTTTGGCGTATCCATCCAGGCTCACTCCCATTACCTTTTCCTCAGAGGAACTTCTCGCGGCCCTTGTCACACGGGAAAATTCATTGGTATCCTTTTTTAATCTCAACTCTTATGGCCAGCTGTCAATTCTGGGGCAAGATGGCAAGCCCCTTGATCAAGATGACATCTACGGACCATATATTTATGACCCGGTTCAGATCGCTCTTGATTATAAGAACGCTTTTAATGTGGAGATATCCAGAGATGAAGCCATTATGCGCGGGGCCTATGAGCAGGTAAAAAACCTCGTTGATTTTAACAGCGGCGTGCGGGTGATTTTACTGACAAAAGAATCCTGTGGCGCTGGAGGTCTTACTATGGGACTCAATATTGGAACATCTGAACAACCTCATTATATTAAATTTGCGGCCGTATGTACCCTGTCGGGTAGCACCGGGTCGTTAAAAGAAAACGATACTAATTATATCGACATTCTCCACGAGGTAGGGCATTCCTTTATGGGAGGAGGGCATGCCCAGTACAGCAGCTGTAATCCTTCCATGACAATTTCCCAGGAAGACTGCACCGATGCTCTTTGGGAATACGGCAATCCTTACGATGTTATGGGCAGTGGCTGGAAATATGGGCAGGGCACCGCCATGAGCCTCACTAAAGCCGGCTGGCTTTTAGATGAACCCGCGGCCCTCAATCGCATTGTGACGGTTATGCCGGATACCTTGCCAACGGACAGAACTTACAAAATTAAATCCATCAGCTCTCAAACTCCCGGAATTAAGGCCTTAAGAATCCCACGGAAATTTGTCGGTGATCCTGAATGGTGGAATCCAAATTATTTGATTATTGAATGGCGAGAACCAAAAGGATTGGATCTGCATATTGCAGAAAAAAATTTAAATAATGAAGCCGATGTTTTTTCCGGAGCGCTGATTACTTACACGGTTGCGGGAGAGTCTATGCTCGTTCATCCCATCCTTCCAGCCAGTGAGCTAACCTGCACTGGTCCATTCCAAGAACAGTGCCCAAAAGTATTTCACACCGCCTTGCCATTTGGGCAATCGTATACCGACCCCAACACTTTAACTAAATTTACCCTTGGGCCTAAACCGACGAAAGGGGGCGAGCTGCAAATAAAAATCGATTCTCTTGGCCGAACGGATTTTACCGGCCCGCAGGTTTCCGGCCTGACTGTTATTTCTAATCCTGCGGATCCTTGCAAAGCAACTCTGCGGGCGGAGGCGATTGATCCCAGCGGTATTTCCAAAGTTATTTTCTACCAAGACCCGCTTAGGGGTTCAGATAATTATAAGATTTTTGCTGAGGATAGCACTTTTCCCTTTGAGGCGGAATATGACATCCGCACCATGGAGAATCAGATTATGTTTCAAGTCTTTGATAATGCCCGCCAGCAGGGAGGAATAGCTGAAAATAATTTTACGTGGGGCCCGGAATTCTATGCCAGTAAGGATAAAGCCTTCAGCCAATGCAGTCTTAATATACAAACGAACAGTAGTATCATCATTGATTCGCCTTCGATGGATCATCCCGTAAGCACAGCAAATTTTAAAAACTACGGTAATAGCTACTATTCAAACCAAATATTGACTGACCGCTCGCCTGTCAAGATTATTTTCACTATTCACGATGAAAACTTACTTTCAACATTTAATCTTACAGAACGTGGATGCCAGGCCTATTGTCCGCATTGCGGTGGCAGTGGCTGCGTCTTTTTCTCAACTTACCTTAACTCCTATCCTAAAGAAATTACTGATGAAATTACATTGAATTTGACTCCTGGTATGCATGATCTCTATTTTTTTGTTGTGGACAAGTCAGATGGAGAAACAAATATTTTTTGGGGCATTAAAATCTTGCCGCCGCTTACCTTTATCCGCGGGGATGTCAACCAGGATGGGAGAATGGATATCAGCGATGCCATTCATATCTTGTCATATCTTTTTCTGGGTAGTAAGACAATTGACTGTGCCGATTCCGCCGATGTCAACGACGACGGCAAAGTCGACATCTCCGATGCCAAATATATTTTAAGTTATATGTTTTTGGGGACAGGCTCACTCAACCCACCTACCAGCTGCGGAGCCGACCCTACCCCGTATGACAGTCTCGGCTGCCAGAGTTTTAAATTGTGCGGAGAATAAAACCGCCTCACTGTCTAATTGAGAGATAAAACGTTTTACCAAATAATCTCCTTCGCCTCAACACCAGCAAACTTCCCCACGAACCGTACTTCGCGTTCTAAGTTCAAACCAAAAGCTTTCTTTGCCAGCTCCGCCATTTTAAGATGAAGTTCATAAACATCTTGTGAGGTACATCCAGCGGATTTGACAATGATATTGGCATGCTTTTCAAAAATGACGGCGCCGCCGTGACGTAAGTTTTTCCCACCCGCTTGATCCAAGAACCAACCAGCCGCTTGGCGTTTTTCGGCCTTCGAGGTAGGCTCAATATTACGGAAAAAACTTCCCGCACAAGGATGAGTATTTAAGTCCGGATGCTTTTCTCGTCGTAGATTTAAAATCTCTTCACGCTGTTTAAAAAGTTCATCGCGATTCCCTGGCCTCAAAGCAAACGTGGCGGAAACGACAATATCCCCGGTTTTTTTAAGAATTGAATTTCGATACGTAAACTCCAACTCTGGTGGAGAAACTTTTCGCTTAAACCCTTTAGGTGAAACTAAAATAACAGATTTTAAAACATCGCCAACTTGTTTACCGAAGGCACCCGCGTTGCCCACAACGGCACCGCCAACTGTACCGGGGATTCCATGAGTTGTATGAAGGCCTTCTAAGCCTTGTTCAATCGCATATCGTGCTAAATCATCTAAAAGAGTACTTCCGGAAACAGTGAGATCATCAGACGTTCGTTCGATGATGGGTTTCTCCGTAAGATAGCGAACAACAACGCAATCTACCCCATAATCGGAAACAACTAAATTAGAGCCACCGCCAATCAACACAAAAGTTAAGTGCTCATCCACTAATCTGGCAATGACTTGTTCTAATTCTTCTGGGGTTCGGCAAGAAATAAGACAACGGCAGGCACCGCCTAAACGAAATGTGGTATATTCCGCGAGGGGAACATTGTCCCGGACATCAACCTGAAGATCATTGGCAAATTGAATATTCATTGACGAATAATCTCTTTACTTAAATCGTGTGATTCCTCATGCGCGCAACCAACCCAACCCGAATCGCCATTCTCATAATATTCTTTTTTCCAAATCGGCAGTCGTTTCTTTATTTCATCGATAATATAACGGCAGGCCTTAAACGCATCATCACGATGGGGAGCGCTCACACCGACCCACACCGCCATTTCGCCTATATTTAATCGGCCGATGCGATGAACACACTTCATCTTAAGAATATCAAACTTTTGCCGAACCTCGTTAAAAATTTTTTGCGCTTCGGTTTGACAGAGTTGATCGAATGCTTCGTATTCCAAAGCGATAACTTTTTTACCTTCATTATGATTTCTTACCCAGCCCTCAAAACAGGCAAAGCCGCCGGCTTCATCGGATAACATATCCTGTTTGAGGTTTAAATGTTCGAGAGAGTTTTGGGATAAATAAAACATGTTTTCATGATAGGGAAAAGGAAGAGCAAAGTAAAGCTAAAATGTTATTTTCACCATACCGCATTTGACCACACACTGACAACCCAAACGGTTATTGCGGTCCATGCCTAAATCCTGTTCTTCTTGGTTAAGTTCACCTAAATTCTGCGCGCCTTCCATAATTTCAATTTGACAGGTACCACAAACACCCGAATTACAACTAAACGGCACTCCGGCCTTCTCACAGATCTCGGCAATCTGTTTACCATCCTCAATATCGTATTCAATATTGTCAATAATAACTTTTGCCATATCAAATTCACCATTTAGTAAAATTTTACTAGATGAATTTTAGCACAATTTGTCTGATTGCCAAGAAAATTTTTGGGAACTTAGTCTAAGTCCGGCAATTTAAAGACTATGTTCTTCTCGGGATTTTCAAAGGTATGGACTTGCGAATTTGGGTATTGCTCCTGAATTCGCCCGACTAACTCATCCACAATCCAACGGGGAACAGAAGCGCCAGAGCTAATACCAACTTTTT
>JAHFGK010000013.1 GCA_023247475.1 Candidatus Omnitrophota bacterium
GAGAGTCGACAAGATGATGTGGTCAAAGCAGAAGATATTGCTTGGGATGAATAAAAACATAAAAGAGTCATTTTGAAATGAGAAGGAGGACACCATTGGCGGCACAGAATTTTAGAAGAGGCAATAGGTCATCGATGAGATCATTTCCGAGAATGGGATTAGATAATGAGATCAAAGAACGAGGTGCAAGAGGAAAGATTTTTCATCGCAGAACTGCTCGATTTAAATTCCCTAAAGGGGAAAAGATTGATTATAAAAATTTGAATTTATTACAGAAATTTTTAACGGACCGCGGTAAGATTTTAAGCAGTCGTATGAGCGGGATTTCCGCGAAAGAACAACGTAAGTTAACAGAATCTGTTAAACGAGCAAGATTCTTGGGGTTGTTACCGGTTGGATCAGCTAAACGAAGGTAATTCAAACCTCTGTCATTCTCAATGAGGTGTTTTAGGTAGCGTAGGTAATGGAAAAGGAAGAATTCTTATGGAAGTTATCTTATGTCACGATGTCCCTCACCTAGGGAACATAGGGGATGTTATTAAAGTCAAAGACGGGTATGCTCGAAATTTTCTTATTCCTCGAAAAATGGCCTATTTGGCTACACCAGTTAATCTTAAAAGGATAGAACAACAGAAAGCCAAAAAGGTTGCTTTGTATGAGCAGGAGAAAAAGGAAGCGGAAAGCTTGGCAGAAAAATTAAACAAAGTTTCTTGCACCGTCACGGTAGAGGTCAATGATTTAGATAAACTTTACGGTTCGGTTTCGGAGATAGATATCGTTAAAGCTCTGGAAGTTGAAGGATACAAAATTGACCGCAAAGCGATTGTGTTGGAAAAACCCATTGATGAATTAGGTATTTATGAAGTTGGGATTAAACTTCATCCGGACGTCACAGCCAAAATAAGATTATGGGTAGCCAAGAAGTAAAGATCCCCCCCCAAAACCTAGAAGCTGAGATGTCAGTTCTAGGATCTATGTTGATCGATATTGATGCTATTGGTCTTGCCATTGAGCAAGTCGATGCCTCTGCATTTTATAAAGAAAGTCATCAACTCATTTTTTCGGCCATTATCCGGATGTATACGGACCGAAAGAATGTTGATCTGATTACTCTTTCTGAGCAATTGAAAAGTGATGGTTCTTTAGAACAGATGGGTGGGGTAAGTTATTTGACACAATTGATTGATTTTGTCCCTAGCTCCGCTAATGTGGAGCACTATATCAATATCGTCAAGGAAAAGAATATACAACGAAAATTAATCAAGAATGCCACCGAGATTATTACCAGCAGTTATGATTCATCCGTTAATGTGGATGAACTGGTTGATTCAGCCGAAAGACTTATTTTTGAAATTGCTACTGCTAAACAAAAGCAAAAGACGGTTCACGTTAAGGAAGTCGTCAAACACACTATTCATCTTATTGACAGTCTTTATCAACGGAAAGAGGCCATTACCGGTGTCTCAACCGGATTTAAAGATTTTGACCGCTTAACTTCGGGTTTGCAAAAATCAGATCTGATCATAATAGCTGGTCGGCCATCGATGGGCAAAAGTGCGTTCGCCACCACCATGGCCGAACATGCGTCTATCGAAAAGAGAATGGGAGTAGTTTTTTTTAGTTTAGAAATGTCGAAGGAACAACTAGTGCAAAGGATGCTCTGTTCCCATGCAATGGTGGATGCGCATAAGGTAAGATCAGGATTTTTATCTCCTTCGGATTGGCCGTTATTGACCGCTGCCGCTGGAAAATTATCAGCAGCGCCGATCTTTATTGATGATACGCCAGCTATTTCTATTTTGGAATTACGGGCGAAAGCTCGACGTCTGAAATCAAATCCCCAGAACGATATTCAATTGATAGTTGTTGATTATTTACAATTGTTACGAACATCTTACCGAGCGGAAAACCGACAACAGGAAATTTCGGAAATCTCCAGATCTCTTAAAGCATTAGCGAGAGAATTGGATATCCCGGTGATTGCGATCAGCCAATTGTCGAGGGCTGTTGAGAGCCGTCAGGATCATGTCCCCCAACTTTCGGATTTAAGAGAATCAGGAGCTATTGAACAGGATGCGGATTTGGTCGTTCTTTTAATGCGGGAAGAATATTATAATCCCACCGAAGAAAATAGGGGGATTGCGGAAGCCATTATTGCCAAACAGCGCAATGGGCCAGTGGGAAAAGTTAAATTGAAATTTTTCAAAGAATTTGTTCGTTTTACCGATCTGGAAGAAAGATTTGAAAATCGGGTCTTTGTGGATTAATTGTCAATTTTTTGAATTGCCATTGTTTAATGAATAGAAAAATTTTTACTATACTGCTAGTTTTGTGTTTTTTGACAATACCGATTTATTTTCTTTGGGCACAACCCCCTGTCGAGGCTCCTGCCCCTAGTGAGCCAAAAAAAATCGTCAAAGCCATTGAGGTCAAGGGTAATAAAACCATAGCGATTGCCACCATTATTACCAAGATTAAGACACGGGTGGGCCAAGAATATTTAGAAAATGTGATCAGTGATGATATCAAGCGATTATACAATACAGGATTTTTTTCGGATGTCAGCGTAGATCGGCAGGATGACGAGGGAGGTTTTAAGGTTCTTTTTTATTTAACCGAAAAGCCCATTGTTGAAGATATTACTTTTTCAAAAACAAGGCAATTTAATGCAAGGACATTGCAAACCAAGATTGAAACTAAGAAGGGAAAATTTTTAGATAAGAAGGTTCTCAAAGATGACACGGATAAAATTAAGGAATTGTATGCCAAGAAGGGTTTAACGGCGGTGACTGTGGATGTGGAGACGGATGTGAATGAAACAACCAATAAGGTCAAATTGCATTTTGTTATTTACGAGGGGGATCGTGTTAAAATCAAAAGGATTAAAGTCTATGGAAATCATTCTTTCCCGGACAAACGAATTATTCGTGCGATTAAAGCCCGTCCTGCGTGGGTTTTTTACGCAGGTTATTTAAAAGAAGATTTATTAAAGGAAGATATGGAGCGCATTGTAGCTTTTTATGAAAAAGAGGGATTTATTGATGCCCAAGCCAATTATACGATTGATTATCCACAAAAAAGTCAGGCCGTTGTTACCATCAATATCGAAGAAGGTGCTCGTTATTATGTGGAGGATATTGCAATTGAGGGTAACAAAATCCTGTCTGAGGCGGAAATTAAAGCAGCAATGGAAGGGATTAAGGCGGGAGGTGTTTTCAGTCGGGATAAATTGACCATCGATATTTCTAAAATTCGCTCTCTTTATTTTGATAAAGGATATATTTTTGCTAAGGTTCACGAATCCACGTCTCTAAACCCGCAAGGCAAAGTGAATATTAAAATTGATATTGAGGAAGGTGGTGTTGCGTACGTTAATAAGATCAAGATTCAAGGGAACACCCGTACCCGCGATATTGTAATTCGAAGAGAATTAAGGTTACATCCCGGCGATCAATTTGATGGGACTAAATTACGTCGAAGTAAAGAACGATTACAGAATCTCGAGTATTTTGAGGAAGTCGGTTACGATATTGAAGACACCAACGTCCCCGATCGGAAAGATCTCGTGGTCCAAGTCAAAGAGGCCAAGACAGGAACGTTTAGTTTTGGTGGAGGATATAGCACGGTTGATCAACTGGTTGGTTTTGTTGAGATTGAACAGAAAAATTTTGATTTTTCGAATTGGCCTACCTTTACGGGGGGCGGACAAAATTTGTTGTTACGCGCCGAAACAGGATCGTCGAGAAACAATTTACGCCTTAGTTTCACCGAACCTTGGATCTTTGATTATCCTATATCTGGAGGGTTTGACGGATATCGGCTCGTCCGTCAACGGGAAAAAAATATTGGATATGCCTACGATGAAAAACGTATTGGTGGCGATATACGTTTTGGAAAACAATTTTCGGAATATCTTTCAGGGGATATCCTTTATCGACTGGAAGAAATTACTATCGATAACTTCGCAGATAATGTCTCAGCGGACTTATTGGCTGAAGAGGGGAAAAATAAGGTCAGTAGCGCTGGATTAAGTTTAAATCGAGACACACGGGACAGTGTTATTAATCCCAAGAAGGGTTTGGTCCTTAATGGCTCAGCGGGTGTGGCCGGTGGTATTTTGGGAGGGGATAAAGATTTTTATCGTTTCGAAGGACGCGTCGGCTATTATATTCCCTTAAAATTTAATTCTGTTTTGGAATTTCATTTGCGCTCTGGTATTGTGAATGCTTATGGGGATTCAGAAAAAGTTCCTATCTTTGAACGGTATTTTGCTGGTGGTGCTAGAACAATTCGGGGATACAATGAACGAAGGATTGGCCCTCTCGATCCTGTTACGGAGGATCCTATTGGTGGTGAAGGTATATTTGTTGGTAATGTTGAATTGACGATCCCTTTGATTGAATACATTAAGTTAGCGGGTTTTCTTGATACAGGAAATGTCTGGTCGAGAGTTGAAGATTATGGTTCGACGGCCTTTAAGTCAGGAGCGGGTTTAGGTTTGAGAGTGAAAACCCCTATTGGACCAATTAATTTGGATTACGGCTATCCTCTCAATGATGAACCAGGGGAGGACCAGCGCAGCGGAAAATTTTACTTTAGCGTGAGTCGAGGGTTTTAGAAAAGTAAAAGAATTGGTAAAAATTTTAACTATTATTAATCATATCTCATTCTAAAAAGGAGGTCTGACGTGAGAAAGTTCAACATTTTTTTATTCATGCTTATTTTCTTGGTTGTGACTAGCTCAATCGCCAGGGCTCAGGGCCTGGAAGGTAAGATTGGTTATTTAGATTTAAGTAAAATTTTTGATGACTATGGAAAAACTAAAGAATACGATAAGATTTTAGAGGCGGCTACCAAAGACTATGAAAAAGCGCGTAATGAAAAAATTGAGAAACTGCGCAGCGCTCAAGATAAGTTGGCATTGTTAAAGGATGAAGAAAAGACAAAATTGGAAGCCGACATTGAGAAACAAAAAAATGAACTTCTGGAATTCGATCGTCAGAAAAAGACCGATTTAACTAAACAACGCGATGAAAAGATTCGTGAAATTTTGTTAGAGATCGAGAAGATTGTTCGCGAATTCGCCGAGAAAGAAGGTTATGCCTTGATTTTAAATGATCGTGTGTTAATCTATGGAAAGCCAACCGGGGATATCACGGATAAGGTTATGAAAATTATGAATGAGGAATACAATAAAAAGGCAACGGATACCAACGCTAATACGAAAAAGTAGATTTTCATTCTTACGTTTCTTTCCTTTCCATTTGATAGATTCTATTCCATTTGAATAGTGAGTGTGAAACTTTTTGCGTTTCGATGTGAGGATAAACTATGCATAAAACGTTAAGGGAAATAGCCGCGCTTATTGATGGTGAGATTGTTGGGGATCGTAATATTGTTATTACGGGTTTTTGCGGTATCAAAGAGGCCCAGGAGGGAGATTTAACCTTCTTGGCCAATTCCAAATATTTTCCTTTGGCGCAAAAGACGAAAGCATCAGCGATTATAACTCAGCGGGGGATGGATATCCCCCAGAAGACGATTATTCGCACGGACAATCCTTCGTTAGCGTTTGCCAACATGCTGTTTAAATTTGTGACGCAGGCAACGTCTTTTAGAAAAGGGATCCATAAAACAGCCATCATTGCCGATGACGCCAAAATTGGCAAAGACGTCAGTATTGGCCCGTACATTGTTATTGAAAGTAAAGCTAAAATTGGGGCGCGGACAACCATTTATAGTGGATGTTTCGTAGGGCATGATACGACGATCGGAGAGGATTGTCTAATTTATCCTCAGGTGATGGTTCGCGAACGTATTGCGATCGGTAATCGAGTCATTATTCATTCGGGAACAGTCATAGGTTCGGATGGTTTTGGATTTGTCAATGTGGAAGGGGCGCATAAGAAAATTCCTCAAATTGGAACGGTGATCATTGAAGACGATGTGGAAATCGGTGCTAATGTCACTATTGACCGAGCTCGGTTCGATAAAACTTTTATTGGTCGAGGAACGAAAATTGATAATTTAGTCCAGATTGCTCACAATGTCGTTATTGGAGAAAATTGCATTATCGTCGCGCAGGTTGGTATTTCTGGAAGTACTGAAATTAAGAAAGGTGCGACATTGGCAGGACAAGTGGGGGTGGTAGGACATTTAACCATTGGAGAAGGTGCTATTGTGGCATCACAATCGGGGGTCAGTAAATCTATACCACCTCATACAACCGTTTGGGGATATCCGGCCAAACCGATTTCCCTAGCCAAAAGAATTAATGCCGCCACTCAGAGATTGCCATTGTACGTTGAAAAAATTAGAGAACTAGAAAAACGAGTGGAAGAATTAGAAAAAAGACTGCAAAAGTATGGTCGATAAACAGAAAACGATTAGAGAAAAATTTTCTCTCGCCGGTGTTGGTTTACATACGGGACAAAAAATTAAGCTCACATTTAAACCGTCTGCCGAGAATACGGGTATTCAGTTCATCCGAGAGGACTTGCCTAATAAACCATCGATTAAAGCGGATTTTTTTCATGTGATAACAAATAGTGGGATCCCTCGCTGCACTTCTATTGGTCAAGATAATGTCATTATTCATACCGTTGAACATCTGATGAGTGTATTGTGTGGTTTAGAGGTCGATAATTTAATTGTGGGAATTGATGGGCAGGAAGTTCCGGGATTGGATGGGAGTGGTCTGGAGTTTTCGAAGGCGATTAAGAAGGTCGGACTTCTGGAACAAAATTCTCCTCGTGAATATTTTTATATTAAAGAGCCATTAGCCGTTGAGGACAACGGTTCGTGTATTTCTATGACACCGGCTACCGATTTTTGTATTGCTTATACACTCGATTATGATCACCCTATTTTGAGATCGCAATTTTTTAGTGTCAGAATTAATAGCCAGACATTTGAACAAGAAGTGGCTCCTTGCCGAACGTTTTGTCTGGAGTCCGAAGCGAAAGAACTGCGGGAAAAGGGATTAGGCAAGGGGGCGAATTACGAAAACACGCTTGTCGTGGGTTCCCAAGGAGTTATTAATAATCGGATGCGATTCTCTAATGAGTTTGCCCGTCATAAAGTTCTGGATTTTATTGGTGATATTTATTTATTAGGAATACCTATTAAAGGACATGTACTGGCAGTGAAAAGTGGACACAAGTTAAATTTGGAATTATTAAAGAAACTTCATCAACAAAAAGAGGAACATAAGGAGAATAGTTATGTTCCTGACTATAATTTTAGTGATAAAAGACAAATTGGGATCCAAGAAATTTTAAAGATCTTACCGCATCGTTTTCCGTTTTTAATGGTTGACCGTGTCTATGAAATCGAAAAAGGAAAAAAAGGAATTGGTATTAAGAATGTCACTACCAATGATTATTTTTTTCAGGGACATTTCCCTTCCCGACCAGTGATGCCTGGTGTTTTGATTGTTGAAGCCATGGCTCAAGCGGCGGGTGTGGTGGTTTTAAGTAGTGATGCTCATCATGGCCAGATTGCATTTTTTATGGCAGCTGATAAGGTCAAATTTCGTAAAGTTGTAGCCCCGGGCGATCAAATCAAGATGGAAGTAGAAGTACTGCGGGATCGAGGCAAAACCGCACAAGTCCAAGCTGTGGCCAAGGTGGACGGTGAGATTGCGGCAGAAGCGGAGATGATATTTTCGTTTACAAATGCTTCGTATTTGGATTGAGTGTTGATTAGTTTTAGTGTATAATAAAAATGTTTCTTAGAAAATTTATTTTCATCTAAAAATTTATGGAAAGTGTAAAAATTCATAAGACAGCCATTATTCATCCTAATGTCAAATTAGGACCGGGAGTCGAGGTTGGTCCTTATTCGGTTTTTGGACCGGATGTGACCATTGGGGAAAATGTCATTATTGGCAGCCACTGCGTGATTGAGGGAAATACAACTATTGGTCGCAATAGTAAAATTTTTACCGGCGTCGTATTAGGAAGCGCTCCTCAAGATAAAAAATTTAACGGCAATGGTGATGTTTCACTATTGATAGGAGAAAATAATGTTATCCGCGAGTATGTCACAATCAATTTGGGAACTGTCGAAGGTGGTGGAAAAACCGTGCTTGGTAATAATAATTTATTTATGGCGTATTCGCATGTGGCACACGACTGCGTGATCGGTAACAATTGTGTGATGGCCAACAACGCTTCCTTAGCAGGGCATGTGACTCTAGAAGATAATGCCGTCTTAGGAGGGCTAACCGGTATTCATCAATTCGTTCGTCTGGGACGTTTATCGATTGTAGGGGGGTTATCGCGTGTTGTTCAGGATATTCCTCCTTTTTCCACGTGCGTTGGTTATCCAGCGAAAGTATATAGTCTCAATTATATTGGTTTAAAACGTGCCAATATCCCTCTAGAGACAATTAATCGATTAAAGAAAGCTTTTAAGATTTTATTTCATTCTGGTCTTTCCAAATCGCATGCTTTTGAGAGCATCGAAAAAGAAGTCGAACCTTGCCCGGAATTAGAACATCTTATATTTTTTGCTAAGACCTCAAAACGCGGATTGTGTAGCTGATTTTTTTAAAGAGGTCTTCTTAAAATTTAAGGTTTCTCCAATCCTTCATATTTTGTCGTTTTTATCTTGAAAGAATAAAATAGAAAAAATGGTACAAAGTCATTCGTCTATACAAACGCTCGGTTTGATTGCTGGCAATGGGAAATTTCCAATTCTATTTGCTCAGAAAGCCAAGGCTCTTAATATCAAAGTCGTGGCTGCTGCTGTACGAGGAGATACTTCTCTTTTGTTAAAATTTTTTGTAGATAGACTCGCCTGGTTTAAAGTGGGGGAATTGAAAAAACTTTTTGTCTTTTTTAAAGAAGAAGGCATCGATAAAGTGATTATGGCAGGCCAAGTAAATCCTGATAATTTGTTTGATGAAAAAGTTAAACTCGACCAAGAATTCGAAAATTTGTATAAAGCCCTTAAAGACCGCAAGGCAGATACGATTTTTTTGGCCATTGCGGATAAATTAAGAGAGCATGGTGTGGAATTGTTGAACTCAACCTTTTTATTAGAAGAATATTTAGCTCCCAAAGGGACTTTAACGAAAAGGGCTCCTAGTTTGGTTGAACTCGAAGATATCGAATTTGGCAAGAATATCGCCAAGGCTATGGGACATTTGGATGTCGGACAGACGGTTGTCGTTAAAGAAAAGGCGATTGTTGCGATTGAGGCGATGGAAGGAACTGACCGCACCATTATCCGAGGAGGACAAATTGCTAGACGAGGGGCAGTCGTCGTTAAGGTCAGCAAACCTCAACAAGATAAGCGTTTTGATATCCCCGTCATTGGCCCACAAACGATTAAATCTATGCTCAAAGGCCGTGCCAGTTGTATCGCTATTGAAGCTGGAAAAACACTTTTGATTGATCGAGAAAGAACAGTTGATCTAGCTAACAAAGCGAATATCTGTATTGTGGCGGCCGAAAATAAACCCCATCTTCACTGAAAGTTAAACCCTTTTAATTGACACCCTCATTATTTTTTTATATAATCTAAATATAAATACTTATACTTTATCTTGAGGAATGTTAAAGTTATGGAAGTTACTGAAATTAAAAATGTTAGGATTGAAAAATTAAGAAATATCACTGCCTTAGGGATTTACCCTTATGGGTGGAGATTTGAAACGAAGGATTCTGTAATCCAAGCCCTAAGTGGTTTTGTTGAGGGCAAAGAGGTGATACTTGCCGGACGTATTATGGCGAATCGCCGTCATGGCAAAGTACTATTCATGGATTTACAGGACCAAACTGGTAAAATCCAGCTTTACATTAAAGCAGATGATGTTGCTGCGCAGCTATTTTCCATTGTCGAGAATCTTGATATAGGAGACATCATTGGGGTCAAGGGAACACTCTTTAAAACCAAAACAGGGCAGGAAAGTGTGCGCGTATCAGATTTAAAAGTCTTGTCCAAATCGCTTATGTCTTTGCCAGAAAAATGGCATGGCCTTAAAGACGTAGAGATTCGTTATCGCCATCGATATGTGGATCTTATTGCCAATAAAGAAGTCAAAGATTTATTTGTCAAGAGAAGTAAAATTGTTACTGATATCCGATCGTTTTTGGATCAGCGAGGATTTTTAGAAGTTGAAACACCGATGCTTCAGCCGATGGTAGGTGGCGCCCGAGGGAAACCTTTTAAAGCTAAGCACAATGCTTATGACCTAGAAGTATTTTTAAGGATTGCACCGGAGCTCTATTTAAAGCGACTTCTTGTGGGGGGTTTTGAAAAAATCTACGAGATTAACCGTAACTTTAGAAACGAAGGGATTTCGACACGGCACAATCCCGAATTTACGATGCTTGAGGTTTATCAGGCTTATGCGGATTTTGAAGATATGATGAAATTAACCGAGGATTTAATGAGTGGGCTCGCGAAAGAGATGACAGGATCGTATAAGGTTAAATATCAAGGTCAAGAGATTGACTTTACTACGCCGTGGCAAAGAAAGTCTTTTGCAAAACTGGTGAAAGAGAAATTTGATATCAATCCCACCGACGATGCTGCCACCATGTTGAAAAAAGTTAAGAAACTTAAAGGGGAAAAGATTAAAGTTGATCGCTTAACTCGTTCGGCCGTGATGAAGATTGTCGAGGAAGCATTGGAAGAGGGGGCAACTAAGAACCCTATCTTTTTAACGGAATATTTTACTTTTCTTTCTCCGTTGGCCAAAACGGATCCCAATAATCCCGCTTTGGCTCAGCGTTTCGAATGTTTTATTGGCGGTTTAGAGGTGGGGAATGCCTATTCGGAGTTAAATGATCCACAAGAACAGCGAAAACGATTAATGGAGGATTTGGAAGACGATGTCGAAACCGGACAAAGAACGCTGGATGAAGATTTCCTACTTGCCCTCGATTACGGAATGCCTCCGGCGGGAGGATTAGGAATCGGCGTGGATCGTCTGGTAATGCTATTAACCGATGCGCCATCTATTCGAGATGTGATTTTATTTCCATTGTTGAAACCGGTCAGCACAGATGAGCACCGATAAAAAAATCTGCGACTAAAAAATTATGAATTACGAAAATTGGATTAGCTATCGTTATATCACGGCAAAGAAAGGCAGATTCTTGGCTTTTCTTAATTTTATCTCCGTTGCGGGCGTAGCTATTGGAGTGATGGCCTTGATTGTGGTGACGGGTGTCATGACCGGTTTTGGAAATAATTTGCGTGATAAAATTATCGGCACCACACCACATGTAGTCGTCGAAAAGGAAATCGGTATTCATGATTTTATTGCAACGGAAAATATTCTGAAAGGAATGGAAGGGGTGGTCGGCATATCCCCGTACATTCAAGGTAATATTTTCCTCGAGAATAATGGGCATGCGATGGGGTTGGTGGTACGAGGAATCATTCCGCAAACGGAAAAAGATGTTACTAAGATAAAAGAGTATCTTAGGAAAGGGAATTTTAATGATTTATCCCAAGATGGGATTATCATTGGCAGTGAGTTAGCCCGTTATTACGGTTATGAGTTGGGAGACATGGTCACCCTTATTGCGCCGGGCTCAGGGATTGCTGGGCAAGGGTGGCGGTATCAGCTGAAGATTGTCGGTGTTTTTACTTCCGGTATGGTCGATTATGATACGAGTTTAGTTCTGGTTCATCTTAAAAAAGCCCAAGAGATGTTTAATCTGCCGGAAAATAAAGTCACCGGGATTGGATTAAAACTGCGTGATCCTTATTTGGCGAAAGAGTTTAAAGAAAAAGTTTATCAAAAGTTGGGCTACGAATTTCTAGTCAAAACATGGATTGATGTCAATCGCAATCTTTTCGATGCACTATTTTTAGAAAAATGGGGTTTATTTATCATTTTGACATTTATGGTGATCATTGCTTCGTTCAATATCATCAGCACGCTGATCGTAACGGTCACCAGTAAAATTCATGATATCGGTATTTTACAATCGATAGGTGTCCCGAAGAGCTCAATCCGACGGATATTTACTAAACAAGGAATTTTTATTGGTTCTTGGGGAACTTTTTGGGGACTTGTCAGTGGGGTAGGTATAAGTTATATTTTACGTACCTATGTGAATGTGCCCGAGGAAATCTATTCGATCGATAAGGTCCCCGTGGACTTACAATTATCCGACATCCTCATTATTGTGTCCTGTGCGTTATTAATTAGTTATCTGGCCACGATTTATCCGGCCACTAGAGCCGCGAAGTTGCAACCGGTGGATGCATTGCGGTATGCCTAAAGTCGATGGCGAATGACGACAATTCCAAATTTTTTGTGTAGATAGGTTATAAATTTTGTTAAAATGAACTGATTTTAAGATACAAGGATTATCAATTGTGTGATTCATGCTTATTGGACGGGATATTCATAAGACATTTGATCAATTATCCAATAAACTTCATGTTCTTAAAGGTCTTAATCTAACAATCCAAGATGGTGAAATTTTAGCGATTGTCGGTCCTTCAGGAGCGGGAAAATCAACGCTTTTGCATATTCTTGGCGGATTGGATAAACCAACATCGGGGACGGTTGTTTTAGATGATGAGGAGATTTATGCCCTTAATGATGCTCAGCGGGCGAAGGTAAGAAATCAAAAAATCGGTTTTGTTTTTCAGTTTTATCATCTTTTGCCAGAATTTACCGCGTTGGAAAATGTGGTTCTTCCTGCTTTGGTTAAAGGCAATAGCAATAATGTCCACGACATTGAGCACGGCGGTGTCCATTTATTAGAAAAGGTCGGTCTTAAGGAAAGACTCCAGCATCGACCGAACCAACTTTCGGGAGGAGAGCAGCAACGGGTGGCGATTGCTCGGGCGTTAATCAATAGCCCCAAAATCATTTTCTGTGATGAACCGACGGGGAATTTGGATTCTGAAAGTGGTCATCAGATTATTGAGTTATTAGTGGGTTTGAATAGGGCCAACAAACAGACTTTAGTGATTGTGACGCATGATGAAGAAATCGCTAAATTATCACGCCGGATTATTCGTATTCGTGACGGTATTTTGGTAAATGACTAAATTAGGTTTACTCTAAGGAGTTTAAAGAAGAAGTGTCGTTAATCAACAATTCACAACAAAAAGAGGGAAGATAATGAAGATTTATTTCAATGGAAAACTCGTGGATAAACAGGATGCAAAAATTTCGGTCTTTGATCATGGTTTACTTTATGGTGATGGTGCGTTTGAAGGGATTAGATCTTATAATGGCCTTATCTTTAAAGTCATTGAACATATAGATCGACTTTATGAAACAGCACACACATTGATGATTGATGTTCCTTTGGATAAAAAGGGAATGATCAAAGCCATCATTGCTACTCTTAAAGCCAATAACTTAAAAGATGCTTATATCCGTGTGGTGATTACCCGCGGTGAGGGGGATTTGGGTCTTGATCCACGCAAATGCACAGGAGGGCCCAATATTATAATTATCACCGATAAGATCACTCTTTACCCAGCACAACTTTATCAAAAGGGTATGGAAATTATTACGGTCCCAACGGTGAGAAATCACCCCGAGGCTCTTAATCCCCGGTTAAAATCTTTAAATTATCTCAACAATATACTGGCTAAGATCGAAGCCAATATTGCGGGATTCTCCGAAGCGATCATGTTGGATAATCAAGGTTTCGTGGCAGAATGTACCGGAGATAATATTTTTATCATTAAGAAAGGTGTCCTTTGGACTCCGGATCAAGGACGATTAAGAGGAATTACACTAGACACCGTTTTAGAATTAGCACAGCAAAATCATATCCAGACGGTGGAACATCCGCTCACTCGGCATGAAGTCTATAATGCCGATGAATGTTTTTTAACGGGAACGGCTGCGGAGATCATTCCGGTGGTTAAAGTGGACGGCCGTGGGATAGCAGATGGTATCCCCGGTCCCATTACTAAGAAAATGATGAAACTTTTTAAGGCAGCAACCAGGGAAGAAGGTGTAAAATATTAATACAAGGTCACACGAACACAAGAGCACACGTCACACGTAGAGGTTAGCTTCACAACTACCCTTTTCTTTTGTGCTTTTGTGCTCGTGTGCTGGTGTGGTCAGCTAAATTAATTTTGAGAGGAACTTATGCAATGTGATATCTGCGGTAAAAAGAAAGCAACGGTGCATCTGACCGAGATTGTGGATGAACAAATGTCCGAAATGCATCTGTGTGAGGATTGTGCTAAGGAAAAAAGTGTGCAGATGGAGCAGCAATTTGGATTAGCGGATCTGTTGGCGGGATTGACTGATTTTGGTAAGCAGGTCAAAAGTGTTGAGGCGGTCAAAATTGAGTGTTCCAATTGCGGGATGAATTATGATGATTTTCGTAAATTCGGACGGTTGGGATGCAGTGAATGTTACCCGGCTTTTAGAGAGCAGTTAGGGACACTTCTTAAGAAGATTCATGGCTCGAATCGTCATCATGGTAAAGCCCCTATCAAGATGTCTGCTGTGGTGAAAGAAAAAATGGAGACCATTGAAGAACTGCGGTATCAATTGCAGCAGGCCATAGAAAATGAAAGCTTTGAAAAAGCTGCGGAAATCCGCGATAAAATTCGTGAATTAGAACAACAGAAAAATAGCTAAGTGGATAAATCAGCCCCACTGTTAGAAATCGAACAACCAAGAAACAAAAAGGACGTGTAACCTATGAACTTAGAGGATTTCCTCTATCATCCGAGTGAATGGTTAAAAGGAACAGGACCGCATTCGAATATCGTGATGTCCTCGCGTATTCGCTTGGCACGCAATCTTTCGAAGCAACCTTTCCCTAATAAGGCGAATAGAAAGAATTTGATGGATACCTTAGAGGTGGTTGAAGCGGCATTAAAAATGATAAACTATTTTAATGAGGCGGTGATTTTTCACATTCATGAATTAGACAATGTGGACAGAAGATTTTTGGTGGAACGGCACCTGATGAGCCACGAACATGCCACCAGTCCAGAAGGAAAAGCGTTAGTTGTCTCTAAAGAAGAGGTTCTCTCCGTCATGATTAATGAAGAGGATCATTTGCGTATTCAAGCCATGCAATCGGGATTAAATTTAACCGAGGCGTGGAATGTTATTAATTCAGTTGATGACAGTCTTTCGAATCAACTGGAGTTTGCGTATTTACCGGATTGGGGGTATTTGACCGCCTGTCCGACGAATACGGGAACAGCGATGCGGGGCTCCGTCATGTTGCACTTGCCGGCGTTGGTGATGACAAAGCAGATCAATAAAGTTTTAGCCGCGATTGCAAAGTTAAGTTTTGCTTCGCGTGGATTTTATGGGGAAGGCACGCAGGCTAGTGGTAATTTTTATCAAATTTCGAATCAGGTCTCCTTAGGGCATAGTGAAGAGGAGATTATTCAAAATATCAATGGCCTGATTCGACAAGTGATTGAGCAAGAGGAACAGGCCCGTCAGGCGCTACTGATTCAAAATAGACCTATGTTGGAAGACAAAATTTTTCGTTCGTTAGGTATTTTAAGAAATGCGCACATCATCTCCAGCCAAGAAACGGTGGAGCTTTTGTCAATGGTTCGGCTGGGAATTGACGTGGATATTATCAAAGACATTGATCGTAAAAACGTCAATGAACTTTTGATCATGATTCAACCTGCTCATTTACAAAAGATCGATGGCAAGAAATTGTCATCGTCCGCACGTGATATCAAGCGGGCGAGTATCATTCGAGAAAAATTAGGAGCTACTGCTTTGTAGAAAAGTGGTAAAATAATTGTGCATCTTTGGGAGATTTTTAATTAAACTTAATTTAATCTTAAGTAGTAAAAGTGAGGAGGTTACTAGCGATGTTTAATCGATTTACAGAAAGAGCGCGAAAAGTTATTGTGTACGCCAAGGAAGAAGCACGGCGTTTTAATCACGATTATATTGGAACAGAACATCTTCTCTTAGGTTTAATTCGAGAAGGAGAAGGGGTCGCTGCGGCGGTGTTGCAAAAATTAGGATTAGACCTCGAAACCATCCGAATTGAAGTGGAAAAGCTTGTACAGCCCGGTCCACAAACTCAGGTATTAGGAGATATTCCTTTCACTCCCCGATCGAAGAAGGCCTTGGAGCTTTCCGCGGAAGAAGCGCGAGCGTTGGGCCATAACTATATTGGCACCGAGCACCTTCTTTTAGGGTTAGTGAAAGAAGGGGAAGGAATGGCTTATCGAGTTTTATTGAATTTAGGATTAGATTTAGGAAAATTACGTAATGAAGTTATGGAATTATTAGGTTCGGGAATTCCCGGTTATGGGTCGCAGGAGCCAACCAGATCCTCCGCCAAAACTCCTGCCATTGATGCGTATGGCCGTAATCTCAATAAACTCGCGAAGGAAGGAAAATTGGATCCGGTTATTGGTCGACAAAATGAGATTGAGCGCATTGTTCAGATTTTAAGCCGAAGAACCAAAAATAATCCTGTTCTTCTCGGTGAAGCAGGAGTTGGTAAAACGGCCATTGTCGAAGGGCTAGCTCAGTTAATTGTTCAAAGTGAGGTCCCGGAAGTTTTGCGCGACAAAAATATTGTTGTTTTGGATCTTGCCTTGATGATTGCCGGAACTAAATATCGTGGACAGTTTGAAGAAAGAATTAAGGCCGTTATGGATGAGATTAAACGCTCGGGTAAAATCGTCCTCTTCATCGATGAATTGCATACCTTGGTGGGGGCAGGGGCTGCGGAGGGGGCTATTGATGCCGCCAATATTTTAAAACCGGCTTTATCCCGTGGGGAAATCCAGTGCATTGGGGCAACGACTCTGGATGAATATCGTAAACACATTGAGAAAGATGCCGCGTTAGAGAGAAGGTTTCAAACCATTATGGTAGAACCCCCTTCGGTGGATGAGGCTATTCAAATTCTTAAAGGTTTGCGAGATAAGTACGAAGCTCATCACCGGGTGAAATTTTCGGATGAAGCCTTAGAGGTGGCGGTGAAATTATCTGATCGATATATTTCTGGTCGCTCCTTACCAGACAAAGCCGTGGATATTTTGGATGAGGCGGGTTCACGGGCGAGACTCACTGCCATGGTCGTGCCGAAAGAAATAAAAGAACTAGAGACCAAAATTGAACAATACAAAAAGGAAAAAGAAGCTTATATAAAAAGCCAAGATTTTGAAAAAGCAGCTAAAATGCGTGATCAGGAAAGAATAGCTCGGGATGAACTTGATGCGATGCGTAATGAATGGAGTCAAAAACGCGATAGTGTCACTATGATTATTACGGCGGAGGATATGGCAAAAGTTGTTTCCCAATGGACTAAGATTCCTCTTATTCGTTTGGAGCAAAAAGAAAGTGAGCAGCTGCTTAAACTGGAGGAACACCTAGGGAAACGTGTTGTGGGACAACAAGAAGCCATTAGTGCGATTGCCCGTGCGGTGAGACGTTCACGCGCCGGGATTAAAAATCCCCGTCGGCCGATCGGTTCCTTTATTTTTTTAGGTCCGACCGGAGTGGGCAAAACATTGTTGGCTCGAGCGTTATCCGAATCGATGTTTGGCGATGAAAATACGCTCATTCAGATTGATATGTCCGAGTATATGGATAAATTCAATGTGTCGCGCCTTATTGGCGCGCCACCCGGCTATGTGGGGTATGAAGAGGGAGGACAATTAACTGAGAAGGTTCGACGTCGACCGTATTCCGTCATTCTTTTAGATGAGATTGAAAAAGCCCATCCGGATGTCTTCAATCTTCTTTTGCAGGTTTTTGAAGACGGTCGATTGACCGATAGTTTCGGGCGAAAAGTCGATTTTAGAAATACGATTGTCATTATGACTTCGAACGTGGGCGCCGAAATGTTAAGAAAAAAATCTTTAGGGTTTGTTTCTGAGAAGGAAGAAACCTCTTACAAAGAGATGAAGGATAAGCTTCTGGATGAAGTTAAAAAAGTTTTCAAACCGGAATTCTTAAATCGTATCGATGATATCATTGTCTTTCAATCATTGACTAAAGAAGATCTGGCTCAGATTGTCAATCTAGAGGTGAAAGAAGTTTCCCATCGGTTGAAAGAGCAGGGTATCGAGATTGAACTCACCAAAGAAGCCGAAGAGTTTTTCATTGAAAAAGGATTCGATCCTGTCTTTGGGGCCAGGCCCCTAAAGCGAACGATCCAGCGTTATTTAGAGGATCCTCTCGCTGAAGAGATTATTGCCGGACAATTTAAGGCAGGCAGTAAGATTAAGGTCCAAAGAAAGAATGAAGAACTGGTCTTCGCTTAAACCTCGTCGTGATTATTGTTAATATGCATGATTAAGTTTCGTGTGAGAATTTGTGTTGCTGGTCCTATTTAAGAAATTTTGAAAACGAGGCAATGAATAAAAAAAGTATTTTGTCCATTAACGGCCTTAGGCAAATTCACGCCTTTGGCCATTGCTTTTTAGCAGGACTTTTTTGTCTGAGCATCTTAGGGTTTTGGACGACACTAAGTCCGGCAAAACAGAGTTACCCTTTTAAGGCTAATATTGATCTTCTACAAAATACATTTCAATGTCATTTTAAGCTAGGAGATCAGGGGATCATATCGATTCAGATTGTTCAGGAATCGAATCAGGATTTTCGCATCAATGTTAATATTGATCATCTAAAAGTACCCGATCTCGATCTATCCACCCATTTAGAAGGGGTTGTTCAAATTCAGAATGACAACACCAACTCCGTTCCGTCATTAATGGGGCGCATAGCGAGTCAATATTCTTTAATTAACTACAAACCTGTTGAGGAGTTATCGGGGAGTTTTGAAATTAAAGAGAAAATTTTATTCTTGAATGCGGTCTCGATGGGCGGGGTGACCTGTCAAGGATATATTGAGCTCGTTAGCCCCTATAAAGTTAATCTTTCGATTGATCTTAAATCCGTCGACTTAGGAAATGTCTTGTTATTCACATCGCAGAATAATCAAGACACCTATGATGTCACCGGTAACGTTTCCGGACAAATCAAGGTCTCTGGCACTTTCGATAATTTTCAGCTAAGTGGGCAATTAGAATCTTATGATGGGAACTTAGGAGATCTGAAATATGATAATATGTCTTTGAATTTTGACGGTCTTTATCCGAATATCCTCTTATCCAATTCAAGTATTTCTAAAACAGATGGCCTTACATTTAATCTCGAAGGGATTTTAGATTTATCCCATCAGGATAATTTTGAGAAACAGATAGCGGATTTAACAAAGTCGCCTATCGTTAGTGAGAATGACATTAATCGGGAGTGGACCTTAAAGCGGACAAAATCCAAGGATGCTTCGAGAACCACGGAATTAAAGTATTTATTAAAAAAACAGGATCCAACGGGTCGACCATTAAAGGAAGATGCGGATAATATGTTGGGAATTGAACGCAGTGTGGAATTTTAATGACATGATGATATCTCGATTATTTATTGATCAACTTGCTAAAATTAAAGCCTCATCCCTGCTTGTTTATAATATTATCACTCGTCCCACGACGATATTTCTTGACTCTGTCCGTTATATTGGCCAGTTAACCCTTCTTTTAGGCCAAACCTTAGGCTGGATATTTACCCCACCATTTAAAGGGGAACGGATTCTGACTCAAGCTAAAAGGATTGGGCCGGGAAGTTTTTTTATGGCCGCCCTCATTGCCTTTTTTGTGGGGATGATCATTACTCTGCAGATGGCGTACCAAATGGTGAGCCTTTCCGCGGAAATTTATATTCCCAATATTGTTGCGGTATCCATAACACGGGAGTTATCTCCCGTATTAACCGCGCTCATTGTGGCAGGACGCATTGGGGCGGGGATCACGGCGGAGATTGGTTCTATGACGGTAACTGATCAAGTGGATGCCTTAAGGGCTTTTGCCGTTAATCCCGTTAAATATCTTGTTGTCCCACGATTTTTAGCCTTGATTGTGATGTTACCCATTTTGACGGTCTTTGCGGATTTAATCGGAATTCTGGGTGGATTTGTGATTTGTGTTTTTAAATTATCCATAAGTCCACTCATGTATATGACGATGGTTTTGAAATCACTCGCGGTTAAAGACGTGGTTACGGGATTGGTTAAAACGATATTTTTTGGGATGATCATTGCCTTGGTGGGATGTCATCAAGGCTTAACCGTCAAAGCAGGTGCGGAAGGGGTGGGCCGAGCCACAACTGTTTCTGTGGTTGTCTCATTTATTATGATCATTATCAGTGATTGTATGTTCGCTATATTATTTTACTTCATTTTTGGTTCCCAATGATTGAGATACGAAACTTATTTAAATCTTTTGATAGTAAGATTGTTATAAGCAATCTGGATTTGAATATAAAGACAGCTGAAACAAAAGTGATTATTGGTCGTTCCGGGGCAGGAAAAAGTGTTCTATTGAAAAGTATTATTGGGTTAACGAAACCTGATTATGGTTCTATCTTGATTAATGGCGCTGATGTTACTAAACTCCCCGATAAGGAATTTAATAAAATTCGTATGGAAATAGGGATGCTTTTTCAAAGTGGGGCGCTTTTTGATTCGATGAGTGTGGCCGAGAATGTCGCTTTTGTCTTAAATGAATTTATGGATTTGGACAAGAAAACGGTCGATCAAAAAATTTACGACGCTTTGGCATTAGTGGGCCTAGAAGGGGTGGAAGATTTGATGCCGTCTAAGTTAAGCGGCGGGATGCGTAAGCGCGTGAGTTTAGCGCGCGTTTTGTGCATGGAACCGCAGATTATTCTCTATGATGAACCTACCAGCGATGTCGACCCCATTAATGCTGATTCTCTAATTCATTTGATTATAGCATTGCGGGACAAGCTGAAAGTGACATCGGTTGTCGTCACGCATGATATGAACGCTGCCTTTAAGGTGGCGGATTCGATTGCGATGCTTTATCACGGGCACATTATTGCCGATAGCACTCCTGAGGAGATCCGAAGATCCAAACACCCGGTGGTCAAACAATTTATTCACGGTCAGGCGCACGGCCCTATTACCGATGATGAAAGTTCCATTTTGAGAAATTTTAGATGAACAGTTGTCGTGTTAAAAAATATCTATAAACCGTAGTTATTGAAACGGAGGGTATTCTTTTATGCCAAAAGAATCGCATTTGGAGTTAAAAGTGGGGACCTTTGTTTTGGTCGCTCTGGTTCTTTTAACTATCTTCCTTTTTTCGATCAGCGATTTTGCCTTTTTCGAAAAAGGGAAGAGTTTAAAGATTATTTTTAATTTCGCTAATGGTTTGCGAAAGTATGCTCCGGTGCGTGTGGCTGGCGTGGATCAAGGTTTTGTGGAGGATATTCATGTATTTTTCGATCCTAGAGATCAAAAGACAAAAGTGATGCTTAGGATCCGTATTAAAAAAGATACGAAGATCCCGGTCGATTCGGAATTTATTATTAATCAACTGGGCTTGTTGGGCGAAAAATATATTGAAGTCATCCCGGGGGAGGGGACAAAGTATTTTTCGGGGGAAGAAGATGTGCTGGAAGGCAAAGACCCTGTTGCCCAAGAAATGATTTCGGAAAAAGTGATGGGAGTAGCCACGAAGTTGGAAAAAAGCATTGATCATTTTAATGAGATTGTGGGAGACGAAGAAAATCAATCGTCATTGAAATTGACGTTACATCATTTAAGCGAGTTGACCGAAAGACTAAGTGTCATCTCTGATAATATCAAGGAAGGGAAAGGCACCGTTGGGAAGTTATTCTATGACGAGAGCCTTTATAATAATTTGGAGGAGTTGACGGCGGATTTGAAAGCCAATCCTTGGAAGCTGCTGTATCAACCAAAGTCGGAAAAAGAAAAAGGGAAGCGTTAATCGCGATGAAAACCAAAACACTCTTTGTCTGTCAGGTTTGTGGTACCCAATCGCCTAAATGGCTGGGGAAATGCCCGGGGTGTAATAATTGGAATACTCTTGTTGAGGAACAAGAGTATTCTCTTCCCCCAGAAATCAAGCGCAATTTAGTTTTTCATGACGAACCTGTTTTACTCACGGATGTTTTAATCGAGAAAGAAGAGCGCCTGACAACAAGGATCACCGAGGTTGATCGTGTTTTAGGGGGCGGCCTCATGAGGGGCTCGGTGACTTTAGTCGGAGGGGATCCGGGAATCGGTAAATCTACACTTTGTCTTCAGGTCGGTTGCCAGTTGAGCCAAAAAGGATATAAGGTCCTTTATGTGAGTGGAGAAGAATCCGTTAAGCAAACTAAAATGCGGGCGGATCGGTTATTAACAGATAACCAAAATTCATTTTATATAGTCAATCAAGTTGACCTCAACGTGATCTTGGATTACATCGATAAGATAAAACCCACTCTTGTTATTGTAGATTCTATTCAAGTGATGTATCATCCCGAGCTTAATTCCAGTCCGGGAAGCGTAAGCCAAGTCAGGGAATGTGCGGCGATCCTCACCCAAATCGCCAAAGCAAAGGGAATAGCTCTTTTTATTATCGGGCATATGACAAAGGAGGGGATGATCGCTGGCCCGATGGTTTTAGAACACATTGTGGATACGGTCTTGTATTTCGAAGGGGAACGTTATTCTAGTTACCGGATTCTAAGGACAACCAAAAATCGTTTTGGTTCCACCAACGAAATCGGCGTCTTTGAGATGACCGCAAATGGGTTAAAAGAAGTTCTTAATCCATCGCAGATTTTTTTATCCGAACGACCGAAAGATTCTTCCGGGTCGGTTGTGGTTCCGATCATGGAAGGAACCCGGCCTTTTTTGGTGGAGATTCAAGGGTTAGTGAGTCGTGCGAGTTTTGGTGTGGTCCGACACAAATCGCAAGGCTTTGATGTCAACCGATTGTCCCTTTTGGTGGCGGTTTTAGAAAAACGATTGGGGTTAAATTTGCAGGATAAGGACATTTTTCTAAATGTGGTTGGTGGCGTTAAGGTCATGGACCCGGCAGCGGATTTGGCTGTAGTGATGGCCATTGCCTCATCTTTGCTGGAAAGGATAGTTTCGTATGATGCGGTTTTTTTAGGTGAGGTGGGACTTTCGGCAGAAATCCGCAGTGTCAGTCAAATCCTCCCTCGAATTAATGAGGCGGAAAAGTTAGGTTTCAGGAAGTGCATTATTCCTACGAACAATCAAAGCATTCATCAACAACTTAAAAATGCCAAGATTGAGATTATCGGTGTGAAAACGGTTAAGGAAGCGTTGGAAAATCTTTAAATGATGTTGGGCTGACAGCTCCTAGTTCATAGCTGATGGATAATTAAACGATAGGCAATGAGCTAAGAGCTATGAGCTTTAACTGGAGGACAGAGCTAATGACATTATTATTCATTCGCGTTTTCTTTGTCATGATAAGCACTTTTGTTGGTATGTACGTCGGATCAATTAATAATCAACCTGTTTTTGGAATCGTTGTCGGATGTTTCAGTGGCATTATTTTGATCATCATTGAATCCAGCTTGCGTCGAGTTTCTGTGCGGGGATTATCTAGTATGGTGTTTGGTTTACTGTTAGGCTTCTTTATGGCCAAATTGATTTCGGATATTCTATCGTTACTTCCTTTGGGTGAATATTTTCATTCTTTGATTCGGGTGATTTTAACGTTAGTGTTTTCCTATTTAGGGGCAGTCATGGCGTTACGAGGGAAAGATGAGTTTAGTATCATCATTCCTTATGTACGATTTAAACGGCAAGATATTGATGAGGGAATGATTCTGTTGGATACGAGTGTGATTATTGACGGAAGGATTGCGGATATTTATAAGTCGAAATTTTTAGGAGGGCGTTTGGTTGTTCCTCGATTTGTGTTGGAGGAATTACAGGCCGTGGCGGATTCGGATGATTCTATAAAAAGACAACGAGGTCGACGAGGGATGGAGGTCTTACGTATGATGCAAAAGGATCCCTCGGTGGATCTCAAAATCCACGAGGATGATATTCCCGGCGATCTTGATGTCGATGCGAAACTCGTCCGTCTCGCTAAAGTGATGGATGCACGCATATGCACCACGGATTATAACTTAAGTCGCATTGCCTCCTTACAAGATGTTGAAATTCTTAACATCAATGATCTGGTGAACGCGGTTAAATCGGTTGTTTTCGCCGGTGAAGAATTGGAGATTCGGCTCATCAAGGAAGGCAAAGAACCCAATCAAGCCGTAGCGTACATGGATGATGGGACTATGATTGTGGTCAGTGATGCCCGAAGATTGATAGGACAGAAAGTCAAAGTCAATGTGGCCTCGGTTTTGCAGACTCAGGCGGGAAGGATGATTTTCGCGAAACCGGTCAGTAAGTAGCACAAGTCAAGGGACGACCCTTCGGGTCGCCACTTGCCCGTGGTTTGATGCTGTGAACTAAGGAAAGACTAAATATGGTATACTATCGCTATGAAAATAACTCCTGAATTGAAAACTGAACTCAAACGTATTATGTGGGATTACTCCATTGACGAAAATACCCTTTGGGCTATTTGGGAAGGAAAAAGCAAAACTTTTTCTCTTAACAAAAATAAACTCTGCTCGCGTTTACTTCTAAGTACACCCTGGTATCGATTATTGGACTGTTTAGGGTTAAATGGCCTCAAAGAAGTCCTAACGGATGAAGTGATTAATTCCCTTTGGATTAAAGATATCCGGGAAAAATTTATCTACGCTAAAAAAGCCATCCATGGAATATCATAAGTATTATTTTGAAAAACTTTATCCACTTCAGGATAACTTTCTAAGATTTTTTGATAATCAAAATCAAGGTCGATTTTATCTGACGGGCGGGACAGCGTTAAGCCGATTTTATTATCAACACCGTTATTCTGAGGATCTTGATTTTTTTAGCGGAGTCGAACTCAAAAATTTTCGAGAGGTATTAAAAAAAATTTTGGATACCTCACGACAAAAGAAGTTTTCGATTGAAGTTGAAACGATTTCAGACCATTTTTTTCGTATTTATGCCACAGAAAAAAAAACGTCCCTAAAAATTGATTTTGTTAATGAGGTTGTGTTTCATTGGGGGCCGCTAAATCACTTTTCTCTTTTTAGCTGTGTTGATAATGAAAAAAATATTTTATCTAACAAAATCAGCTGTATCAACCGATATGAAGTTAAAGACATTGCTGATATTTGGGTCTTAGCCAAACGTCTATCCTTTTCATGGCGTGAAGTTATGGATATCGCCAATAAAAAATCTCCTGTGGACCCCATTGAAGTTTCTAAGATTATTAAAACCCTCCCGAAGAAAGAATTGAAAATCATCAAGTGGGCATTGGATGTAAAAATAGCCGAGGTTTATTCTGATCTACAAACCATTGCCGAGGATATTTTGTTAGGGAATAAGAACACTTTAAAACTCGATGAATAATGATTGCCCGATGGGTGCAAGCCTGCCCCGACAAAGGCGGGGGATGACAATGGAGAGGATAAAGATAAGGGAACACACGACGTAACCCAAAAAATAATTAAGGTTCAGTCGTGTGTCCCTAGAATTTCCTAGAATTTATAAAGAACAAGTGCCAGGCACATTCAAGGGGGACAGGAAGAAATAATTGGCGTCTGCTCAACCCGTCCCCTAAAATTGTACCTGGCGCCTGAATACTACTATTCGTTTAAACATGAACGAACCATCTACTCTCTTACCAAAGATAATGTTCCTTGACGAACGATCTTACGATTTAAATCAGTTGAGTAAAAGATCTATTGTGGGGTGCTGTGTGTTCGGTAGAGATCAATGGATGAATTTTTATAGCCAGGTAAAAACTGTAGGTGCAATTAGGCCTAAACGGCGCCTGCAAGCCATTGGTCAACTATTGACCAAGATGCAGGGTATGGCAGTATTGGCTTACGCTGATATCCCTACTCAACTTTTGCCGTCTGGCGAAACCGACGGAACTTCCGACATTCCAAAGATGAGTCGAACCGACAACGCTTGGTCAATGGGAATAGTGTCTACAGTCTTAATAGCTATTGCCCGGCTCCAACGAATGGGGCACTCTGGTTTGGTAGATTTGTATTATGACCGAAAGGATATAACTGACAATCACCGCAT
>JAHFGK010000148.1 GCA_023247475.1 Candidatus Omnitrophota bacterium
GGTCGTCCCATCCGCATGCCAGGCAAAGACCTTGCCACTATAGGAGGCGGTGACGATTTCTATTCCAGGGTAATTTGGATCCAAATCTCCTGCAGCGATAGGAATATCACGAAAAAATGAATAGACATTCCCTTTTTCATCTATATAAAACCAATTCTCCCCAAGAAATTGCGGCCAGTTGTTAACTAAGGTGCCATCCTTATGCCACATAAAAACATATCCATCATCAGACACTACAACTACCTCTAAGCCCGGGAAAGTCGGATCGAAGTCCCCAACCATTGGTGAGGATATCAAACCTCCGTGTGTCTCTTGGGGCCACTTCTCAAATTGGCTACCATCTGCATGCCAAACATACACCTTCCCGTTGTCTTCACTGACAATGATTTCCAAGCCAGGGTAATCTGTATCAAGATCCGCGACAGTTACAGAAGAACCCACGCTTCTTAAAGCCCCCGGAGAGTCGGTGAATTGGGGAAACCCGCTTAATGTTTGGAGTTCATTTAAACGAACCCTAAAGGGTAATTGAATATCCGTGCCGTCTATCTGCAGACTTACATCAAACATTCCCATAAAGGGAGTATCTTGCCCTTTATAATGAATTTTAAACTTTGAATTATAATTATTCGCAATATAATTGGAAGGTGCTTGTTCTTGTTCGAAAGTAGCCTGACCTTGCAGGATTTCCATAGAAGGATCATCCGTCTGTAGAGTCACTTTAAACGGCGGTGTGATATTATCGAATACCAGCCGAAATGAAAGTTCCCACTCTTGCCCCGGATAAACGTACCCTTGGGGTTTATTAAAATTCAATATACGAACAGAAGGATTATGAATATTCCGAAGGGCATCATAGGCATTCACGATACCGGAACCTATTCCCCATTGAGTGAGATCACAGCTGAATATGTCCCACCCCTGCTGTTCTTCTTCAATAGGGCGAAGTTGAGGAACGCGTGTATTCGCGAGTAAAGTAGCCCTTATTTTTTCAGGTGGAAAATTATCTTGTACATCTAAACTCTTCAGAAGCCCAACCACTCCCGCTACAATAGGAGAAGCCATGGAGGTGCCGCTTAACCCTGTATAATAATCTGGCATCTTGGGACATCCTCCTCCAGAACACCCCGGAACATTAGGCAGAGGTAACTGGGTAAGCCATGTACTCATGATATCGAAACCAGGAGCGACAACATCAACCCAGTCGCCAAAATTGGAGAATTCCGCTAATTTCTCGGGACACGCCTTTTGAAACCACTCATCTGCAAATTTGGGAAAACGCATGGCTGCTACGGCTATGACTTCGTCATAGATAGCAGGGTAAAACTTGCCATCGGAGCTTGAATTTCCAGCCGCCGTAACAAGGACAACGCCGCTTCCATAAGCGGTTTTAATTTCTTCATGAATAAATTCTTCACCTCCACCGAAACTCATGTTGATAACATCTGCACCGTTTTCGACCGCATAAATTATGGCAGCCGCGATGGCGGAATCTGATAGTAGACCTGCACCGTTTTCTGTAAGGTATCCTGCCCGAAGAGTAAGGATTTTACACTGCGGACAAATACCTATAACACCTTTTCCATTGTTCCCTTCAGCTGCGATAATTCCACTCACGTGCGTACCATGGGAGTGCCCATCGTAAGGAGCATTATCTTCCTGGTTACAATCATCTTTTATTGAATCACAGTCATAGGAAGCATATATCGTTCCCTCGGGAGCATCCCATGTGTCACTTACAAAATCCCATCCAAGTAGATCATGAGGGAATTTATCATCGGCAGGATTATTATTAAGTGAGTTGACAAGAGGCGAATTTGGATCAAGGATATCGGAAAAATTTATCTTGTTATCATGATTAATGTCGAGATTTTTTGACTGAAAAAAGGATAATATCTCCTTACTTTCGACGTATTGATCATTATTACTGTCAATAAGCGGAAACATTTGAGAGGGGATCTCATCCTGGTTGATCCACAAATTATTAACTAAATCCTCGTGGTTATAATCAATACCTGTATCAATGACAGCGATTATGCTTTCCCGCCGGCCTTTGGATATATCCCACGCCGACTCTATATTTAATTTGGAAAGATATTGCAACTGATACTGCGCATAATAAGGATCATCAGGGACAAAATTAACAGGAACGAGATAATCTGGTCTTGCATATTCAATCTGATAAACATTATCATTCAGTCCTTGGCGTTCAATTTTTTGGCACAAGGCTTTAATATCAATAGTATTGTTCTCCAATTCAATGATGATCTTTCGAGAGAGCCCTTGATCTTTGATATCTGTCTGTTTCAATGGTGTGCGTTTTTTATGAAACCTTGATTGAAGGACAGAATTTAGGGCTTCAACTTCTGTAATGTTTTTCTGTGTCATCCGTTCAACTATCTGAGAATGCACCGGCTTTACTTTTTTTATTCTAAAATTAAACTTTTGGGCAAGTTTTTCTGCCACTTCTTGATGAGCGGATTGGATATCATTCTTAAGAACTTTTTCTTTTGCCTTAAATTTAACAACTATTCGATTTGGGATGATGGTTGAGACGCTATTTGTAGCATTCGAATTCTTAGATTGCGAGGGGATGTTTGAGGGGATGTTTTGAGAAGAAACATCCCCAGCTAGCAAAATCAACACGACAAGAAAAAAAATGACCTTAAATTGGTTTGAAGTTTTATCCATAATGTAAATTTGAAATGGTCCTTATCATTAGTAATGTCTACAGTACAAATTTATATCATAGGCTAGTGAAAGTCAAGACTAGGTGAGGTAAAATTGATTTGCTAAAATTTTCATTACTCAATATAATACCTCCACATACTCTTGCGAGAGGGAAACGATGAAAGCACCCAAAAATTTTATATTAAAACAAATGGAATTAGGGCCACTGCAGAATTTTCTTTATTTTCTTGGTGATGACACGACCAAAGAAATTGCGGTGGTGGATCCAGCTTGGGATGTTGATTTTTTGCGTTCCGAAGCTGAAAGAAATGGATATAAAATTGTTGCTGTCTTTCTAACACACGGCCACCCGGACCATGTCAATGGCTTAAATGAACTTCTGTCAACTCACGATGTCCCTGCCTTTATATCCAAGCAGGAGGCATCCTTCTATAAGCCCAGACATAAAAATATCGTTGAGATTGAAGATCATCGAAAACTAAGAGTCGGCTCCATTGAATTCGAATGTATTTTAACTCCGGGTCATACACCCGGATGTCACTGCTTTAAACACGGGGATGTCTTAATTGCCGGTGACACGATGTTTGTGGATGGTTGTGGCCGTTGCGATCTCCCGGGCGGCGATGCAAAAAAGATGTATCATTCTCTGTATAACATTATTATGAAGCTCCCAGATTCAACCATCATTTACCCTGGCCACAATTACGGTCCCACACCATATGCGACACTTGCCTCCCAAAAGAAAACCAACCCGTATTTACAATGTCATAAGTTGGAAGAATTCTTAGAGGAACGAATGGGTTTATCAATTTGAGTTTATTTTATACTTATCTTTTGATCGATTATTCCCAAGTGAAATTTTGCTTTCTGGTGACTCGGATTTATTTGGATTGTTTTCTGGAATAATTTCCGTGCCTCCTCTTTTCTTCCCAAAACAAAATAGGTGAGCCCCAGGTTATAATAGGCGTCCGGATTATTACGGTCTGTTTCAATGGCCTTTTGTAAATACGCCATCGCCTTTTCATATTCTTTAGTCTCAAAATATATAGCCCCTAGATTACAGTAACCTCTCGTATAATCCGGATTGATCCGGATAGAATTTTCGAATAGTTCAATCGACTCACGAATTTTTCCCATTTTCTTATAAACTACCCCCAAGACATTATAAGTTTCGACAACGGCTGAATCGAGTTCTAAAGATTTTTTAAGTGATGCTTCTGCTTCGGGCAATTTTTCCAGATCCAGATAGGTGACTCCGAGATTCCGATAGGCGAGAGCATAATTAGGATTTAATTCGATCGATTTTTGATAAGATTTAATTTCATTCGCTTTGTCACCGATTTTGGCATATTCATTCCCCAGATTGTTATAGAGAATCCAATTCTGGGGACTATAGTGAATCGTGCGGGCGTAAAAAGTAAAGGGATCATGCCAATAATGGTTTTGATGAATGGTTAAAGCCCCGTAAAACATAAGAAGTATCGTGATAAGTGCGCGGCTAAGAAAAAGATAAAAATTATTCTTTTGAAAAGCATAAATAATGTTCGTCACCATAATAAAAAAGCCAACGGAAGGAAAATAGAGATAATGTTCTGCCATATAACTGTAAAGCAAATAAAAATTGGTATAGGGTAAGAGGGTCAGTAGAAACCAAGAAATAGAAAAACTTATGAGCGCATTATCCTTTCGTCGATAAATCCCATAAATAGCCAAAAGGACAAAAGTAGTCGCCCCGAGAATAGCCATCCCATCATTCCACGGATATACCTTTTGGCCATAGTCAAAATGCAAGTCAAAAGGCAGGATGAGTAATCGCCAGTACTGCACGAACGCTGCAAAGAAACTCGGTAAACGTGACCACCCTCCCACTATTTGTTGTTGGATGGAAGACATCGAGTGGGCAACAAAAATACGTATAAGAGCATAAAGAAACAAAGCTATGACGATAGGTAAAATGTGTTTTATAGTTATATGCTTTCGATAACAAAAATGATAAGCCAATAACAGCAAAGGTAAGACAACAGTATTCTCCTTGGTTAATAATGCTAAAAGATAGCTTAGCAGTATTCCCCAAAAGTTAAGGTTATGAGTCAAGGGACGGCCATTCGGGCCGCCACTTGCCCGTGGCACGTGGCCAAGGCCAACGCCGCGGGCAAGTACTGCATCCCCCGGCCCACGGGTTTCACCCGTGGCACAGGATGCTGTTGAATCAACATTTTTGATATAAAAAATAATAGAAATGAGCATGAATAAAGCGGTGAGGGGTTCTCCTCTACCCGCTAATGCATTCACAGCCTCAGAGTGAATCGGATGAATGACAAATAGGAGACTTGCGAGCGAGGCAATTTTTTGATTCCCAGATAACGTTAAAATAAGAATATAAACACTTATGGCGGTTAAGACATGAATCAATATATTGGTGAGATGGTAGCCGCGCACATCCCATTTCCATAAATGATAGTCAACCATATAAGTGAGTTCTTGAATGGGACGATAATAAAATGATTGACCGTAGCTACCACTGCCCATGCTTTCTGTAAAAATTTTGGGGAGATAAACGAAATCTTTGATAATGGCATTATTTTTAATAAAATGATTATCATCCCAGAGGAATTGTCCATCGAGAGAATTAAAATAAACACCCATCCCCAAAAGAATTAATAACAAGATAGTGAACAAATTTTCTTTAGATGACTGGGGCATAGCGGACTATTGATGGGGCATTCTAAATCCATTCAATAAAATTTTTCTGACAAGAAAACGGTAAGCCCGAAACGGTAGGAATTTGCGTAGAAGGTACTGAATCTGACTTTCCATATCAGGAGTACTGCGAAAAGGTGGATTCTTAGCACGGATGAGTCTTTCGACTAAAATAGCAACATCTTCGGGATCTCGGTGAGAATCATCAACGTAGTCACGAACACGTTGGAATAAAAATCGCGACATTGGATAGTAGGGGCTTCCCTCATTAAAAAAATTTTTGGCATACTGGGCGTTTTCGTAAAAAATATTGGTTCTGTAAGTCCCCGGTTCCACTAAAAGAACATCGATGCCAAAAAATTTAAGTTCATAATGAAGGCTTTCTGAAAATGCCTCTACTGCCCATTTGCTGGCGTTGTAGGCACTGAAACATGGTGATGTGGAGAAACCTGCCACACTCGAGATGTTTATAATTTTTCCGTTTAAGCGTTGGCGCATTAAGGGAATGACTTCGCGGGTGACGTTTTGAACACCGAAAAAGTTAGTCTCCATTTGCTGACGGATTTCTTCTTCAGTTAAATCTTCAAAAAATCCACCAATACCATAACCTGCATTATTGATTAAAACATCAACGAAGCCATATTTAAAACCGATATCAGTGATCGCAGATTTTATGGATGATTTATCCGTCACATCGAGTCGTAGAATGTCAACGGTTCCTCCCCGTCTTTTCACTTCATCGCCAAGGGCTCCTTCTTTATTGAGATTACGCATCGTGGCAATAA
>JAHFGK010000149.1 GCA_023247475.1 Candidatus Omnitrophota bacterium
AAGTACTCTATTCGTTTATTGGTGAAAGGAGATTCTTATCGGTGGCTGGGTTTTATTCCATGGCAGTATCATTTATTGGGCGTTGATAGCCCGGGACGATTTTATTTATGGGGGGCGGATGCCCGAGGCAGAGATCTTTTTAGCCGCATTTTGTATGGCGCACAGATTTCGTTATCGATCGGATTGATCGGAGTGGCTATTTCTTTTTCGCTAGGACTCGTAGTCGGAGGGATTGCGGGATACTATGGCGGCAAGGTGGATGAGATCATTATGCGTATTTGTGAAATGATTATGATGATCCCGGGATTTTATCTGTTGTTGGCTTTGCGGGCAGCGGTGCCGGATAATTTTAGTTCGGTTCAAGTTTACTTTGCCATTGTGATTATCCTTTCCTTCATTGGTTGGGCGAGTTTGGCGAGAATTATTCGCGGGATGTGTCTTTCTTTAAAAGAGCGAGAATATATCTTAGCGGCCAAAGCGATGGGGCTCTCGGATTGGACGATTATTATTAAACATATTCTGCCGCACACCGTTTCTTATTCGATCGTGACGATTATGTTGTCGATCCCAGGATATATTCTAGCGGAGTCAGGATTAAGTCTTTTAGGTTTAGGAATTCAAGATCCCTTTGCGAGTTGGGGAAATCTTTTATCGGATGCAATGAGCATTGTCCAGATTCACTTTGCGCCATGGTTACTTTTGCCAGGGTTCTTTATCTTTCTTACCGTTATGTGTTTTAATGTGATTGGTGATACACTGCGTGATTGCCTTGACCCTAAATTCAAGATGGAAGGAATTCAATAAACAATGGTACTAGAGATTCAAAACCTGACGGTTACTGTGCGAGGACAAGAGGGCAAATCCATTGTTAAGGATTTAGACTTAAAAATTGAAAAGGAAAAAATTGTGGCCTTGGTCGGGGGTTCTGGATCGGGGAAATCCACTACCGGATTATCTATTTTGAGATTAGTATCTCCCGCTTTGAGAATCCAAAGTAGAAAAATTATTTTTCTTAAGAAAAATTTATTGGATTGTTCCGAAGAAGAAATGTGCCGTCTGCGCGGTAAAGAAATGAGTATGATTTTCCAAGAACCGTTAGAGGCCTTTAATCCTGTTTTTCGCATCGGTTATCAAATTGAAGAGGTCCTTCTGTACCATACGGATTTAAAACCGCGAGACCGACGAGAAAGGGTTGAGGACTTACTAAAGATGGTAGGGGTCGATGATCCCAAACGAATTGCGCAAAGTTATCCCCATCAATTAAGTGGTGGATTAAGACAGCGGGCGATGATTGCTCAGGCGATCGCTGCCCATCCGCAATTGATTATTGCGGATGAACCAACGAGTAATTTAGATGTGACTCTTCAAGCGCACATGATCGAATTATTTCAAAGGTTAAGGAGGGAACTTAAAATGGCCATGCTTCTTATTACTCACGATTTGGGCATGGTCGGTCATTTGGCGGATGAAGTGGCGGTGATGTCTGCAGGGGAGATTGTCGAACGAGGGAAGACCGCAGATATCCTGGGGTCTCCACAACATCCGTATACCCGTCAACTAATGGATGCTATCAAGGTATAATCAATGCTTTTAGAATTAAAAAATATTAGGAAATATTTTTTAGTCAAGAAAGATTTATTTGGAAAAACACAGGACGTTGTCCGAGCGGTCGACGATGTGAGTTTAACGCTTTCCTCCGGAGAACATCTCGGGTTGGTGGGTGAATCGGGTTCGGGTAAAACAACATTAGGGAGGATTATTTTAAAACTTGTACCTATAGATTCGGGAGAAATTTTTTTTGATGGCCAAGATATCACAACATTTTCTTCGCATCGAATGCGGCCATTTCGGAAAAATTTACAGATGGTTTTCCAAGATCCCTTTAGCAGTTTGGATCCAAGGTATACGATACGAAATATTTTAAAAGAAGCCATGATTTTAGAAAACAATAACTATAATAGTAAAGAACAGGAAAAAGGGATGTTAGATTGTCTAAATGCTGTTGGTTTGAGTGCAGATTGTCTTAACCGTTTCCCTCACGAGTTTAGCGGTGGTGAAAGACAAAGAATTGCCATTGCCAGGGCTTTAATGATGAATCCTAAATTATTAATCCTCGATGAAGCGGCCTCTTCTCTGGATGTTTTGGTCCAACAACAAATACTTGACTTGCTTAATGACCTGCAAAGAAAGTTTAACATTACTTATCTTTCTATTTCTCATAATTTACGGATTGTTAGAAGACTTTGTCACAGAATTGCGGTCATGTGGCGTGGAAAAATTGTCGAGTTAGCTGCCACACCAGAAATATTTAATAATCCATTGCATCCTTATACCCAAGAACTACTGTCAGCGGCCGTGGCTTACAAATCGATAAAACATGATGAGATCAGATTCTCGGGAAATATGCGTCTCATCGACAAAGGTAAAGGGCATTTTGTCTTAAGTTAAGCAATAGGAGTCTTATGATAGATTTAGTTTACCGAAGACTTAGTTATCTGGTTGGTTATTTAGCTATTGGTCTATTCTTTGGTCTACTTTTTCTTGCTGCTCATATTGAAATTAAAGACACAGATTTGTGGCTCCATTTAGCCACAGGAAGGTTTATTGTCCAAAATGGCCATGTGCCCAACGTTGATGTCCTTTCCTGTACGATTGCCAGTCAACCTTGGACCAACCATGAATGGTTATTTCAAGTTATTGTCTATTGGATTTATCAAGCATGGCAGGCCGACGGACTAATTAAGATGCAGGTTGTGATTGTTTTTTTAACGATGACATTCCTTTTATTATTATGTTATGACAAAAACAAACAACTTTTGACGATCTTGCTGTTGTTACTTATTTTTCCAACATATCATCAAAGATTCACTATTCGTCCGGATCTCGTTAGTTTGCTTTTTTTTATTCTATATCTTTATATCTTGTCCTGGCATCTCAATAGCCGATGGTCACTTTCTATTTTGTTTTTCATTCAGATTCTCTGGAGTAATACTCACGGATTCTTTTTCTTGGGGCCATTTTTGATCTTCACGGGGATCCTTTCCGAATGGATAAAACGCCACATGCCTTTACCGTATGAATGGAATCGTAGTGGACGATTAGAACCCGAAGATTATCAGCGATTAAAACAGATTTTTGGTTTAGTCACTTTAGCTTGTTTGTTGAATCCTTATTTTCTAAAGGGGGCCTTGTATCCGATTTATGTTCTTGTTTCATTATCCGGTGATTCCAAGATATTCTTTCAACATGTTCAAGAATTACATAAACCCTTAAGCTGGAACACAATATTCTCTCGGGATGGGTATGAATACTATAAACTGATGATATTGGTTTCAGGAGTCAGCTTCATTTATAATCGCAAAAAAATTGACGTGGGGATTCTTATGGCATGGGCGGTGTTCCTTGCCTCCTCACTTTTAGCGATAAGAAACATGATTTATTTTTCCTTTTTTGGGGTACTGGTCTGCACTATTAATTTCCAGAATTTATCCTTGAGTGATTTGGCTGAATGGACCCATTTCCGTTTCTTCAATGCGAGAATCCAACATATGGTTTCTACCGTTATCAAAATGGTTTTAATTATCTTTTTATCGGATTATATGAATACCCTTTCTTTCAATGGATATTTTGATTTTGATACCTATACTAGAAAAAGTGAATTTGGAAGTGTCTCATTACGCAATTTTCCTTATAGGGCAGCGGATTTTTTAGTGCAGCATAATATTCAAGGTAATTTTTTTAATGATTTTAATTCTGGAGCATACCTCTTGGGACGCTGTCACCCGAATATTAAGGTCTTTATTGACGGTCGCACAGAAGAGTATGGGCCAGAATTTTTCAAACTCTATAATAAAATTTGGAAGGGAGATAAAAAGTTGTTTGATGAAGTGGTAAATCAGTACAATATCACGGGGGCGTTCTTAAGTTATATGTACGTTCCTGCCCCGGTGGAAACAATGCGTGCTCTTTATCATGATCCGGTTTGGAGCTTGGTTTATTTTGATTATGACGCTACTATATTTTTACGAAAAATTCCTGATAACCAAGATTTGATTGACCAGCTGACTATTGATTTAACTCATTGGCAACCAAAATCTCTAGATTTAATACGACTGGGGACAATGAGTATCACTCCTTATCAAAACATGAATCGAGCTCATGCGTTATTTGCCTTTGAACTTTATGATGCTGCTTTAGCAGAAGCCTATGAGGCCTTAAAGGTAAAACCCGACTATTTTGATCCTTATAAACTTATTGGGGAAATCTATTTGGTTCAAGGAGAATATTTAAAAGCCTTAGAAGCATTGAGGGTAGCCCAAAACTATGTTTCTAGTGATGTGAAGGTGCGTTATAACCTCGCGATTGCTTTTGAACAATTAGGACACATCAAAAAGGCCATTAATCAGTGTGCACTTATGTTGCACTATGAACCACAGAACACGAAAGGACTTTTTCTTCTGGCTAAGCTTTATGCTCAAGACCAACGTTATGTTGAATCGTTAGTGGTCTTAACGTCGGCTCATCGGATAGATACACACGAAGTCAAAAGTCTTTTAGAAATTGGGGATTTATTTTATAAGAGCCAAAATTATCAAGGAGCCCAAGAAGTTTATTCATTAGCTTCGGAAACAAATACAGAGTTAGTAACAATACATAATAAATTGGGACTTTGTTATCAGGCGATGGGAAAAATGGATTTAGCAAAAGAAGAATTTCAAAAAACTTTGACTATCGATCCGGTGAACGAAGATGCGAAATCGCATCTTAAACAGTTTGAGATGGGAATATAGGTAATTAGAGAATATCTATGAGTGACCTTTTTTGGAAAAGACTAAGTTACATTTTTGGCTTAATAGCCATCGGTGTATTGTTTGGCTTTGTTACTTTTATGGCTAATATTGAAATCAAGGATTTGGATTTATGGCTTCATATTGGCACGGGTCGATTTATTGTTGAACACGGATATGTACCGGACAAAGATATTTTATCCTGTACTATTGTGGGACAACCTTGGATTAATCATGAATGGTTATTTCAAGTGGTGGTCTATTGGATCTACACGTTATGGGGAGCAGAAGGACTCACTATCATGCAAGTAACGATTGTCATTTTGACGATGCTCTTACTATTATTATTGGGGTACAACAAAGATAGGCAATTAGGAGTCCTTTTTATTCTTTTGCTAATAGCTTTGGTTTATCAGACAAGATTTACTCATCGACCCGATCTGTTTAGTTTATTATTTTTCGTTTTATATATTTTTATCTTGTCCCTGCATTTAGATAAAAGATGGTCAGTGTATGCCTTATTTGTGATTCAGGTCCTTTGGACGAACTCGCATGGATTTTTCTTTTTCGGACCGCTTTTTATCTTAATTGGCATTTTAGCTGAGTGGGTAAAGCAACATGCGAAATTACCTTTTGAATGGAATACCGTAGGGCGACTCCCTCAAGAAGAATATTCTCGATTAAAGAAAACTTTTTTTATTGTTGTTTTCGCTTGTCTCATTAATCCCATGACTTTTCTGGGGGCATGGTATCCCATCTATATTTTTTCCCAAATTACGGGGGAGTCAAAGATATTTTTTAAGTACATTGTGGAGTTGCAGAAACCAATCACCCGGGATAATATTTTTGATCCTAATCAATATGGAACTTATAAATTGATGATTTTATTGTCCATTTACAGCTTTATATTTAACCGTCGGAAGATGGATATTGGGGTATTATTATTTTGGTTCGTTTTCTTGATGTTTTCGTTGAAAGCGGCCCGTAATATGGTTTATTTCGCTTTTGCCGCGTATCTCGTTTTTGTAACGAATTTTCTTACAATTTCCTTTAAGGATTTTGTTCCTATTCGTTTTGTAGCAAAAAAATTTCAATACATAACTTCGACCGCATTCAAAATTTTATTGATTTATTGGATGTTGGAATACACTTTTGCCTTGGCTGAGCAAGGTTATTATGATTTTGATAAATTCGAAAGAAGAGGAGAGTACGCTGGGGGGATAGCAAAGCGTAGTTTCCCAGATAAAGCGGTTGAATTTCTTGTTAAAAATCATGTGCAAGGTAATTTTTTCAATGATTTTAATTCTGGTGCGTATTTGGTGGGACAGTGTTTTCCAAATATCAAAGTTTTTATTGATGGACG
>JAHFGK010000150.1 GCA_023247475.1 Candidatus Omnitrophota bacterium
GATTCGATGCCTCAGAATTGATGTTACCGGATTTAGAAGCAAGCCGAAGGACTTTAGCGATTTTGGCTTCCATGTTTTTTCTTAAAATAAACGGATTTAAAGATCGATAAAGATTTTTTAATAGCTCTTTGTTAGAGTCTGGGACATGCAAAGAATTGGACTCCAAAATTCTTTGAAAAGGCGTTTTGGGCGAATCGAATTTTTTAATGATTTTAGAATGATTCCTTTTTTTGTCAATGAGTTTAACCGAAGGGATAAAGAAGTTATGAAAGAGACGCCATTCTGAAGTGTAAAGATCATTAAGTAAATCAACGATGGCGGGGTTATCAAAGCGATCATAGCCAAGCCACTGACGGACATGAGTCCAATTTTTTTGTTCGATATGAGAATTGTCATCTTTTTTGTAAGCGCGAGAACGGGTAAATTGAACTGGATCACCTTGACGGATGGTGAGGTATTTTAATAAGTGAGTGTTAATAAATTCACCACCGTTATCGGCATCGAATCCTCGGAGAGTGAAGGGCAGAGATTGTTCAACATGTTCAGTTTGTTTTAAGACGCCTAGTTCACCTTTGCCCCAGACGGCCCGCTGTTCGGTCCAACCGGTGGCCAAGTCGGTGTAATTCACGGTGAGAACGTATTGACCGGCCGTATGATCGCCACAATGATGAACAGTGTCAGATTCAAGGAATCCTGGAATCATTTGATTCCATTGATCGGTTTGAATGGGAATTTGGTTGCGTAAAAAAGAGCCTGGCTTAGTACACGAACGGCCTTTTTTGTGATATTGGGGACGAATAGGTTTGAAAATTCTATCGATTGTGGCTGGAGCAATTTTTTCAATAAGAGTTAATGTGTTGGGATCGATGGATTCAACTGTTTTTTCATAATGAGGCAGCCAATGGGGAATAATTGCTTTGAGAATTTTAGAACACGGAAGATTTGCCGTTAGCCAAATCTTTTTTAGAACCTTGAGAACGGGTGGTTGATTGTAAATTGATTTACGACCACGTTTATTTTTCTTAGGCTTTTGGAAGAATTTAAAACTGTTAAGTTTTCGAATCGCATGTTTGCGATGAAAGCCAGTCACCTGGCAATACTCGTTCAGAATCTCAATTTTGCTCTTGTAAACGGCTTTTTTGTATCTTTTGACAATGACTTCGGTGTATTCGTTTAAGCTTTGTGGACTCATAGAGTTATCCCCCTTTGTTAAAACGAGGGTAACATTAATTATGAGTCAACGATCCCTAAAAAAATTTCCACGGGTAACATTTAATGTGAGTCAATTCGGTAGAGTCCTGTTCCCTTGCTTTCTGAAATTTTATGTGCCATACTTAATTTAGTTTTTTCATAATGACGAAAAGGCAAACTCATCGAAAGGTGAAGACGCAAAGCCAGAGGACCCCAATTCTCTTAATATACTAGAGAAGAAGAGGCGGGGTAGCCGGTTACCGAATCAAAATGAAAAACTTCAAATTTTTATATAATTTAATCTATTCACAGTACAGGAATACAATTGTATTTCCTGCTGTGGATTTTTATAGCCGGGTTAGTGATAGAAAAACTGTCATTGAGCCGATTTTTTATTGTTATAAAACATGCCCCAAACCTAAAGATAATTCCCTGAATGTATGGTAAAAAAGGTAAAAAAAATGAATAATCAAATTAAAAAGTTGCTGTTCGCATTTTTGCTCATTCTCATAGCTGGGATAAGTTCTACATCAGCTGATCAAAAACCTCAACTCTCTTTCAAAAATAAACCTCGCTATGTCCCTGGGAAGCTGAGCGTACAGTATAAACCCGACCTGGCCAAAGATGCCAAAACGAGATTCCAAAATAAACTCAGTTTTAAAATCAGTTCGGCGCCAAGCCAATTAGACGAAATTCATAAAAAATATGGTCTACGTAAACTCAAACGTACATTTTCTGATCTGGAAACAAGCGGAGCTAAAAATGGTAAATCTGTTCTTACCGCTAAGGAGGCCGCCCAAGAGACAATGACGAAATATCCCAAGCGACTTAAACGTCTGGAGAAATCAACCCCGGGAAATCTTCCCTCCACCACAGTCCCTCCTTTGGAAGATTTCTTTGTTCTCGAATTCTCCCAAGATGCGGACATGGAAAAAGTAGCTACGGAATATAAAAAGGATCCTAATGTTGTCTCCGCAGAACCAATGTATTTGTATTCTGTTAAGCAGATAGCCACACCCGATCCACTTAAAAATAGACAAAATGCCTTACCCATTCACCATTTTGAGGAAGCCTGGCAAGTCACGCAAGGAGAAGGAATAACAGTAGCAGTGGTGGATACCGGATTCGATTGTCAACACGAAGATCTGATCGGTCAGTGTCTAGCTGGGTATGATTTCGTCGATATTGATACCAAGGCCTATGAGGAAGCAGATTATACCCTCGATCCCCTAGAAGATTACACCACACCCGATGACAGTCCAACCGACCGCTATGGTCATGGAACACATGTGGCTGGTATTATTGTGGCCAATAAGGACAATGGCGTTGGTATTGCTGGGGTGGCTCCGAAAGCCAAGCTACTCCCTGTAAGAGCTGGATTTAGAATTTATGACAAAATCAAAGGTTATTGGACGGGCGCTTTGGAACCCGATGATACTGCCCAAGCCATCACTTACGCAACTGACCATGGTGCGGATGTTATTAATATGAGTTTTGGGTCCCCAATTGAAGATCCTCAAATCAAAGCGGCACTGGATTATGCCCATTCATTGGGAGTCGTATTGGTTGCTGCAGCGGGAAACGAACATAATGATGCAGCCTTTTCTTTCCCTAGTTCTTATGAGTATGTTATCTCAGTTGCAGCCACAGACGTTAATCATTATCGTGCCTCTTTTTCTAATTTTGGGGAAACAGTGGACGTAGCCGCTTTAGGAGACCCCGTACTGTCGCTTCTTGCTACTAATATGGACCGTACGGATATCCCTGCCAATCTCATAGTTAATGATCGTTATGTCTACTTTAGTGGTACCTCGATGGCCTCGCCTATTGTTTCTGGAGCTATCGCCTTGCTTATTTCAGTCCACCCGGATTGGGACTATAAACAAATTCTTAATGCTGTTCGAGAAAGTGCCCCAGTCTTTGGACAAGGGAATTTACCCAACCAGGATTATTACATCGGTCCAGGACTATTGGATGCCAACGCCTTGGTCCGTCTAACCTCAGCCACCCGTGCCGATGCAAAAATCATTGCACCCATCTCAGGATCTTCATTTGAACAAGGGACATTTGATATTGTGGCCACGGCAACCGGTACTCAGTATGCGCTATCCTATGGCCTGGGAATTTATCCAACACAATGGACAGACCTTGCCTCCGGTTTGACTGCCAACAATCAAGTGATCGCAACAGTGGATGTGAAAAATCTACCCCAGGGAGTCGGTCTACTAAAATTGACGACAACGGATGCAACTGGGAATGCCTCCGATACAACCAGTCTGACGATTAACCAACACTTGGACTTAGATTTATTGGTCCCCTTCCCCTTAAAGAATCAATCGAACGTGACTCCTCTAATAGCGGATTTTGATCAAGATGGGGACACTGAAATCTTTCTCGGCCTAAGTGTCGTTGATGGCGTAGACCCACACGCCTTTTTTATTGTTATGGGACGTGACGGGTCTTATAAAGAAATCTTCAATTATGGGAAGGGAAACAAAATAGCGCCCATAGAAATTTATCCACCTGCCGTAGCAGACTTGGATAATGATGGAAAAATTGAAATTGTTGTCGCCATTCGTGCGATTGTTTATCCCGAATACTTCTCTAGGGCTATCTTAGTTGTTCTACATCCCGATGGTACGGTGGTTTGGCAAAAACCCCTCTACCCCGATCATACTTATGGAGAAGATATTCTCACAACGCCTGTCATTGCTGATCTCGATAATGACGGATATAAAGAGGTTCTCGTTGGCACGGATTCACAGCTTATGGCTTACAATTATGAAGGGACAATTAAATTTCATGTGCCTCTGCCAGGTATTCGATATTTCAATCCACCCGTCGTAGGTAATTTGGATAACGATCCCAATGGCCTTTTAGAGATTGCCGTTCGAGTCAAAGGAGACGATAAAGATTCCATCCATCTTTATACTGCGGATGGGACATTACGCTGGTCATACAATAATCTTCCTCCCCGCGGAGAGATTATTGGTGCACCGATGATTATGGCTAATCTCGATGGTAATGGGCCAGCCGAATTGGTGTATTCTGTAAAAATTGCCAACGGTGGTGAAAAATTTTTACAAATACTGAATGCCGATGGAACCGAACGTGTCAAAACTATTTCTCAAAGACCAATCGACTCTTTAGCCGTAGGAGATATCGATGGCGATCAAAGTCTAGAAATCATTGAAGGGGATTGGGATGGTAATATTACCGTTCTTAAAAAAGACGGGAGTCTTTTGTGGAGTACACAAACGCCGACCGATGCTGATTTTTTAAACATTGCTGACATTGATCACGATGGTACTATGGATATTATTGGTGGGGGATTAAACGTTTCTGCATTACAATCTAACCAAGAATTGACCCAAATGTTTGCTCTCTCCAACACCGGTGAGGTGAAATGGATTAAGCAAATTGTAGGTTGGGCAAACCCGTTCGTTATCACGGATTTTGATAAAGATAATAAACTTGAACTTGCCATACTTCCCAATCATTATCCAGATACGGCTTTGTATGTCTTCCAGCTCGGAGAAGCCGGTGGTCTATTATATTGGCCGGAATATCAACAGAATTCTCAGCGTACCGGGTACGTTTCCATTCTACCACGACCTGCTGATTATTTCCTTCGTGGAGATGCGAATAATGATGGTAAAGTGGACATCAGCGATGGAATATATACTCTCTCTTTTCTTTTTCTAAATCATAAGGCACCCTCATGCCTTGACGCCGCAGATTCTAATGATGATGGGCAAGTCGATATATCGGATGCTATTACTACCTTGCAATTTCTTTTTAGTCACGAGGCACAAATCGCCCCCCCATTCCCCTATATTGGCAGAGATACGACGAATGATAACTTGCGGTGTGAATGATAACTGATGCTGATAATTATCAAAAAAATTTAATTCTACTCTGGATAATCCCAGTTGTATGCCGGGAATAGGGTCAAACTCTCTAATTATATGGTGTCTGTTTAGATTCATTCAAAGGGAGCTTGTCAAACGAAGCTGCCTTCTCTATAATAGGCGCATGCAACTAGAAAAGAAAGTTGCCGTCTTATTATTAGAGAAGAGAAAAACGGTTGCGGTCGCGGAATCTTGCTCCGGTGGGCTTCTATCGCATCGGCTGACCAATATCCCCGGCAGTTCCAAATATTTTAAAGGTGCTGTTGTTGCCTACAGCAATCACATCAAATCTTCAATCCTTAAAGTCCCCTCTTCTCTCCTACGCAAATACGGAGCAGTCAGCGAATCCATCGCCACTCAAATGGCGAAAAATGTTCGGCGTTTGTTTAAAACCGATTTTGGGATTGCGATTACCGGTATTGCCGGGCCAACGGGCGGAACAAAAAATAAACCCGTTGGATTAAATTATATTGCCGTTTCCACAAACTCGAAAACACTTTGCCTTCAATGTCGATTTAAAGGAAATCGTTTGGCGATCAAACGGCAAGCGACCACTCAAGCGTTAAAAACCCTTTTGGAATTTTTATCCGCTTAAAAAATTCAAATGGAATCCTTGCGTACCTTTATCGCTATTCACCTCACCCCTGAAATTCAAGACATCCTAAAAAAGATTCAGCTCGATCTTAAAAAGACCGGTGCGGATGTCAAATGGGTTCAGCCGCATAACATTCATCTCACCCTCAAATTTTTAGGAGATGTTTCCTTAGACAAAATTGATGAGTTGAAAAAAGTGATTCAAAAATCAATTGAAGGAACAAAAGCTTTTGAGTTTCAGATCACCTCAATTGGAGCCTTCCCAAAAGTGGAGGCCCCCAGGGTTGTGTGGGTTGGTGTAAATCAAGGAAAAAGCCAGATCAAAACGTTAGCGGATTCGCTGGAAAAATCTTTAGAAACAATTGGTTTCGCAAAAGAAGACCGGGATTTTGAGGCGCATATCACTTTGGGCCGGGTTCGCTCCTCGCTGAACCGTTTCGGTTTAAG
>JAHFGK010000151.1:0-1177 GCA_023247475.1 Candidatus Omnitrophota bacterium
TCATTGACATCTAAGGCCGCTAAGCGTCTGGGTGGACCATCCAGAGCCGCATCATCAAATAGATATTGCAGAATGTATATCCCATCGGAGATATCGACCTTCCCGCTCATATTCGCATCCCCGCGGATAAAGGGAAGGTCGCGCACAAAGATGTTGAATTTCTTGGTGATCTTAAGGCCGTTTTCATCTTGAACCTCAACCGTGATGGAATGGATGCCGACATCCCCAACCGAGGGGTTCCATTTGAGGGTCAGGGTCCTGCCTTGTTCATTGACAGTTTCTTCCTTTTGCATAGTCCCTTCCAATCCATCGGGGAAGGAAAACCGCAGCAACCCTTGAGCGTGGGAAGACGAGGCCGCGGTCATGGATAAACGATTTTCTTCGTTGACAAAAAAGCTGACACCCTCTGGAGGTTCGATAACCCATTGCGGGTATTTAATGTCTTTATGACAAAATGTCCTTTGCGGATCATGACCATACATAGGCCAGGCCATATTTTGCGGTGCATAGGCCTTGCTGAATTCCATGCTATAGATCCCCTCGTAAAAAGCTGTTAATAACTCAACTTTCCCATCACTGTCGTAATCAGAGATGAGTATTGCTTCATACAAAGGAGTAGAAAGTGCATGATTAATGGGAGTGACGTAAAAAAATAATATATTTGCTGAGGAGTCTTGAAGCAATATGGGACTATTAAAAACTGTTTCAGGCTTTGAATCACCCACTAAATCTCCTACTCGAAACAAGAAAGGAGTAGGAGTCACCGGAATATCGGTCCAATTCGTATTTAAAGCAGTTTCTTGAAAACTCAGTTGATTTTCAATCGTCTGCCAGCGGTATGCCAACAGCTCACCTTGATTTCCAATTAGAAATTCATTAATTCCATCCCCATCAATATCGGCAATAATCGGAGGCCCAATATAACTTTTTCTAACTTGAGACATCTTCTCCCCATCATTATTTAAAATGACCCATCCTTTGTTATTAATGGACGAGACCAATTCTAACTTTGGATCACCCCATAAGTTTCCCGCTATTAAGGTTAAATTCGGTGACTGAATAAACCAAGTTGTTGCAGTTGAAAATTCCCAGAGTTTGCTGCCCTGAGAATCAAAAGCGAATGCATTAAAGTTTCCATATCCATCGGTTGTTGCCAGGACGACTTCTTGAAGTCCCT
>JAHFGK010000151.1:1187-5967 GCA_023247475.1 Candidatus Omnitrophota bacterium
ACCTGCAACTATGCTCCATGTTGTCACAAGCGGCGATGATAAGAATGAATTGAGATTCAATGGCTTTTCCCATTGTTTCTGCAGGGAAGAGTTTTCAAAATAATAAAAAGAAATATGACCGGTGAGCGAAGTTGAAGCAGAGACTAAAATAAGGCCATTGCGTTGTCCATCTAAGGGAGCAATAGTCACCTTTTCGGGACGTAAATTCTCTTTCCATAGAACCGAAAAATTGGATTGGCTTGGGTCCCAAGAAAGAATTTTTAGGTTATGGTTTATTAAACCATCACAATTATAACTATTATTGCTAGTACAATAACTCACAATTTCTGCTATACCATCGCCGGTTAAATCTCCGATCGTAAAATCCGAACCACCAATCTCAGCGATCTTTTGCATGGCTGTCCCGTTATGCTGATAAATATTGACATAATTATTATTTGTTACAAAAATTACTTCCGGTTTTCCATCACCGGTTAAATCCGCAGAAGTGAGATAATTAAAATTTGGGGTATTTGTTTCTATAATTTTATGCATTGAAAATTCTGGTGTGACCTCAAAAAAGAATTGGGTGGAAAAATTACGTTGGAGCGGGTTATTAGTGGTCATATTCAGGGTCAGTTGAAAGTTGATTGTTGAATCCCAGTTCGGTAAGGTTTGCACAAGAAAAGACGCTTCCTGATTATCTTTTGTCTCATATCGTAGGATATCTTTAAAATTATTGATTCCCTGATTTTGATTCTGAATAATGGCCTGAGGGTTATCTGTGGCCAGGGTCCCGATGACGCCGAAGGCATCCCCGCCGGCATTTTCCAGTTCCACAATCAGATTGGCTTGTTCGTTGGGTTCTAAAATACCGTTGCCGTTCCCGAGCGGCGCGGCATCATCGATCTTTATAGATTTAATACTCAGCTTCGGAACTAAATACTCAGGATTCCGATAGGAAATCCATAACGTCGGATCTCCAAAAATCGTTTCAAATTGGAAATTGCCAATGTCCCCTTTCCCTTGGGCCTTGGCCCATTGCCAACCCTTTTTAAACGCCTCCCCAAGGGTATACCCTGAAGCTACGGTTTCATAAAAATCCTTCATGCCTAATATCCCCCAAATACCTGCTAACCCATAATCTTTTCTAAACAAATACGCTCCGATAAAATAATCATTCTTCATATAATTCCCCACGGCACAATCATAAAAATCAAAAAAATTGTTTTTCAAAATCCTTTGGGACGCGACCCAATCGGTCTTTCGGAAAGAATCATCTAAAAATAGAACACTGTTCTCGCTCCCGTGGGCAGAGAACTCCAGCCATTCATAGCCGTTTCCTTGGCTGAGTTCTTCTAGGATATTGGCCTTGGTCGGTTTTTCCGGATTATCCGGTTTACGGTCCAAAAGCTTGTAATCAGGATAAATGGCGTTGAGGCGAAGACCTCCGCCAAATTCCGAATAAACTAAAATCCCTTCATCCGTATATTCATTTAACGCATCTACGGACAAACCCCTAGGCGCCACATATTTACTTTGTCCGGGCCCATACTTTCCCGTCCGATAATCATGGTTTTTGTGGAAATACTCATTGATAAGACTGGCCTCGCTGTCAGGCGTTCCATCATTGTTGTTATCAATGATCGTCATCCCGCTGGCATCCAGGATTCCAACGTAAATGCTTATATCCCCTTTTTGTCCCTCGTAGCGTTTGTTCCCATTGGTATCCGGCCAGGTATGCTCTAAATCCATGAAGTATACCCCGGATGACCAAGGCCTAATTTCTGCCATGGCAAAGGGTAGTTTCCCCACAAATAACGCCCCTTCCAATGGAGGAAAGCTCGGATCGACCACGGACGGGTCGTGGGCGTACACTTTTTTCAAATATTCTTTTAGAAGAGGGGCGTCTTGATGAGAGAAGATACAACATTCTTGTAGGGGATTGTAGGTCCAGTCCTTCACTAAGATCTGTTGAAACCCCATATCTTTGAGATCTTGGATATAGGTATTTAAGGAGGATTGGATTTGGGGCTTAAGAACACTGTTGACCACGATCAGAAAAGTCCCGCGTGGTTTTTTGACATAATCCGGGACATGCGCTGAGGCAGACTTGACCGAGAAGAGAAAAACTCCAAGTAGAATGAAGTATATACCTAAAAAATTTATCTTCTTAAAGAGGTTCATTCGGCATACCTTTCAATATAAATATGTAGTATAAGTATACATAACAAATTGAGCTAAAACAAATGCCAGAAAAAAGCGTTTTCCGGGAAAGGTTTTATTAGGAGTCAACAAGATTATGAGTCGACAAGCAACAGGTCAATGGTTGAAGCAAACTGGACAGGAAATGGAGCCCCACGGGCAAAGCCCGTGGTACCTTTTAATACCCTGCTTCGCTCCAATGTTTTCACGTTGGAGCTTCGGAGGGTTATCCGCCAACGAAACATTGTGTGGCTTTGCACTCGGCGAACATCCGCCGAAGCAAAAACTTTTTCGCATTCATCCACGGGCAAAGCCCGTGGTCTTCTGCGAAGGCAAATAAAAAACCCTTATTCTTAGCTAATAAGGGTTTTATCATTTCGTGAGTTTAAAAAAAGGAAGCCGATAAAAGGCGGGGTTGTCTAGCCCCCTACTGCACTTCGGCAACTCAGCCACCATATTGTCTTACTTACCCGTCATCTTCGTCTTCGCCGTGCCCGCCATTTCTGGGGCCCTCCCGGTTTCAGACAACGTAGGTCTGAAGCTTTGCGTCCCCGAGTTTCCCCGGGTTTGCCTTTATCGGCTCAATGCAACTATAACATATGAATTACGTTCTGGCAAGGGGACTTGATCGTCAGTTAAAAATTCTATACTTTCATAACTGATTATATATCAATTTGTTATGATTTTGCTTAAAACCTGACTGGGATATCCCAATTAAAATTTCAAATATTTGTCCCAATAAAAATACATTTCCTTAGTGGCATGGACATCCTCCAGACAATATTGGGCGATATCCAAATAGCGCTCTTGCTTGAATAATTCCTTGACCTGAAGACCCGAAATACCATCCGCCTTTGGACTTTTAATCCCGAAGGCCTTACACCACAGATGTAGATTGAATCTGCGCCGCAGGGCATCATAAAAGGTCATTTGATCCGCAAGGTCGATATGGGAATTGTAATTATAGCGGTAGGGCATCAGGTTCTTGGTGGGACGAATTTTGTGGATGGCCGAACGCAGCATAATAAAGGGACAATCAAAAACGCGTCCATTAAAAGTGACAAATTGGTCGTAGCGTTGCAATTGATTCCAAAAGTGATTTAAAATTTCCTTTTCATTAGCCGAAAGAAAAGTAACGGGGCCTTGGGAAAACTTTTCTAAGCCTTTTTCGCCATTTTGAAAATAGACCGCCCCTTGCTCGCTTTCCACTTCCACCATCGCGATGGTGACAATTTGCGCGGTCAACGGATAAAAACTTAGACTATTTTTGACTTCTTCGATTTTTTCATTAGTGTCGGCAAATTTTAAGAAATACTCTTTCGACAGTTCATCCAAATTGTCAAAGTCTCCACCAACGGTTTCGATATCAAAGACAATTTTCGCCACTGACACCCTCCGTCACAAAATACAAATGGTATCAAAAAACTCTTTTAATAAACGTTCACTCTTCTGTCCGGGGGATTGTTCAACACCACTAGAGACATCCACGGCAAAGGGACAAACTTCCTCAACCGCTTCCTTAATATTCTTGGCATTTAAGCCGCCGGATAGAATGATGGGATGCCCAAAATTTCTGACCCTTTTAATCAATGCCCAGTCAAACGGTTTTCCCGTTCCACCGTATTTATCTTCCTCGTGTGAGTCCAAAAGAAAAGCGCTTGCCTTGTAATTCGAAAAAATGTGAAAATCAAACTCCTTATGAATTCGGAATGCTTTGATGATCTTATAATCTTTAAATCGCTGACAATATTCCGGAGATTCATCGCCATGAAACTGCAACGTCTTAAAGCCACAAAACTCCGCAATATCTTTAATGGCTCCTTCCTTCTGATTGACAAAGACACCGACAGGAGTAATCAATGGCGGAAGTAACTCAATAATCCTTTTTGCCTTGTAGGGGCCAATGTAACGCGGACTTTCTTTATAGAAAATAAAGCCAACGGCCCAGGCGCCGAGCGAGACAGCTTTCAAGGCATCTTCTTTGTTCGTAATCCCGCAAATCTTAACTCGAATCATAGTACTTTCCTTTTTCAGTCGTTGAGTCTGTTGAGTCATGGAGTCTTTATGCCCAATGACCTTATAGTCCCAATGGACTCAAAGACTCAAGAGACTCCCCCCATCACTTCTTTAATTTTTTTATCGACATCTGCTGCGCGTAAAAATGTTTCACCAATCAAGACCGCATGAGCTCCTAGTTGTTGCAGCTTTACAATCTCTTCATGCGTTTTGATTCCACTTTCGGCTACAATAATTTTATCTTTAGGAATTTTCGGGATCAAACGCTCACTGACCTTGAAATCGACTTGAAAAGTGTGAAGATTCCTATTGTTAATCCCAATAATCTCTGCCCCGCATTTTAAAGCGCGCGTCAATTCCTTTTCAGCGTGAATCTCAACCAAACAATCGAGATCTAATTGACTGGCTACTTGGCTCAAGTGCTTTAATTGGTCATCTTCCAAAATCGCCGCGATTAAAAGGACCGCACTGGCCCCACACGCGTAAGCTTCATAGATCTGTCCTTCATCGATGATAAAATCTTTTGTGAGAATCGGAATACTAAACTGTTCACTAAGGACACGAACATAATCTGGTTTGC
>JAHFGK010000014.1 GCA_023247475.1 Candidatus Omnitrophota bacterium
GTTTACGTATCTTTTTCTCACAGGTGGTAATGCCCCGCCTGCGCCGTTCCCCACCTCTGGCTACGATCCCACACCTTAAAGACAGTAATTGGTTTTTCGTTGCTGTCGCTCGGAACTCGTTGCGATACGAACCACCTCGTTTAGTGAGTTTACTATCACGGGAAATTTTTCCTAAAAACAATGGGGGGCAAAAAGCGCTTATGCTATAATGGACACCTATGAATCAACATTTTATGCGTATTTACCGGAAAATGGACATCCAGGACATCAAAGAGCATCTCTTGATTTGCGGCGATTTGTCGTCTAATTGCGAAAAATGTAAGGCCATTAACATCAAAATCGATGCGGTGGAATGTCCGGAATGTCATACTCAGTTTCGTTATATTACCTTCCGCAATATCAGAAGCCATTGGCCGAAGCTGCAAAAAATGTCCGAGGAACGTCCGTACTTAAGTTTTATTGACTTTGACGATTACACCCGAATTACCGGGGCGTTAAAGGCGAGGGAATTTTTAAAGTAGAAATAGGTAGGGGAATGATTAACAAGAGTCGGCTTATTAAATTAACCCAAAAAGTTATCCAGATTAATTCAGCGAACCCCCCAGGAAATGAATGGAAATTATCGCAATTGATCAAAAATGATATGCGCTCAGTGGGATTAGAGGTTAAAACCTATTCGTTTGCCAAAAACCGACCGAACATTATCGCAACCCTTCGAGGGGTTCTTCCTCGAATGCACGCCGCTAAAGAAGCTCTTTTAATAACACCCCATTTTGACACAGTTCCTATCGGCAAAGGGTGGTCCTTTGATCCTCTAGGAGGACAAATTCATCAAGGTCGAATTTATGGCCGGGGGGCCAGTGATGATAAAGGGAATTTAGCTTGCTGCATGGAGGCGATGCGCAGTTTAGCCGAAGATAAGATTCGATTAAAACGCGACATTATTATGGCAGCAATGGCGGATGAAGAGACAGGCAGCCATTTTGGTATCATTCCTCTTCTCGAGAAAAAAATCCTCAAGCCTAAAGTGGCTCTTATCGTGGATTCGGATGAATTTGATACGATTGTTTCCCAAAAAGGGTTACTGCATTGTCGCATCCAAATATTCGGGAAAAAAGCGCATGGCGCTTATAATTGGCGCGGCATCAATGCCATTGAACTGGCTGCTAAGGTGATCGCCAAACTTAAGCAACATCGGTTTAAATTCAAAAAGCACCCGTTACTGCATCCTCCGACCATGAATGTGGGGGTCATTAAAGGTGGTGACAAAGTGAATATCGTTGCAGATTTTTGTGAATTCGCTCTGGATACACGATTTTTGCCCAGTATGAAGGCCACGGATGTATTAAAAAAGATTAGAGATATTGTCAAAAGTGAAGTTAAGAAATTTAAAATTGAAATTGATGACCTTCAGCAACCTTATGAAATCAGCGCTGAACACCCCATTGTTAAAATCTTTGTGACTACTGCCAAACGCTTCGGCATCAAGGCAAAATTAAAGGGAAGCGATGGGGCAACGGTCATTACATTTTTTAAGAAGCATAAGATCCCTGCCTTTGCCACTGGATTTGGTTCTCGTGGCACAGCGCACACGACGGACGAATATGTGGAAATAGAGAATTTATATAAGGGCGCAAGATTGTTAGAAGCCTTTATCAAAGCGTATGATAAGAAGTAGATGTGTTTTCTACAGCGTCTAGTGCCACGGGCAAGTGGCGACCCGAAGGGTCGTCCCTTGAATCAAAATTTTTTAGAAATAAAAGATTGCTATGAGTCCAATTGCACATGTTGTTCTTTCTTCAGTCACCACCGTAGGCGTCGCTTATTGGAGTAAATCTTGGGCGGCCTCCTGGGCATGTTTCTTAGGTGGAATCTTCATTGACCTTGATCATTGCCTGGATTTTTATTTAGCAAAAAGGAGAAATCCCTTTAAGTATAGAGAACTAAGCAATTTTTCTCTGAGAGAAAAGGACGGCAAATTATATTTAATATTTCATTCTTATGAATTGCTCACAGCGTGTTGGTTGTGGACATGGTATGGGAATCCTCCGATGGTTTGGCTGGGGTTTCTTATTGGGGGGACGATCCACGTTATCGCCGACCAGGTGACCAATCCTCTGAAACCCTTGGCCTATTTTTTTGTTTATCGTTTAAAGCAAAGGTTCCTTAAGGAACTGATTTTGAAACCGAAATTTTACAGTCAACTCCAGTGAAGAAATACAAAAAAATTTTACTCATACTATTGTTAAGTACGCTTATTGACCTAGGATCTTATGCCAATGATACTCTTAAAGACTCATCTTTTGTGGGAGAGAAAATCATTTTTACAATTAGAAAGTTCGGGGTCAAGGTTGGAGATGCTGCACTTATTTTCAATGGTTTAACGCAAATAAAGGATCGCAATGTTTACTTAGTGAGGTTCACCGCCGAATCTTTTAACTTCTCAGATGAGGAAAAAATTTATATTGATCCCCAAACGTTTCTGCCGGTTGTTGTCCAGCGAAACCTGAATATTTTTGGAAAAAGAGAGAATATTACGGAAGAATATTTGCCGGAAAAGCGGATGGTTAAGATTGTGAAGACTTCGGGAGGGAAGAGGAGGGAACAGATTTTAGAGAATGCAGGACTTATCGATAACATCTATTGTTTCATTTATCGCTATAGGAGGTCGGGGAATTTTAAAGAAGGCGAGTCTTTGATGATGTCTCTCCCAACGAGAGATGTGAAGATTGATTTTGTCAAGAAAACGCAACTTAAAGTAGCTAGAAAGATATATGATTCTTTTTTTTTGCAGAGCCAATCGAAAGATTATCAGATATGGTTTGATACAAGCCCAGCAAAAATTCCTTTGCGGATTGATGGGGCAGTGGGACTCAACAGCGCGTCTTTAGTCATAGCGGACTATCATAAATAAAAATTACAATCATCCAATTTAAAACCACTATTTTAAATAACAGGCAGAGATGAAGTTACCCGATAAAAGAGGTCATTTTGGAGAGTTTGGGGGGAAGTTTGTCCCTGAGACGTTGATGTCGCCGTTAGCGGAACTGGAGACGGCTTTAAAAACGTTAAAAAAGAACAAACGATTCAAGGCGGAATTTTCCTTTTATCTTAAGGAATATGCTGGTCGTCCCACTAATCTTTATTTTGCGCAGCGTTTAAGCAAACGACTGAAAAATTTAAAAGTTTATTTAAAGCGAGAAGATACCTTGCACACGGGAGCGCATAAAATCAACAATACGATCGGACAGATTTTAATCGCCAAACATATGAAGAAAAATCGGATCATCGCCGAGACGGGAGCAGGACAACATGGGGTGGCGACGGCTACCGTCGCTAGTTTGTTTGGCCTGCAATGTTGCATTTATATGGGGGCGGAGGATATGAAACGCCAAGCCCTTAATGTATTCCGCATGCGTTTGTTGGGAGCAGAAGTCATTGAGGTCAAAAGTGGTTCGCAAACACTCAAAGACGCAATGAATGAGGCCATTCGCGATTGGGTCACAAACGTTCAGAATACATTCTATATCATCGGATCCGTGGCGGGACCACATCCTTACCCCGTCATGGTAAGAGATTTTCAAGCGGTGATTGGTCAGGAAGCAAGAGAGCAGTTTTTCGTCAAAGAAAAAAAATTGCCAGATTATTTAATTGCCTGTGTCGGTGGCGGCAGTAACGCCATGGGATTATTCCATGCCTTTTTTCAGGATAAAACTGTGAAGATGGTTGGAGTGGAGGCAGCCGGTTTTGGTCTACACACCAAGGAACATGCTGCTTCTTTATCACAAGGAAGTGTTGGAATTCTACATGGCAGCAAAAGCAGCCTTTTACAAAATCGGGAAGGGCAGATTCGTGTTGCCCATTCTATTGCAGCGGGATTAGATTATCCGGGTGTTGGCCCTGAGCACGCCTATTATAAAAAAATCGGTCGGGCTACCTATGTGGCTGTAACTGACCGAGAAGCTTTGCAGGGTCTTAAGTTATTATCGCGAGCGGAAGGGATCATCCCCGCTTTAGAAACAGCGCATGCGATTGCTTATCTGGAAAAACTGGCTCAAGAAGTTAAACGAAAAGCAACTGTGATTGTTTGTCTCTCTGGTCGAGGCGATAAGGATGTGGCTGCAGTTAAGGAATTAATGTAAAAGGGTGCCCCAGTACCCCAGTTACCAGTCTCCAGTGAGGGTACATTAGAACTGGGATGCTGGAGACGGGGGCACGGGGAACTAAAAAATGAGAAATAGAATAGATTTAAAATTCCAAGAATTAAAAGTGAAGAGAAAAAAGGCCTTCATTGTCTTTATTACCGCGGGTTTCCCTAACCTTAAGATGACCGAAAATTTAGTTTTGGGATTGGAAGAGGCCGGAGTGGATATTATTGAATTAGGCGTTCCTTTTTCTGATCCCTTAGCCGATGGGCCGACGATCCAAGAATCTTCACAGAAAGCACTCCGAGGACACGTGACTCTCGATAAGATTCTTCATACCGTACGAAATATAAGAAAAAAATCTTCTATTCCTATTGCCTTAATGAGTTATTATAATCCCATCTTTCGTTACGGCGAGAATAAATTCGTCATCAATGCGAAAGAGGCTGGTGTGGATGGTTTAATTGTCCCTGATTTACCTCTGGAAGAAGCTAAGGGGTTGATTAAAGCGGCGAAACGGTATCATATGGCGATGGTATTTTTTCTGTCACCGACAACAACAACCCAGCGGATTAAAAAGATTGTCCGTGCCTCAACGGGTTTCATTTATTATGTTTCGCTGACAGGAGTGACGGGCGCTCGTTCGAAACTCCCACGCACCATTACTCAAAATGTTCGGTTCGCCAAACAATTTACGGATAAACCCATTTGTGTCGGTTTCGGAGTATCTACGCCGCACCAGGTAAAGACGATTTCTTCTCTCGCCGATGGGGTTATTGTGGGAAGCGCCATCATCAAAGAAATTACAAAAAATATTGGGAAGAAAGATCTCAGCCATCGAGTCACTCGTTTCGTTCGCGGGTTATCGAATGGTCTCTAGTTAATATTAAAACTTAAAAATCAGAAGAAAGAGCAAAGATGTATCGAAAAACTGTTTTAACGAATGGCTTAAGAATTGTCACCCATGATATGAAAGACCGGGACAGTGTTGCCATTGGCTTGTGGATTGGTGTAGGTGGCCGTTATGAAGATGATCAAAACAAAGGGGCAGCCCATTTTTTGGAACACATCGCCTTTAAAGGAAGTAGAAAATATAGTTGTGATGAAATTAAAATACAAATTGAAGGAGTGGGAGGGAACCTTAATGCCTTTACCTCGGAAGAACAAACATGTTATTATGCCAAGATCCCTGCGAAATGCCTCAATAAAACATTCGACATCCTCGCGGATATGGTTTTGTATCCGCTTATCTTAAAAAGTGACGTTCAAAAGGAAAGTACGGTTATCTTAGAAGAAATCAAGATGTATCATGACATCCCACAATATTTCGTTTTAGAACTGTTAGATGACCTGATGTGGCCCAATCACCCTTTAGGCAAAAATTTGGCGGGAACGCCGGAATCGGTCAGCCATATGACGCATGCAGATTTAAAGAAATTTCATCAAAGGCATTATTTTGCCGGCAATACGGTGGTGGCGGCGTGCGGGCAGCTTAATCATCAAGAGTTTGTTGAGTTAGTACGAAAAAAAATGGGAGAGCTTTCTTCTAAAAAGCCGGAGCTATTTCTTAGCGCCGATAATTCCCAAGGTCGCCCTAAGGGAAAATTTTTCCGTAAAGAGGTAGAGCAAATGCATGTGGCCTTAGCGATGTTGGGACTCAACGATGACCATAAAGACAAATATGCTTTAGGATTGTTAAATGTGATTTTAGGGGGAAATATGTCGAGTCGGCTATTTGATGAGGTGAGAGAAAAAAGAGGCCTGGCTTATTCGATATCCAGCTCGACTAAATCGCTTAATGATACGGGGGTGTTTTTGATCCGCGCGGGTGTGGACAACAATAAACTTGTAGGCGCCATGGAGGTCATTTTAAAAGAATTAGAAAAAATTAAACGTAAAGATGTTCTCCAAGGTGAATTTACGCGGGCGAAAGACTATTTTTTAGGACAACTCCTGTTGGGTTTAGAAGATACGTTAGATCATATGCTTTGGTTAGGGGAAGCTACGATTTCCCTTGATAAAGTGCGTACGCTCAAAGATATCATCAAGGAGGTTAATCGGATTACGATTCCGGATATTCGACGGGTGGCCAATGCTATTCTAAAGGATGACCACTATAGTCTTGCGATTGTAGGTCCCCTAACAGATAAACAGGAAAAAGAATTGCGAACTATGCTCAGAGTTAATTAAATTTTCCTTCTAAGGGATAAAGTATAGTGAAAATTTTGAGCAAAAGTACAAGGAAGTATGATTCCAGTAAAAATAGTGTTCATGAAAGGGGGAATTTTCTTTTTTAATTTGACAATTTTGGGATTATCAGTTAGACTCTAGGTATTCTTAAAGGCAATCATTCAACCAAAGAGGAGGGACTTTATGAAAGAAATATCATTCTACGATGTCAAATCGAAATCCAAATTCACATCATCTGAATATGTGATCAAGGAAAAAGCCGGTCGTTTTTTTGCGGTCACGAAAGCCAAGAGTGGCCCGCATGAATGCTGGCGTGTCTTAGGCAAAGACGAAGCCCAAAAATTAAAGAAGTAACCCTTCCCTTTACGGGGATGGGGCGAATGCTCCATAGTTTAAGGGTATTCCCCTCCTCTAAAACACCCATACCTATCAAATGAATTGTGATTAGTGAGGTGACGGACTTATTAGAAAAATAGGCATAACATCCTCTAAGAAGTTAGCTACCATGGTCGCTGAATTTGCCTCAGATAAAAAAGCAGAAAATATTATTGTTTTAGATATGCACAAAGTCACGAATTACTGCGACTATTTTGTTATATGTACTGGTAATTCGGATCGACAAGTTAAAGCCATTGCTGAGGGAATTGAAGAGCAATTAGAAAAAGTGGGAATGAAGGTGACCCACAAACAGGCGGATAAGGAATCGCGTTGGATATTGTTGGATTTAGGCAGTGTCATTGCCCATATTTTTGAACGGGAGACAAGAGATTTTTATGGACTGGAGCATCTTTGGCAAGAAGCCAAAAAGGTTAATTTGGAAAAATAAAATCTAAGCACTCCTTTTTTGAAATACAAGATATCCATTTATTAGTTCTAGGAATTTCCAACCCGCTTGCTTAAGAGTGAATTTTGGAAAAAACTTATGAGGGTAAGGAATATTAATGCTAGCGGATTTCCGATCGCAGTTAATATCAATTATCGAACAATCACTCAACGATTATAACCCTAAAGAAAAATACCCCACCGTTGACCTAGAAATCCCCACTGACAAACAACATGGGGATTTTTCTTGCAATATCGCCCTCAAATTAGCTAAATCTTTCCGTAAGCCTCCTGTTGAATTAGCCTCGGTGCTGTGTGGAGTTATCCAAAAAAGGATTAAGGTCAATCGACTCAACAATAAGATCAGTAACGTCGAGGTAAAAAAGCCGGGATTTATTAATTTTTTCTTAGCAGCGGAGGCACATTACTCAATTCTTTATCAAGTCTTTCAGGAAGGCGAACATTATGGTTGTTCCCATTTTGGTCAAGGTCGTAAGATTCAGATTGAATTTGTCAGCGCCAATCCAACGGGACCGTTAAGTGTGGCCCACGCACGTCAAGCAGCCGTGGGGGATGCGCTGACCAATATTCTCAACGGTATCGGTTTTGATGTTAAAAAAGAATTTTACGTCAATGATGAAGGGAATCAAATTAATATTTTAGGTCAATCCATCCAATATCGGGCGCTAGAGATCTTGGGAGAAGCAATCGAGTTCCCACAAGAAGGATATCAGGGAGAATATATCAAGGATATTGCAAAAGAATTTATCGATGATCATCGGATCCGAAATGTTAGTCAGTTAAAAGCTCATCCATTTTCGATTTTCGCCCGGTATGGCGTTGATTATCTTTTAGCGGTGATAAAACAAGAATTAAAGGATTTTGGTGTTCACTTCGACATCTGGTCGCATCAATCGAAGATTGCCACACCGCAGGCGATTAAGGACGTATTAGCGTTTTTAGGAGAGAAAGGGTTTCTCTATGAAAAAGATGGAGCCTTATGGTTTAAATCAACGGATTTTGGGGATGACAAAGACAGAGTCGTAGAAAAAAGCGACGGCAGTTATACCTACTTTACCCCGGATATTGTGTATCACAAAAATAAATTTGGTCGCGGGTTCGAAAAAGTGATTAATATTTGGGGGCCGGATCATCATGGATATATACCCCGATTGAGAGCCGCCGTGGAGGCATTAGGTAAGGACAGGGAAGCACTCGAGATTCTCATTGTCCAGTTAGCTACCATTTATCGCGAGGGCAAACCAATTTCCATGTCCACCCGTCGAGGACAATACATCAGTCTGCAGGAGGTTATAGAGGAGGTGGGAGTTGATGCGGCGCGATTCTTTTTTCTCATGCGCCATATCGATGCACATCTGGACTTTGATTTGGAGCTCGCTAAAAAACAAACTCCGGAAAATCCCGTTTACTACATTCAGTATGCTCATGCTCGAATTTGTAGTGTTATCGAAAAAGCTCAGGAAGCTCATCTGGAACCCCAACAATCGGGTTTAACATTGCTCAAACAAGAGGAAGAAGTTGATCTAATTAAAAAAATAGGACTTTTTCCTGCAACATTAATGGTTTGTTACAAACAGCTTGATCCTTTCGCTTTGGTCAGCTATCTTCAAGAAATTGCAACTTATTTTCATAAATTTTATGATCAACATCGCGTGGTGGATACCGATGATCTCAATTTATCCAAAGAGCGGTTAGCGCTTATTGATGCGACTAGAATTGCTATCGCGAATGGTTTACGTCTTCTGGGGGTAAGCGTTCCCAAACGAATGTAAATTTTTATTTCCCTTCTTTTCTTCTATCCCACATAATCATATAATTCATTTGGAGGAAAAGTCCTTTGTCGACACTAATCATGCCTAAGCGATGGAAAATTCACAGCCCTAACCCCCAACGGCAAGTGGCATTGAGTAATGCCTTAGAGATTAACCCTATTATTGCTCAACTTTTGATTAATCGCCGCATTTTAACCGTTCCCGAAGCAGCAACATTCTTATCTGCCGATTTATCGCAATTGCATGATCCTTTTCTTTTAAAAGATATGGATCGGGCCGTTGAGAGAATTAAACGCGCGCGGCAGCGCCAGGAACTGGTTTTAATTTTTGGGGATTATGACGCTGATGGGGTGACCTCCTCGGTTTTATTACACCGGCTTCTTAAAAATATGGGAATTGAGGTTTTAAACCATATTCCGCATCGTATGCATGACGGTTATGGGCTTAATCATCGGATTGGGGAATATGCAAAACAAAAGGGAGTCAGTTTACTCATAACCGTGGATTGCGGGATAGGTGCAATCTGTGAAGTTGATACTTTAAATGAACTTGGAATCGACGTTATTATTGTGGATCATCATGAAGCGCCTCGCGGCCAACTTCCTCAAGCCAAGGCGATTATTAATCCCAAACGACACGATTGTGGGTATCCTTTTAAACATTTAGCTTCGGTAGGGTTAGTGGCCAAACTCACTCAAGCACTTTTAGGAAAAATTTTAGAAGATGAATTAGATTTGGTGGCGATCGGGACCGTTGCGGATGTTGCGGAACTCAAAGGAGAGAATCGCATCTTCGTAAAAAACGGGCTCTCCCGAATTGATCAAACAAAAAATAAAGGGCTATCCGCTCTTCTTGAAGTCGCTAAAATCAAAGGAAAGAAGCTGAGCCCGTATCATGTGGGATTTATTTTGGGCCCGCGCATTAATGCGACGGGGCGCATGGATTCCGCCCATAAATCACTGGATTTGCTTTTAAGTGAGGATCCCCAGGAGGCCCATGCGTTAGCCAAATTGTTAGAAAACTATAATACCGAGCGACAAAAGATGCAAAGGGATATTGTGCAAGAGGCCATGAGTATCATTGAACAGCAGATCAATTTCAATGAACATAAAATTATTGTGGTTGGGAAAGAAGGATGGCATAAAGGAGTTTTAGGCATCGTTGCCTCCAAAATTACGGAAACATTTTATCGTCCGACGGTTGTTATTTCCGTTAAAGATGGGGTAGGAACTGCCTCCGCCCGTTCGATTGCTGGGTTTCATCTCTATGAAGCTTTAGAGCACTGCGCGGAAATTTTAGAACATTTTGGCGGGCATAAAGGAGCCGCGGGATTAACCATCAAAGAAGAAAATATCGAAAAGTTCCGTAAACTGATTAATGATTTTGCCCATCAGACCCTTCAACTGGTAGATTTAACGCCAAGCATTGATATTGATTGCGAAATTCCTTTATCGAGTTTGAGCTTAGATTTAATCAAGGCTGTTAATCTTTTAGAACCTTTTGGAGAAGGTAATCCTGCGCCGGTATTTTGTTCCCGGCGGTTAATGGTCAAAAGTCCTCCCTTGACCTTGGGTAAAGAGACCATCAAATTTTGGGTATCGGATGGGCAATCTACTTTCTCCGTTGTCGGTTTTGGTATGGCAAAATATCGGGATATGGTTGTTCAGGGCAAGTGGGTTGATTTAGCCTATGAATTAGCGATTGATGATTGGAATATTAGGCACAACGGCAAAAATTTTTCTGCCGAGGAAGAACCCCGAGTGCAATTGAAGTTAAAAGATATTAAGGAAAATCCAGAATAAATCTTAGGCCTTTAAGACTTTGTCTGATTTGATACAAGCGGTGCAGACATTGATTCTTTTGATCGTACCGGCAATTTTGATTTTGATCTTTTGTAGATTAGGGAAAAATCTTCGGAAGGATTTGCCAACAATCTTAGCCCCGGCTCCGCCTTTTCGCTTAACCATGCCGCGGCGTTTATATTTAATTCCCGGTCCAGCCCCTTTACCACAAATTTCGCAATGCCGCGCCATAGAATTCTTTCCTTAAAAAATTTTTTATTAATTTTGCAGGTGATTTTTAAGAAGTCCGTCGATTTTTGTTGATTGAGAGTATGAGTATACTGAAAAATGAAATTTTGTCAAGATAATATTTCCTGGGAAGCACTTTAATAGACGTTCCTTAGGAAACACCGTTAAGAAAACCCCTCCCTTTGGTCGGGATATCTTCTTTGCTGTGTAGGAAAGGGATTTTCAGCAGTTAGGAAAGTATTTTTATACTTTCCTACACTGTAAAAAAGATCGCTGGATGATAATTATTTGTTATAATGTAACGACATATTCTTCCGGTGCAAACATTTTTAGGAGTTAAGGTAATGACTATGGTGACAGCACACCTCGATTTTAAACAATTACCCCGATACCAACAACGAACTTTTGTCCCCGAGAATACTAATCTTAAGGATCCACAGCAGGTAACTGGTCTTTACCAATCACTTTTTGAACGGACGATTGGTTCTTCCCAGGATTTAGAACAGTGGCTTTGGGATCGTTCGGAATTGGAAAGTGTTTTAGATCAAGAGGGAGCCGTATTGTACATTAAAATGACTTGTCAAACGGATGATCCTCAATATGCTCAGGACTATAAAAGATTTGTTGAGGCAATTTTTCCCGTTATCAAACCCTTGGATCATCAATTAAACCATAAATATATTCAGGAACGTAAACGATTTACTTTGGATCCATCGCGTTATGAAGTCTATGACCGTTCTATTCGAACGGAGGTGGAACTCTTTCGGGAAGAAAATGTTTCCCTGCAGACCCAACTGCAACTTTTGGCACAGGAATATCAAGAGATATGTGGCGCTATGACGGTTCAATTCCAAGGCAAGGAATATACCTTACCACAGATGAGAAAATTTCTTTTGGAGCAAGATCGTAGCCTGAGAGAATTAGCTTGGAAAGCCGTAGGGACGCGTCGATGGCAGGAAGAAAATCGTCTTGATGATCTTTTTGATCAGATGCTTTCGTTACGTGCTCAAGTTGCAATCAACGCCGGATGTCATAACTACTGTGAATATCAGTTCCGCGCCTATCATCGTTTTGATTATACGCCGCACGATTGTAAAAAATACCATGACACGGTTGCCGAGCTGGTCGTGCCCTTATGGAAAGACATTTTACTGCGGCGCACTCAACAGATGTCATTGACGCATCTGCGTCCTTGGGATCTAGAAGTCGATCTATTGGGAAGACCTGCCTTAAGACCTTTTAATCATGTTGAGGAGTTGATGGGAGGTGTTAAAACAGTTTTTAAACAAATGGATCAAGATTTAGGAAGACAATTTACCGAAATTACGGATTTGGGATTACTGGATTTGGACAGCCGTAAGGGCAAGGCTCCCGGCGGATATCAGTCGATGTTGGCGGAAATAAGGAAACCTTTTATTTTTATGAACGCCGTTGGTATGGACAGTGATGTGCGGACGTTATTGCATGAAGCAGGACATGCCTTTCACGCCTTGGCCTCCAGCAATCAGCCGTTATTTTCTTATCGTCATGCGCCCATGGAATTTTGTGAGGTCGCTTCTATGAGTATGGAATTATTAGCGGACAATTATTTGTCGGTTTTTTATAATAAAGAAGAGGGCTGGCGATCCCGCCTTTTATTGTTGGAAGATATTGTTGAAATTTTGGTTTGGGTCGCTACGATCGATGCCTTTCAGCATTGGATTTATGAGAATCCTCATCATACCCGAGATGAGCGTCAAAGAACATGGATTTCGATTCGTCAGAGGTTTGGCGGTGACTTGGTTGATTGGCAAGGTTTAGAGAAATTTCACGTTAGTCTTTGGCATCGTCAGTTGCATATCTTTGAATCCCCTTTTTATTATATTGAGTATGGCATTGCCCAATTGGGAGCGTTACAACTTTGGTTACAGGCGAAAGAGGACTTTAAAAAGGCACTGGACAATTACCGTAGAGCGTTGGCTTTAGGTGGGTCACGGCCGTTGCCGGAATTATTTGCCACGGCGAGGTTGGAATTTAATTTTACAGCAAAAACGATTGACCCATTAATGAGAGCGTTAAGGAAGGAACTAGGATTATAAAAGGAGAAACTATGCGTTTTTGTATGTCATATTTTTTATATCGATTTGGTCTTATTACGATTTTTTTAACAATTATTTTTTTTCCAAGAAGTTCTGGGGCTCAAGAAGGGATTCAAGAAAAAGTTAATCAACTTGAAGAACGGGTCCATGCCTTGGAAGATTATGTTCAAAAGCTAGAGGATAGTCTTAATCAGATATCGGACAAGGTTCAGTCAGGTTTTAAAGACTATTCCAAAGAGTTAAATAAAAGTTTGGAAAGCTTTACCCGAGGGCTACAAACAAATTTGAATGACCGGTTAGCGATGAATACCAGCAAAGTCGCTGTCTTAAATCCTATTTCCAAAGAATATACCCGTGTTGATAGCAATTCTGGGACGTTTCTCCTTCTCGTCAATAAAATTGGACGGTCAGAAAATGGTTATAAATTAGATTTACTGATCGGCAATCCGAACGTCGCTACCTACAAAGGAGTTGAGTTGACGATACGTTGGGGAAATAAATGGGACCCCAATAGTATTCGAACCTATGAGGAGTGGCGACAATCTTTAAATCAGGCCCAATTTGCTTATCATGGTTCGCTTATCTCGGGAATGTGGACACCGATTACGGTTGATCTTTCACCCTCAACCGTGGAACAATTGGAACATATCGAATGTGCTTTAGAAGTGAAAACGATCGAACTTAAATCGAAATAAAGTAAAGGCAGAAGAGTTTATGACCGTTCCGATTGATCATCAGCAGAAAAAACCGATTGTTTTAAAAGAAGGAAAATTTATAAGGTTATTAACGAGATTTGGCTGGGAATACGTTGAACGCAACAATTGCAGCGGCATTGTCATCATATTGGCGATGACGGATGAGAAGAAGGTAATTCTTACCGAGCAATACCGAATTCCGGTAGGTAGAAAGGTCATTGAATTTCCGGCTGGTCTGGTGAATGATCTCAACTTTAAACGTCAGGAATCCTTAAAGACCGCGGCCCAACGGGAATTTTTGGAAGAGACAGGGTATTGGGCGAAAAAAATGATTAAAATGATCGATGGTCCAGTCTCCGGCGGATTTACCTCTGATATTGTAACCCTATTTAAGGCCGAAGGGATTATTAGAAAACACAAAGGCGGTGGTGATCATACTGAATTGATTACCGTGCATGAAATACCCTTAGAGAAAGTGGATGCTTGGTTAATTAAAAAAAGAAAAAAGGGATGTTTAGTGGATCCTAAAATTTATACTGGACTTTATTTTTTAAAGAAATATAATGAAAAGTATTAAAAATTCGCATTAAACACAATCGTTTAGATCATTTAAGTAAAGGGGTGAAGAAGCAATGAGCAAAGTCTTAGATCTTTTAGGAGACGAGGCAAAGTCGTTATTGGAACACAAATGTAAAACTATTACGAAAGAGCAATTGACTCTTCCCGGACCCGACTATATTGATCGGGTGTTTACCTATACGGATCGGTCCAATAATGTTTTACGCAATTTCCAATGGATGTTCAACCACGGTCGGCTTGCTGGGACAGGTCATCTTTCCATTCTTCCCGTCGATCAGGGGATAGAACATTCCGCCGGGGCTTCTTTTGCACCGAATCCAATCTATTTTGATGCGGAAAATATCGTTAAGTTAGCGATTGAAGGTGGGTGTAATGGGGTTGCCTCGACGCTGGGTGTATTAGGTTTGGTTTCACGAAAATACGCACATAAAATTCCTTTCATCTTGAAAATCAATCACAATGAGTTTTTAACCTATCCCAATAAATTTGACCAAAAATTTTTTGCATCTGTGGAGCAAGGATTTGATATGGGTGCTGCGGCCATTGGGGCGACCATTTACTTCGGTTCCGATGAATCTGGTCGGCAGATTGAAGAAATCTCGAGAGCATTTCAATATGCACACAAATTAGGGATGTTCACCGTTCTCTGGTGTTATTTGCGGAATTCTGCGTTTAAGAAAGATAATGTGGATTATCACGTCGCGGCTGATTTGACCGGGCAAGCCAATCATTTAGGGGTTACCATTGAGGCTGATCTTATTAAACAAAAAATGCCAGAGAATAATGGTGGGTATAACGCTCTTAAGTTTGGGAAAACCCATTCGTTAGTTTATGAGAAGTTAACTTCCGATCACCCGATTGATTTGACACGCTATCAGGTAGCGAATTGCTACCTGGGAAAAATCGGTCTTATTAATTCGGGAGGCGCCTCGGGGAAAAATGATTTACAAGAAGCGGTGAAGACAGCGGTCATCAATAAAAGAGCGGGGGGCACAGGACTCATTTCCGGGAGAAAAGCATTTCAGAAATCCATGAAGGAGGGAGTCGAGCTTCTTCATGCGATTCAAGATGTGTATTTATCCAAGGAAGTGACCATCGCTTAAGGTATAAAAGTTTTCAGAAATATTGTAATTAAGAGGACAATTTTGTATCATGTCAGAGGAGAAGAGAACATGATGAAAATTGTCCTTTTTTATGCCTATGGTCTTAAAGATGAGATTAAGTTAAAAGAGATTTTTACTTGTTAAGAAAGGGCGCAAGGAAATGCAGGACCACGTCAAAACCAAAATTAAAGGCATTACTATACTCGGCTATTCGCTGATTCTTGCCAATTTTGTGATTTTATCATTGATGCTTTTCTCCCCACTTGGGCATCTTGGGCATAAGCTCCCATCTTGGTCAGGACCGATCCATTTTGTATCACTTTTAGCCGTATTCCCTTTAGATGTGACCTGGAAGTTTCATGCCTTTTTGTCCAGCGCATCGATCTTTTGGGTTAGTTTGATGATCATCTGTGCGATTGGTATCTTAAATTATAACAATTTAGCTCGGGTTGTCTTTATTATTCTCAATCTTATTCATATCAGTACTCTGATTGCTTATGTCGTAACCAAGTATGGGCATGGAATATACTTCCTCGATTATATTTTTATTGCCTATTTCAATTTAGTAGCCAGTGCCGCGTATATTGGTTTCTTAACGATTCCGGAAATTTTAGAACTTTTTCACATCCATTCCTATCCTATCACTTTTGAATTCTTAAAAAGAAAGCCTAAGGTTCGTCAGCCCACCGCGAATGATGCTAGTGGATTTTACAACTTAGGACGAACATATAACCAATTGAAGCGTTATCAAGATGCGATCAATGCATTTTTAGAAGCCATTCGCCTTAAACCCAACGATGCCCAAGTTTATTTTAATCTAGGAATGAATTATTTAAAGGTCGGTTCTATTCCCAAAGCCCTCGATGCCTTTAAAGAGACTGTGCGTGTTGATCCCTATGATGTGGATGCTTTTTATCAATTAGGATTAGTTTATGCTCAGCAAGGCTGTGATCAAGAGGCGGTAGAGGCCTTGCAAAAGGCAAATCAGCTCGAACCGCACAATGCCGATATTCAGCGTGCTTTAGGGACAGTTGATTTTGTTCTGGAGGAATATGGGAAAGCACTGGAGGCCTTTAAAGAAGTGGTCCGAATAAAGCCGGATGACCATTATTCTCATTACAAAATAGGCCTTATTTATAGTTCTAAGTATGAGCGGTATCAAGAAGCCGTGGAATCGTTTAAAAAAGTCATTCGTTTAAAAGCGGATGATGCGGAAACTAATTGTCATCTGGGTATGACATATATCAAATTGAAACGACATAAAGATGCTATTCGTGCATTCAAAGAAGCTATTCGGAAAAATTACGAACATACCCAAGCGCATTATAATTTAGGGGTAACGTATGCTCTCATTGAAGATTTTGAATCTGCGCGTCGCGAGCATAAAATCCTTAAGACATTGGATCCGGATTTGGCTAACACTTTATCGATTTTGATTAAGCCGTGAGGAGAATCGGTGTGGAGATAAAATAGTTCGAGCGACATTTATGGAGATAAATTTTGGGTATCCTGAATGATTTTGATTGACAAATGATGAGCGGAAACGTTAAAATAAAGCCAGTGGTAAAAAGAAAAAAGGAGAAGCCCAATGGATAATAACGAAATGGAAAAGTTGTTGTTAAGTGACCGTAGAGTGATTGAGGAGATTAATCGTCATTTGTGGTTGGAAAGTGAAAAGGCGGGTCATGATATTGGGTTTGAACAGGCGAAAGAAGATTGGCTCAAAAAATTTTCAAAAGCATGGATGGCATATCATATGTCAGAGAAACTCCTAAAAGCGAAGAAGGAAGCAGCCGAACAACCGATAGCTAAAAAAGATCCAATCCCTAACGCCTTATCTCTTAAAAGACGTCGCGCAAAATCTTATGTCGCAAATTAGTTTTAACTGATTCATTACTGATTCATTTATAGAAAAGCCCACCTAGGTTATCCACATAACAGTAGCCATTTTTAACAATTTTTTATAAAATCTAATCTTAAGCCATTCCCTCCTTTCTTAAAAAACAGTTAACAAGCCATCCCTTTTTGTGTACAATTGTTGCCATACTTTGGTTTACGTATACTCTTCTTAGGATCCAACTTATAGAATCTTATAAATGTAATAAAGAGGAGGAGGATTAAAGTGAGCGATATTATCAATGCCCATCAATTACCTGAGGAAGTTCAAAATAAATTTGTTCCTTACTTAAAGAAGCTACTCCAGTTGCACAAGGAGAAGATTGTATCTGTATTTATTTACGGCTCATCCACAGGGCCCAATTATAGTCCTAATCACTCTGATATTAATTCTGTGTTCATTGTTCGTGATCACCGTTTTGATATTTTAAGAAAGAGTTTGCAGATTGTGGGGGAGGGGTTACGTCAAAAAATTGCGGCACCGCTCTTTTTAACGAAAGAATATATCCAATCATCATTGGATGTATTTCCAATGGAATTTGGAGATATGAAAGAAAATCATCTCTTAGTTTTCGGTGAGGATGTCCTTTCTTCCCTAGACATAAATGAAGATTATGTTCGGTTATTTTGTGAACAGCAGATCAAAGGCAAATTGCTCAGAATTCGTCAAGCCTATTTAACGGTCGGGCTCAATCGAAAGGGGATGGAAACTCTTTTAAAAGATTCTTTGAATTCCCTCATCCCGATTTTTAGAAATTTGTTAAGACTGAAAGGTAAAACTCCACCACCTCATAAAATGGAGCTGATCAAACAAATCGGTCAGGAATTTGGACTTAAAGACGGAGCCCTATTGTCGATTTACAAGCATATCAGTGGAGATGAAAAGCTTGCTTCTCAAAATATAGAGATTCTTCTGGAAAAATATATTGATGAAATTGAAAAGCTTGCTGGACAGGTTGACCAAAGATGAAGAAAAGATGTGAGATCATTTCTTTTTTGGTCGGAATCGTCCTTTGTTTTTTTATTTTTGATGCCGATGCCAAGGATCTCCCGATCCCAGAACCACAAGGGTATGTGAATGATTATACGAACCTCATTAATGCAGCCGATGCGCAAGAAATAAAAAGGTTAGCGTATGAATTAGAACAGAAGACAACCGCACAGATAGCGGTTTTGACCGTTAAGACAACTAAACCAGAAACTATTGAAAGTTTTGCCGTACGGGTTTTTGATCAATGGAAAATAGGACAAAAAGGAAAAGATAATGGCGTTCTCATTTTAATTGCTGTTGAGGATCGCGAAGCTTGGATTGCCACAGGGTATGGTTTAGAAGGAGCCTTACCGGATGTTATTTGTAGTAAAATTGTCCGCGATGTCATGGTTCCGCATTTTAAAGGTGGGAATTATTCCCAAGGGATCCTTAAAGGCACAATAGCGATTATCAGTCTGGTAGCGAAAGAATACAATGTCCAAATAACCGGGCAAGAGAACAATTTTTATGACTTTGCACATGAAAGCTCAAATGAGATAGACCCTTTATTAGCTTTTGTAATTTTTCTCATCATTATTTTTGTAATTCTTAGATTTTTTTTCTGGGGATCAATGTGGGGACCGTATTGGTATGGAGGAGGTGGATATTATGGAGGTGGCAGTTCTGGTGGTTTCGGCGGCAGTTTCGGCGGGGGATTTGGCGGATTTGGAGGTGGAATGACGGGCGGTGGTGGTGGAGGAGGACGTTGGTAAATAAAAAAGGGAAAGGAGTACACCATGAAAAAAGTGGGGATTGTCTTAGGAATAGTCATTGTGATTTTTTTGGTAGCTTTTGGCTGGTATCGTCGAGGTTATGACACAGCCATTGCCTTGGATGAACGGGTCAAATCCGCATGGGCACAAGTAGAAAATCAACTGCAACGCCGAAACGATTTGATTCCGAATCTAGTCAATACGGTTAAAGGTTTTGCGGCCCAGGAGAAAGGGATTTTCACGGAGGTCACTCGCTTACGAAGTCAATGGGCCCAAGCCTCCACGATTGATGAGAAGATCGAAACCGCTAATGCTATGACAGCCGCCCTTTCACGGTTATTAGTGGTGGCAGAAAATTATCCGCAGTTGAAGTCCAATGAGAATTTTTTAGCGTTGCAGAGCCAGTTGGAGGGAACCGAGAATCGTATCGCGGTTGAACGGATGCGATATAACGAAGCCGTTCAAGATTTTAATCGTTTTCAGCGTTCATTTTTTGGACGGTTTCTTACGGTTCAAGCGGGTTTAACAAAACCAGCCGTTTATTTCCAAGCGGAAGAAAAAGCGAAACAAGTTCCGCAAGTAAATTTTTAAGCAAGTTCAATTTAAGATAAAATTTAGGATCAAAAAGTGAAACGGTGATGTCTTATCAATTAAAAAAGTTGGCTAGTTTTTCAGGCCGAAAGGGACCACTTTTATTAATTATCTTGGATGGCATTGGATTAGGCAAACAGGATGAAAGCGATGGGGTTTATATGGCCAACACCCCTTGCTTTGATCAATTATTTAAAGGCGAATTGTTTACAACGCTAAAGGCGCATGGGACAGCGGTTGGAATGCCCAGCGATGATGATATGGGAAATAGCGAGGTGGGTCACAATGCGTTAGGGGCAGGACGCGTCTTTGCCCAAGGGGCTAAGTTAGTCAATATTTCCATTAATGAGGGGAGTATTTTCAAGACAAAAACTTGGGGGCAATTGGTGGCTCGTGCCAAAAGAGACGGGCAAACCTTTCATTTTATCGGTCTACTTTCCGATGGGAATGTCCATTCGCATATTAATCATCTTTTTGCCATGGTCAAACAATGTGCTCAGGAAGGAGTAAAAAAAGTTCGTATTCATGCCTTATTAGATGGACGGGATGTTTATGAAAAGTCTGCTTTAGATTACATTGCCAAAACCGAAAGTCTTTTAAAAGAACTCAATCAAAGATATAACGTCGATTACCGCATAGCTTCAGGTGGTGGACGTATGGTAACCACCATGGATCGTTATAATGCAGATTGGAGTATTGTCAAACGCGGATGGGATGCGCATGTGTTAGGCAAGGGCCGTATGTTCAAATCCGCTGCCGAGGCCGTGAGTACTTATTATAAAGAAGATCCAACAATTACGGACCAGTATTTGGATTCTTTTGTCATTGGGGAAAAGGGTAAGCCGGTCGGAACGATTCAAGATGGTGATTCTGTTATTTTCTTTAATTTCCGAGGGGACCGAGCTATTGAACTCTCCCGCGCCTTTGATGAAAAAGATCTTAAGGAATTCGATCGGCAGCGTATTCTGAATGTCTTATTTGCCGGGATGATGGAATACGATGGTGATTTACATGTTCCTAAACACTATTTAGTTAATCCTCCACAACTTGATCGGCCGGTGAGTGTTTATCTATGTGCTCAAGGAATTAAATCCTTTGCTATTTCCGAGACCCAAAAGTATGGCCATGTGACTTATTTTTGGAATGGCAACAATTCCGGATACATTGATGAATCTTTAGAAAAATATATTGAAATTCCCTCCGACCGGATACGTTTTGATAAAGCACCAAAAATGAAAGCTTATGAAATCACGGAAAAAACCATTGAACTCCTTAAAAGCGGACAATACAAATTTGGTCGCCTTAACTTCCCCAACGGTGATATGGTCGGTCACACGGGGGTCCCGGAGGCGATTATTAAAGCGGTGGAAACTGTTGACGAGTGTACATCCAAATTGGTGGAGGTGATTAAAAAGCTTAATGGCATTGCTGTGATTTTAGCAGACCATGGTAATGCGGATGAGATGTTTACGATAAAAGATGGTAAGAGAATCGTTAGTACATCGCATTCATTGAATCCGGTGCCGTTTGTTATTGTTGACTCTGGCTATCGGGGAGAGTATAAAATAGCGCCGTTACCTAAGAGAGGATTATCGAATGTGGCTGCTACACTATTAAATTTTTTGGGTTATGAGAAACCAGTAGATTATGACCCGTCTTTGATTGTATTTAAGTAGCGTTTAGGAAAAAAGTAATCGCACAACATTACAATTTGAACACATTCATAGAATCGTTTCGAGAAAGTTTTTATGTCTATCGGCATAATGATAATTCTAAAGATTTTATTAGCGGCCGGATTCATTGCTTTGGGTGTCATCTTTTTTTGTGTATTCTTTGATCAAGCTATTCTGACCCGGCGAGGAACGATTTATCGTGTTCAAACAAATGCTAAAAAGATTGTTTTAACCTTTGATGATGGCCCATCGCCGCAATGGACACCTTTAATCCTGGATGAATTAAAGAAGGCCAACATCAAAGCCACCTTCTTTATGATTGGTCATCATGTCAAAAAGTATCCGCATCTTGCGAAAAGAGTTGCCGAGGAAGGCCATACCATAGGCAATCACGGTTATGCCCATAGTGTCATTTTGTACTATACTTCAGCGGAAATTGAAGAAGAGATTAAATACACCGAATATGTGATTCACCAAATCACTGGTCAGACCACCCAATATTATCGTCCGCCGAAGGCTTGGATGAGCAAGGGCATTAAAAAAAAGATTAAATCCATGGGCTATCAAGTTATTTTATGGTCTTTGAACTCCAAAGATTGGGTAACATTTAATCATCAATATATGGTCAATCATATTCTCAGTCGGGTAAAAAGCGGAGACATTTTACTTTTTCATGATAGTGGGAGTGTTCTGACAACGGAAGGAGGTGATCGCTTACAAACCGTAGCCGCCATACCGCTATTAGCCCAAGGATTAAGGATGCGAGGATTCGAGTTTGTTTCGATTGAGGAATTGCTGAGTGAAAAAAATAAAAATAATTCCGTATTTACCAAAACATATTAAAATATTGTCCGGGCTTTTAAATTTAATTCTTTCTAAAAAATAAACGATCCCTCAAAAATTGTTGTGATTAATAATTTCCTGAATAAATCCAGTCACATGATCCTCATAGTCACTTTAATAGTTCTATCCTATTTTTTCTTGATGTCGGGTAATGGGATGATAAGCCTGACACATCCCGATGAGGTGTTTTATATACAATCCGCTAAGGAGATGATTGCGCATAAAAGCTGGATAACCCCGTACATATTCGATGCCCCACAATTTGAAAAACCCATACTTTTTTATTGGCTGCTTATGTTGGTTATCAAGATGTTTGATTTGTCATCCTTTTGGGCCAGGTTCTGCCCTTCTCTTTTCGGTATTTTAGGAGTGGCGGTAACTTATGCAATAGCGTGGATGATTTTCCGCAGCAAACGATTAGCATTCTTGTCCGGTTTCATTTTATCCACGAGTTTTATTTATGTGGCCATGTCTCGAGCGGTTCTGACGGATATGGTCTTTTCTATATGGGTGGTCATCACCGTAGGATTTTTTTATTTGAGTTATCATTATCCGGGATATAAGCAGGTAGGGATAATTCTATGCTTCGTCTTTTCAGCCCTAGCTGTACTGACCAAAGGATTTTTAGGATTTTTTTTTCCAGCGATTATCATTTTAGTCTATCTAACTTATAAAAGACATTTATCGTTTCTTATCTCTCCAGTCACGCTCATTGGATCTCTTATTTTTTTAATCATTGTTGTCCCCTGGCATGTCCTGATGTATAAATTATATGGGCAAGAGTTTATAAAAGAATATTTTTATAATGTGCATTTAAGAAGAATCTTTGAAGCGGAGCATCCAAAATGTAATAAGTGGTATTTTTACCCGGGGGTTATGATTGGCGGGATATTCCCTTGGAGCTTTTGGGCATGTTCTGGAGGATTTTGGTTGATTCAACAAATTAGGAAAGTAAAAGGCAATAGGGATGGTTTGATTTTCATCACTATTTGGATTTTGACTGTTCTGGGAATTATGCAATTAGCTCAGTCAAAACTGGCAAGTTATATCTTACCGCTTTTTCCAGCGTTGGCCATTATGTTGGCTTACTATTTCCATAATATTGGGGAAGCTGGACCCAACTCTATAAAGGGTTTTAAGGTGGTTGGATATGTGATCTCAATCTTTTTGCTAATCGCGGTGGTAGGAACGGTTGTGGCCGGTAAAATTTATATTGATTTTATCGTTGATATGAAACCGATTTATGTATTCGCTATGCTGTCAACCTTAAGTGCCACTCTTATTTTTATTTTGAATCAGCATCGACAATATAATCGTATGATATTAAGCAATGCCCTGATTACGAGCAGTGTTTTAATAATTCTATTCCTAGGCCACGCGTATGTAGAACCATGGGTTTCTTGTAAGCAGATTTGTGATGTATTTAAAAATATTGATCATTCCCAAACCACGATTCTTACGAGTAAATTTTATGTTAGGGGGGTACGCTTCTATACCGATAGGAAATTAGCGGTGATTGATATCAACGGGAAAGGATTTTTTAGTCCGCATCCAATCCCTTTCTTTAACTCCGATAGCCAGGTTTTAACATTTTTAGAAAACCAACCCTTTACCTTTGGAATTCTTAAAAAAGGGAACTTAAAAGATCTTAATCGTATCATTCCGGGACGTTTCCATATGATCCAGTACACAAATATTGGAGATAAATATATTGTGAAATTAGAAAAGATTGATGATAATGATGTGGGAGTGACTCATGACTAAATCTTTATCGGGAAAAAGTCTATTTGCAAAGGCTTATCAAGAGGAAAAGTTCCAATGGTTATTTGAATTTTTGCCAATCGCCATGTGGGAAGAGGATATGTCTGTTTTAGTAAAGCTTAAGCGACATTTAGAAGAAAAGTCCGTTGTTAATATTCGTAATTATTTATCTACTAATTCAGAACTTGTTAAAAAAATTTTCCGGAATATCAAGGTATTGTATGTCAATCGTGCGGCTTTGCAATTATATGGGGCGAGATCGAAAGAAGAATTACAGGCAAATTTTGGAAAGACATTTACCAAGGTTGCATTTGATATTTTAATTGATGAATTTGCTTCCCTTTTGGAAGGCAAACAAACCTTCGAGGCGGAGTTTAAAAGCCGAACATTAGCGGGGAGGTCTCGAGATGTTCTCTTAAAAGTTTCCGTGCCCGAGCGATATCAAGGTTCCTTTGCGCGGGTGATCGTGATCTTGCAGGATATCACGGATCGTAAAAAGTTAGAACGAAGCTTACGAAAACGTGCCCAATTGGATGGCCTGACTAATCTTCTTAACCATAGTGCGATTACTCAACGTTTAGAAGAAGAGATTTCGCGCGCGAAACGTTATCATCTCAATTTATCATGTTTTATGACCGATCTGGATCATTTTAAAGTTATTAATGACAAATTTGGTCATCAATGGGGGGATCGAATTTTGAAACAGGTTGCCTTATTAATTCGTAAGAGTCTAAGGAGGGTGGATATCGTCGGCCGATATGGGGGGGATGAATTTTTGATTATTTTACCGGAAACAAAACCGGAAAGTGCGAAAGTGGCCGCTATGAGAATTAAAGAAGTCTTTGAATCCAAAGTATTTAAACATCGAAAAGGAAAACCTGTTAAAATCACCATAAGCATTGGGATCTGTGGGTATCCTGCTCCCGGACTTAAAGAGGCTCAGGGGATGATCTCCCGAGCCGATCAAGCACTCTATCAGGCAAAAAAAGAAGGCCGTAACCAGATTGT
>JAHFGK010000152.1 GCA_023247475.1 Candidatus Omnitrophota bacterium
GGGCCAAGAATAAATTGCAAATTTTTGGTCTGAAGATAAACCCTCACTAAAGATTCAAAATTTGGTACAGCCACTCTTAATATCCCTCCCTTTTTTAATACGCGAAACCATTCCCTTAAGACATCAACGACTTCAAAACGGTCAAAATACTCAAGCATATGGGAGGAGTAGATTAAGTCGACAGAATTATTTTTAAACATAGGTAACGTTCTCCCATCGTGCTTATAATCAATATGCTTAAAATCACAGATATCAATATGAAAATATCCATTTAGACACCTTTTCCCACAACCGATATGGAGTTTAACTTCCACCATAACTTTCTTGAACGAATTTCCTAATCGTCTGACAGATATAGTCGATTTTATTATCCGCTAAACCAATGGAAGAGGGCAACCAAAGCCCACAATAGGCTACTGACTCAGAAATAGGAAAACTTCCCTTGGGATAATCCGAATAAGGTTTTTGATGATTAATGGGGGGATAAAATGGTCTACTGCCTATGGAATGCTGTTTTAAAAACACCATTAACTGATCACAGACCACTTGAGAAGGCAGGAGAATATCAATAAACCAAGGCGTTGTTTGCGTGAGATCCGTTGGTAAAAACTTTATGCTGGAGATATCCTTAAGCAAATCTTGATATCTCTTAAATATTTCCTTTTTTTTGTTGATGCGAAAGCTAATGATTTTTAGTTGTTCCAGTCCAACAACCGATTGGAGATCAGTAAATTTAAAATTATATCCTATTCCTTCATGCCAATCCGAGGCTGGAGCCACACGATCGAAATCTTTAAGTTTTTTGACCCTTTTGTAAATACCTTCGTCATTACTAACAATCAATCCTCCTTGTCCAGTTGTAATAATTTTATGGGGGGTAAAAGAAAAAACCCCAATATCCCCGAATGTCCCCAAGCATTGATTATTCCAGAGAGAACCCAAGGACTGACAAGCATCTTCAACAAGGAGCAGATTATTTCTTCTAGAAAAATTTACGACTTCGTTCATGTTTCCAGATCGTCCGTTGATAGAGACATAAATGAAAGCTTTACAGGAACGGTCAAGTTTAACAGTCATAAGATCAGTACATAAATGGACTGGATCGATATCGACTATAACAGGTTCTGCCCCCGTCCATTTCACTGCATTGATGGTGGCAATCATGGTATAGTTAGGGACGATCACTTTATCACCAGGTCTTATACCCGCAGCTAAAAGAGCAAGGTATAACCCGACCGTTCCACTGGTCACCGTGACCGCATAACGGACTCCTAAAAATTCAGCCAACGACTTTTCGAATTCCTCCGTTTTTTTAAACTCAGTTAGCCACCCCCCGGACTGAAGATAAGAAGTCAGGGCTTTGGCTTCTAGATCAGTAATATAGGGTTCAACCTGCTGAATAAAGTCCATAATTATTTTTCGATACGTCTTCGATCCAATTCAGCCCCCGCATAAGGGCCATTTTTAACTTCGATAATGATTGTCTCCTTCTCAAGAATTTCGTAACCATGCCCTCCCGACAATAAGATCATTCCTTCTTGTGGATTGAGAACGACCTCTTGAATAAACTGAGCGTGTTCATCATAAAGAAGAGTCTTCATCTTACCCTTGACCACAAAAACAAACTCCTGAGTTCTCAAAATCTCACGAGGAGCATTGTTATGAATATGAGCTAGTAATTTTTTTCCCTTATCATAATTCCATGTGCCTACTTGCAGAAAGTCTTTATCCTCAGAAAAAAAGGTAAGACCTTTTTGGATATCAGCAATGGAAAATTTAAAGGCAATTCTGTTATTGTTTTGATCAACAAAGGTGGTCATGAATTGAAGAAGAGGAATTAAATAGTCTTAAATATGTTATAAGGTTGGTACCAAGAATACAAGTGAACTAACTCTTTGATGCCGTCTTCAACGGATACGGTTGGTTCAAAACCTAATTTTTTGACCTTATCGAATTTAATAATGAAGTTGCGTTTGTCCAGATCATCTAGACGACTTTCGATAATCTCAAATGGAATAAACTCTCTAACCTTCTTAGCCAAATCTAATTTTGAATAATTCATGTCATTAGAACCAACATTAAAAATCTCTCCCAGCATTTTTTCCGTCTGATGGAGGACCGTGACATAAGCCCGTATGGCGTCTCGGACATGGAGGAAAGTCCTCACACTATCACAATCAAATAAGACGAGACTACGTTCTCGAACAGCTCGATAAACGAAATCATTGAGTAAAAGATCACAACGCATTTTGCGACTTACCCCAAAAAGTGTAGCAAAGCGAAGAGCAACGGAATTTTTTCGCTGCATACACGTAATCTCAGCCTTGTATTTCGTGACTCCATACATGCTCACAGGGGTTGGCCGCGATATTTCATCTTGCTCCTGTCCACTTTTGCCATAGATCGATGTGGTAGAGGCATAAACAAGAATTTGGTCTTTGGCTAACAAATTTACTAAACTCTCTGTACTATGTACATTAATGGTTTGAGCGGAATGAGGGTTGGCCTCACAAGCAGGATAACCACTAATAGCCGCGAGATGGTAGATAATATCATGATCTTTGACATCCTCCCCCTTTAAATTACGAATATCCTTTTTGACAATATGGCAATTTTTTTCATTAGCAAAGCCTAGAACGGGTTCGTATCCATACATGAAATTATCCAATATGGTAACCTCACAGCCCTCTTTAAGAAGGGCTTCTGTTAGAAGTACGCCTTTATATCCTGCCCCACCGGTTATTAGTACTTTCTTCATAAGCTCTTTCCTCAAAATTAGGGTTACAATTAAGCATTGACCAATGAAAGTATACTCTATGAATTTGGCAGAGGCAATAAAAAAGTAGAAATATTACTCGAGAGAATAGGAAAAAAATAACTAAACAAAAACAAAGGTTTAGGTTTTTTCCATTTCTTTAAACTTTTACGGTGAGATTCTCTCCTTAAAATTTTTAAAAGTAAGTAAGGAACTAGATTTTAGAATAACTTTGACAACAAGTCTTAGTTGTTAAGGTAAGATAAAAAAATAACTTTATTTTTTATTATAAATTATCTTTTTATTGATTTATATGATTTCATATGTTAACTTAAACTTTGCTTTTGCCTTTTAACTCTTAACTGAATGTTCTTACTAGAAGGAGAATATAAATGAAGAAGATAGGCATTATCACCAGCGGTGGGGATTGTGGTGGGCTGAACGCCGTTATTAAAGGGGCCGCTCAAATGGCGAACCAGAAAGGTCTATTCTGTTACATTATCCCCAATGGGTATGCTGGTCTTTACAACCTTATTGAATTTGATAAATTGGTTGAATTAACACCGCATCGCTTAGATCTGATTGACGCTAATTTGGCTGGTTCGGAAGCGGGACTTTCTCGGGTACAGGTTAAAAAAATAGATGATCCTAACAAATACAAACGCATTAAGGATGGTTTAAAAAAATTTGGTATTGATGGTTTAGTGATTGGTGGCGGTGACGATAGTGGTAGTGTTATGGTGGATTTATCGCAGCAGGGAATCAAGTGTGTTCATGCCCCCAAGACGATGGATTTGGATTTACAAACGTATTCGGTGGGAGGCGATTCGACAATTCAGCGAATCGCGAATTTTGTAGAGGAGCTCAAAACTACCGCTTATACTCACAATCGGGTGATGGCAGTGGAAGTTTTTGGTCGGTATACAGGGCACACGGCCTTTCGAGGAGGCATTGCTGCCGATGCTGATGCTATTCTTATTCCAGAGATCTCGGTGGATTTTGACATCCTTTATAACCATGCGAAGACAAGATATATGGGACGGATTTCCAAAAGCGATGTCAAGGCCGGGGCTTATATTATTGTGGTGGCGGAAGGTTTAAAAAATGCGGATGGTTCTGAATTTGTCGATGAGTCAGCGGAAGTTGATGCCTTTGGACATAAACGTTTAGCAGGGGCTGCTCAGTATGTTTGCGATCAGTTGTCGAAACGTTTCAAAGCGGATTCGACTATTAAGGAATTTTTTAAGAAACAAGGATTATTTGTCCCTGGCATTAACGAATCTCCTGAAGTGCGTCCTGTTACTCCCGGGCATTTAGTGCGTTGCGGCCACTCCTCTCCTTATGATGTAAACTTTGGTAAGGAAGTGGGGGCTGCTGCCGTGTTGCTTCTCCTTAATAACATTACCGGAGTTACGGTGGTTGGCATTCAAGGAACGGCCATTAAGTATATGAATACACAAGAAGCTATTAAACAACGTCACGTTGATCTCAATCTTGTTGCTTTGTATGAACAGTTGGGCGTGTGTTTCGGCCGACCGCCTGCGAAAATGGAATCAAATTTTAAAAAGGTCGACGGTCCCGTAGAAAGAATTTTCTAGAAATTAACAATAAGGCGCTCTTAAAAGTGAAAAGGTTGACTCTACAAAATTTTCTTATCTTTTTAATCCTCGCCTTTTTAATCGTTTCTGCTTTTTTAATACGACTTAAAAATTTTAAAAGCAATCCCGTGCGTTCCATCGATGAAATTGTTTATTATCGATTGGGACTCCAACTGACCAAGGATTTATCGGATTATAATATTATTGAGTATGGGCGAGAGTTAGCAGCAACGGGAAGATCCTTACCCCAATATTTTTTTGCTGCTCTTTTTAAACATCCACCGCTCTTCCCTCTTATGATAGCGGGAGCGATGAAAATTTTTGGTAATCAGATTATTTCCGGAGAATATATATCTTTGTTGTTTGGAGTTTTTATGATTCCCCTAGTTTATTTTTTAGGATCGGTCATCGTTAATAAAAGGGTAGGACTCGCTTCGGCGTTTTTTATATATATAGACCCAGTTAATATCATTTGTTCGCAAAAGGTCTGGATGGAGACAACAGTAGCTTTCTTTACAGTTTTGGCTATATTTTTGTTTATTTATGGAGTGAATCAAAATAAGGATTCTTTGTTTATATATAGTGGAATAGCGAGTGGATTTGCTGGCTTAACGAAATATCCTGGCATCCTTGCTACTTTTGTTGTCGCACTATATTGCATAATCTATAAACCGGAGGTTTTTAGGAATAGGAAATTCTTGACAGGATTGGTTAGCCCATTTCTTATGCTGTTGCCCTGGGTCTATTGGAACTACCTTGTTTATGGACCAAAATTTTTAGCAAACCAAACTTCCATTCATAACTTTGGTCTTATGGGGACCCGCACACAACTGGTTTTACTCATGTGGATTTTTTTAGCTATTGGGGTTATTGCTGGTCTAAGGAAACCAATAAGGATAGTTCTATTTGAGAAGAGGCCTAAGGGAGAAGATGTCAGTTCATTGAAGTTGTCTACTATTGTGTACTGGGGAGTATTCTGTACGGCGCTCTATAAAAATATTGTACACAGCCTACAGTTTGAGTATTTACCAACGGCAAGTTGGATGCAGGGGTTATTTTATAATGAAACACCCTTTTTTTACTTTGGTCGTTTAATAGAATGGTCGCTTTTGTATCTATTTGCCTTCGCTTCCCTTTTTTTTGATCAACGCAATCACCCAAAAGGAAAATCAGTCTTGACTCTAGGGGCATTTGTCCTTTTTATTTTTTACATGATTTGGCAAAGCTATCAATCGCGCTATATTTTAGCTGCGATTCCTTTTTTGGTTATCTTGGCGGCGGATTTTATTAATAAATTTTTTGTTCGAACTCAACGCATGGAAAGTTTTGGACCACGCTTATTTTCAAGAGGTAGCTTAGTCATAATTCTATGCTACATAATCATGAAAACTTTGTATATCAATAATGTGCTTAGTTACCCCAATGATATGTGTTATTTTTAAAAAACACAAGTATTAAATTACCGCGTGTCAAGCCAAAATTAAAATGTCCTAGTTCTACCAAAATAAAAATGTCCTAATTTGTTCTTAAACTGCCAGGCAATTTAAAGCCATCTCTCCAATAGCTTCCTTTTTGAGGAACCGGATG
>JAHFGK010000015.1 GCA_023247475.1 Candidatus Omnitrophota bacterium
ACAATTCCCACCCACAAGCGGACTTTAAAATTTTGACCGACCTTAGCTTTTGCCATACAGGGATTTCTGCACTGACTTTCCTTAAAAAATTTTAAGGTAATCAGTACTGCACCACTCTTCTAAGAAGAAGTCAGTGCAGTACCAACTACAAGTAAATTCATTAAGGTAAGTTGGTGCGGGCTTTCTATCTAACGCAAACTTACCGATAAAGTTTTATAATTTTGTTTCACACGACCAACAAAATCTTCACCTCCCTTTCATCTTCTTTAATGATGGGTCAAGAGTCTCCGACCCATCACTTAAACCCAAAATTTATAAACTCGAATCTACAGAACAATTGGATGACACACCTCCACAATCCCTCACACCTCGTCCCCCATAATCACTTACCCTGATACCTTGAGAAGCCCCTGCTTGAGAACGGGTGGATATAGTTAAAAGTAAAGTTGAAGCACTGGTCCAGCCTCCAGCTTTTCTGCCGGATCCGATAGCGGAGGAAGTCTGACCACTAATGCTCTGCGGCCAATTAGAAGTATCCGCATTTCCCGTAGCAGTTAATTTACCATCTCCTTGTAAACCTATAAATCCCGTCGTCACTGACGTTGTACTCGGGAAGCCTGCATTAACGACTTGCTCCCACAAATTACCGGATAATTCCATCACACCATAATATCCAGCTCCGGAAGTAGAGCGAGAAGAAGAGTCAGTAGCAAAAATCCCCGCGCGTGCAGGCCCTGTTCCACCATCTCCAGATGTATAATTCGCGGAAACGTTATAAACAGTATTGGCACCCGTCGTAGAAAAAATTTCTTTACCGTCTTCTGTACTGTAAGCAAATGTGGTCGCTGACGTAATTGATGTATCTCCCCATGCATATTCCCTTGCCACATAATCGAGAGGCCCGCGCGCAATCTTTTCAAACTCTAATTCCGACATTGGCCTAAGGGCTGCCCAATCCAAATAAGCACATAAATCCATCCAGCTTAAATAACTCATGGCTCGGTCGGTGCGTGTTGTACTTGCGGCAGCTGTCGTTGAACTTTGCGAAATGGTGTTACGGTTTATGGGGGTATCAAATCCTTTCCCTCCAGAAGAGGAAGTGGTAGGGCTGGTGATATCCCTGGCTTGAGACTGCGTCGTCGTTAAGGTATTAATAAAATCTATCCACTGCCCTTCGGTAATCTCATATTTCATACAATAGAAAGCTTGGTACCCTTTAGGAAAGGCAGCAGGGATTGTGAATTTAGCCGCCGTAAAGTATTCTGATGGATGAGCACTACTCCCTGTATTGGTATAATAATATGGAGCGGTGAACGAAGCTGACGTCTGGATTTGCCCTTCACTGGTAATATACCAAGGCGCGCTACCGGAATTACCCGTAAAACCCTGAGAACTCCCTGTATCGCCAGCATAAAAAGGTCCTTCCGGGATATAGACCATTTCAATACCAAAAGCTTTAACTTGAATTGTATCGGTATTAGCAATCGATATTCCAGCATTCGTAGCGGTAGCGGCAATATCTAAGACCAGTTTAACCTTTTTAGAATTGACCGAGCCACTGCCAGTGACTCGACGTCGGATAAAGGCACCCATTACATCCGAGGGAACAAAAACCTCGACATCATTATTAGAACCCGGAGAAGTATTGGCAGGATCTAATCCGGAAGTTTTAAGGGCGCCGTGGTACCAAATAGTATCGACAGTACTATCATTTAATTTTAAAAACACCCAAACCGCATCGTGATTGGTGGAGTTACGCCAGGAATTATTCCAACTGATATCAAATTGGACCACCACTGTTCGATTAGTCTGGTCGCGGTCCTCCATGGTGAGGTTGGTAATCGCAAGATTATTCGCCCAAGCGATCGAATGGCTCATCACCACAGTGCAACTGATGACTAGGAAGGTGGTTAAAACTCCTTTTTTCATCTCTCCTCCTTTAATGAGGCCGCAACTTACGTTCGTTAACACTCCGTAAGTTGCTAGCCGAATTGAACCTCTTTAACAAAAATTTTCGCTTTCTATCTCCCGATTTCATAATTTTTCTTATCATCTAATGGCGAATCAATTTTTGCTTGGACAACCAAACTGGCCTCTAACATTTTTTCTTTAACAAACAAAACATCATCGGCGTCAGGATTAAAAACAAGATAGAGTCGATAATGCTTAAGGGCTGCTGCATAATCCCTTAAAAATTCACCGCTCACTAACGCCAGGTTATAATGAGCTTCCGCATCGTTAGGCATCAGGACTAACGATCGATGATATTCTTTGGCGGCCCTCTGATATTCTCCTCTTTTAAAATAATTATTACCCATGTTGTAATGAACCTTGGCCGCATCGCGTTTGAGTTGCTCACTTTCTTTGCTGAAATGATCAACCATTTTCGCGACGTCCTCAGGCCGGGAAGTTTTGTATTTCTTCCCCTGGCCTACCAATGTCCCTTCCCTAGCAAGGGACACCATTTTTTCCATTTCTTTTTCTTGAAGAGCTAACAAATCTTCCATATCTTTAACCCGGGTGGATGATTCCTTTTGTTTTTGGTCCACGGCACCTTCCAGCCTTACTAATTCGCGTTTATAAGTCTGATTTTGAGTAACTATTGTATCCGCGCGTTTCTGAAAATTGTCCCGCTGTTCCGTAATGGCATTTAACCGTGTCACTTCAATTTGTCTTTGTCCCCGCAAATCTTTTAACTGGTCCTCTAACATTTTTCTTTCCTGGCGGAGTTTCTCATTTTCTTCAATTAGATTCTTAAGGTTCTGGTTGATACGAACGATCTCCTCTCCTTGAAAAAGGATGTAATCCAAACGTTCATTGGTCGCCCCATACGATTGATCCGGCTTGATAGGGAGAGGCTCTGGTTTTGCGATGACGGTACTTTCATCCAGGTCTGTTTCAATCACGGTTTCTTCTTTACTCCAAACAAAAATAGTCGGTAGACTCGAAAGTAGAAGAAAAGCAAGTGCAAGTCTTTTTATCCAATGGTTGATCATACCCTTCATTTGTCTTCTTCTCTCTTCGCTCATAAAGGCTTCGATGGTTTAAGTTGAATATCCTCAGTAGATGGATTGTTCTTGACCTTTTTCTCTTTATCTTTTTTCGCCGGATTATCCGGGGGAGAATCCAATAGTTTCATGCTCATGCCTAGATCTTCTTCCGTATCTTTCGTTTTGTTTGTTTCATACGGTTTTGATGGTTTAATCTCTCCCGAGATTCGATCATAATGCTGATCCGGCTTAATAATATGCGGCGTTATAAAAATTACGATTTCTGTTGTTTCCAGAGAATCACTGGTACGACTAAATAATTTGTCCACCCACGGAATATCCATCAAAACCGGAAAACCTTTTTTGGTGTGGACCTTGTTATCCTTGATCAGCCCACCTAAAATGATGGTAGCTCCATCTTTAATAATCGCCGAGGTCTCCACTTCAGTTTTGTTCACTTGTGGGATCCCGCCTCCTTTGGAAGTAATTTTACCGACCACAGTCGAAATCTCTGGTTTAAGGCGCATGGTAACCATTTGATCATCATTAATCGTGGGAGTAACACTCAACTTAATCCCAACATCCACAAACCGAACATCCTCACTAGTGATCGCATTGTCACCGGTTCCTGATGTTGTAGAAATAATATACGGGATCGTATCGCCAACATGAATTCGGGCTTCTTCATTATTAGTCACCAAAAGTTTCGGGTGGGATAATATTTTGGTATCACTGACCTGCTTTAAGGCCCGAAGAGTTATTGCAAATTTGTCCGTATTGAAATTCCCAGCCCCAATTTTGGTAAAGGTGGAGAATAATGGATCACTGGAAGGGAGACTGCTATCATTCAAAAATATATTTTTGAATTTGGTCTTGGCTATTTCTGGATCCGGGTTCTCTTTAAAATCATATTGCCAATCAATACCAATATCGAATTGAGGTTTAAACACAATCTGCAAAACTCTCCCCTCCACTAAAACTTCTTTTGTGGGGACATCCAGACTTTTAATTATCCCTTCCACTTCTTTACGTCTCTCAGGAAAAGCCCGAATAATAATTTTATTAGAACGCTCATCCGTAGTGATGGACCCCACCGCATTAGAATCAATCCGCGCCTTTAATTTTTCTGCCACCACATCTGCCTTTGCATACTGTAATGAATAAACATAGGCCTCCAGTGGCGATTCCATTTTGTCAATCATTTTTTTCATTTCATCCAATACCTGCGGGGTGTCGATCATGACGACTTGACCAGTATCTTCATCGATGATAATTTTTCCCAGACTGCTTTTCATGTTATCTAAGGTCGATAAAATGTAGCTTGGTTTTGCATATTTTAGTTGAACAATCGATACTTTATTTTTGTCGTTATATTTCTTTCCAAACATCGCTTCATATTCAGCTTCGGGTAAAACATGGATAATGCCATTCTGCATATGATAGGCAAGATTATTCGAAATCAAAACAATGTCTAAGGCATCAATAATCTTGACATTTTTCAGATATAAAGTCACACGACCGGAAACATTGTTACTGGTAACCATATTGAAATCACCCTTGATGGCTAAGAATTTTAAAACATCGACCACATTCATTTCGCGCACATCGAGAGTAATTTGTCGGGCTAAGCGCTCCTCTAATGTTTCCGTTGATTTGCTAATTTCAATGGGTTTGGGAGGGATATTATAATTGGGCGTAGAAGGAGTAGGCACTACGGCAGAAGGTTTAGCCGTTGATTCCGCTGTTGCGGCTGGTTTTGTCGTAGGCGCGGAAACGGAAACGGCGGCTGGTTTTGTCGTAGGTGCGGAAGCGGCGATTGGTTTTGCCGTAGGTGCCGCGGCTGTCCCTTGCGCGGGAAGAGAATCCGCAGACAATAAAATTACACCACCCCATAACAACATCATTACAGGGATTTGAAGTTGACTTATGCAGGGGCGTAACTTTATCATAATTTACTTAAGTAAGTTCAACAACGTCGCCACTTAATTATTTTATTTCGAAAATCAAATCTTTTAGTTCGCATAATCATTTCATCATTTATAATCGAAACTCAATTTCCTCCTCTTCAAAGCGTAATATCACAGCATCCGCATAAATTTTTTTTACCGTCACATTATTTATCTTTTCGCCCACTCTTAAAAAATAAGTAACGCCGCTGATCGTATTCTCAATGAGAGCGGAAGCAGATTCCGGTGTATCTAACCAAGAAATCCCTACCAATTTTAGATCTTTAGTTCTTTCAATAATCCGTCTGATTGGTTCTGTCGCGACTGCCGCCTCTTCTATTTCCTTTTTCTCAAAGGGGAGAAAAATATTACGCCGTGTAATACTCATCAGATAATCCGGGAGTCCGTTTGTCTTGGGGATTAAATTATCAGGAACTTTGGAAATTTTTGTCTTTACTGCAAGATTAATTTCTTTTTGGGAGAATTCCATTCCTGACATAAAACTTTTTGCGAAAACAATAGTGAATACCAAAATCGCTCCTAAGAGCAAACGATTAAATTCACGTAAACCAAAAGCTACTGCCGTTTTGTCTGCGGAGGCACGACCTTTAACAAGTCCCAGCAAATTCTGGAAAAAAGCCGGCATAGAGATGAAAGGTAATCCCCCCCCCTTAACAGCGGCAGCCACTTGTTGGACAACTTGCTCCGAAGATTGGGTGGGAGCGGGTTGCGTTGGTGCCTTTGGAGTTTCCGCACTCTCAATGATCTTCAATAATTTTTGTTCAGCCGTTTCTTGTGCCATAGGTCTGTTTTAAAATTCTTGTTGGCGTTACCTCATAATTATTGACTTCACAACTAATGAATGTTTTGATCAATATATTGCTGGTACGGATGTGCCGTAGCTGTTTTTCCTGGGAATTGCTGCTCTTTATCAATGACTGATTTAACTAACAATCGATCCACTATTTGTTTATTGTGCAGAATAAGTTCCTTTAGAACTTTATGACATAACATGGTAATCCTTCTGGGATAACCACGAGAATAGTTATAAATTTCCGCAATCGCCTCATCGGTAAATAACTCCATGCTGCTGTTGTATCCGGCCACCTTCATACGAAAATGAATCAACTCTCTTGTTTCTTTTGCATCTAAAGGATTCAAGGCGTATTTAAAACTGATCCTATCTAAAAAATTCGTCATATTCACAACCTTGACATACAACTCAAGCTGGCCAAGGAGAACCAATTGAATGAGCTTATATTCATTGGTTTCAAAATTTAATAACACCCTCAGTGTTTCGAGAGTGGCTATGTTTAATTTTTGAGACTCATCAATGATGAGAATAACTGTTCGTCTTTCCTCTACGGCTTTGATAATAAGAAATTTTTCAATAGTGTCGCGCAGTTCTAATACATCAACGCTCTTTAGATCTCGATCTGCTGAGATCTCTATATTAAAATTCCTCACCAGTGTGGTGAGGAATTGACGCTCATCCACAAAGTCGGGATTGAGAATCATATGAAAAATCATACTTCCCCGTTTATTTAATTCCTGGATTAATTTTCGGGAAAGACTTGTTTTGCCGGTACCAACATCACCGAAAATAACAGTTAACCCTCGTTTCAAATGGAGTTCAATAAGAATATTGGTGAGCGCCATATCGTGTTCTTTGGTGAGATAAAAAAAATCAGGATCTGGGCTGGTCGAAAAAGGTTCTTTGGCGAATCCTAATAATTTATAATAGGTCATAGTTATACTGTCTAAGACAGTCTATTCATATACCAATTAGGCCTAAGTAAAGTATAAAATATATTCATATATAAAAGCAAAAAAAATAATTATGTAAAATGATTCTATCATAAGTACTATGTGTATCAACTACTTATTTAACTTTTTTTGAGGATTTTGAGAAAAAAAAGATAACTCCAGAAATAAAACCGAGGGTTCTAAGGTAGGCTCGTAAAAACATTACCACCATAAAGTAAGGTGTAAATTGCACCTCTTTGATTATCAAAAACGCGAAAATTACTTGGATTATTATTAATATTAGAAAGGAGGAAATACAACTAATTGCAGGTACACTCGCAAAACCCACTGTACTCCCGAGGAGAGAAAATAAATTTATCAAAACCAACGGGACCTCGATAATATCTTTCCAAAAAGTGTAATTATCCCCCCCCGTCATACCGGGGTGGTCAAAATACATTTTCGCACGCCAGAACCCATGACGATATTGTTCCTTTAAGTATCGATTCAATTGGAAGGGGTGAAAATGTTCGACAATTGCGTTGCGTTCAAAATAAATTTTGTATCCAGCCTTTAAAATTTTATAGCTTAAATCATTATCTTCTCCACTGGCATAACGATACTCCGTATTAAATCCTCCCACTGAATTAAAAATATTACGACGAATACAAAAATTATAACTACCAAAGGCCTTAGGATACTGAGGCATTAAACTTTGATGACGGAAACAAATCTCTTGGTGAATACAATAAGCTAGGCGCTCTTGTGGATTGGCGATCCCATAACTACCCGCCACCACCCCAATCTGAGGTTCTTGTAAAGGCTTAAGCATCTTTTCAATCCACTGGGGTTCGGGGACACAATCGGCATCGGTAAAAAAAAGGATTTCCCCTCGGGCCAAATGAGCCCCCTGGTTACGCGCCGTCGCTGGGCCAGTATTGTCTTGATGGATATAAATGACTTTCTTAAACGATTGAATAACGGAAGCGGTTTTATCCGTCGAACCATCATCAACGACTATTACTTCCAGGGGTCCATTATACGTCTGGGCAGATATGGCTTCCAAGGCTGGCGCAATCGTTTGTTCACAATTATATGCGGGGATAATAACACTGACCGATGGTTCAGGCATTTTCTAAAAATTTTTTCTCGAAATCGTATAAAGTAACATCCCGAAATGCTGCGCTAAAATTTTTTCCGGAGAAAAACGAAAAGGTAAGGCGTTAATGCCCCCTTTTTCTATGACCCGCAGACAATTACGCACATTCATTGCCACTAGTTCCTTTAAAATAAAGGGTTTCTCGTTGATACCGGGCATAAAAAGGGGGCGAATCAACTCCCACGGAGACCAACGATTGGGTACAAATGTCATTAAAACTCCTTGGGGTGATAGGGCCAATCTTAAATTTTGGATGATGATATCTTGCTTATCCAGAGGAAAATGCTCAAGGAGTCCATCCGAAAAAATAACATCAAATTGTTCATTGAATTCCTTTTGTAAATCCCCGCTTAATAAATCCTTCTTAATGATCTTGGCGAGTCCTTGGGTTAATTGCTCCGTTCGTTTTAACGCAGATTCCGAAAAATCTAGTGCCACGGTCACCATACCCTGATCACAAAAATATTTTGTAAAGAACCCACTCCCACATCCAGCATCCAGAGCCCTTCCGCCCCGTCGGAGAAAAGGTTGAATGACCCGGATAATCCTTTGCTTCGACCAACTGATCTGGCTAAATTTTCCTGACCCAGGGAGATCCCAAAAATAGTCCCAATCACTGTGTTGGGGGATAGAGAGAGGACACATACACTTTATTTTGATGGTTTTTGTGAATCCTGCGGATCACGGTTCTGGAAGCTAGAACCCAACTTTTCTTTCAGTTGTTTTAACTCAAACTCCAGCATACCAATTTTTTGAGCGGTAGTGTCATTATGACTATTTTGTTGGCATAAAAATAAAGTCAGAAGTAAACTTAAAAAAACAAAACTACAAAGTACAACAAAGAAGAGAAAATTACTCGCGACTTGGAATCCGAGCCATTTTGCCATTTTATAAAGCACACTATCAAAAATAGCCATAAATACAGCCACTAAAGAAACCATAATCCAACCCACGGCATACTTAAAAGTCAATTTTTCCCGCCGTACTAGTTCAATAACTAAAAACAAAATCAGAAGACATAAAAATATGGCAAAAATTTTTGTTTCCATCTTATATCCTCGTTTTCCTTAAGAGTTCTATCTTATTTTATCCATTGAAGTTTTGTTTCTTTTTAACATATCTAATAGAATCGCAAATGTCACCTTGATCATATAATACAATGTGGCTAAGTAGCGGATGGAACTATGTCCAATCAAACGTTGCCGCATCTGAACAGACACTTCAACAATTCTCAACCCTAAGCGTTGGGCTAGGACAATCGCCTCTGGCTCGGGATAATCTTGGGGATAATTTTGTGCAAAAATTTCAATGGCGCGTTTATTAAAAGCACGGAATCCAGAAGTAGAATCCGTAATTTTACAATGAATCAAATAACTAATTAAATGGGCAAAAAATTGAATACCCATCTGCCGAATAAAAGAAGACCGATATCCTAAATAGGGATTAAGAAAGCGACTACCGATGACAACATCAGCATCATTAGTCAGAATCGGCTCTATCAATTTTTCAATATAGGTGACATCATGTTGACCATCACCATCGACTTGCAAGGCAATTGTAAAGTCATGTGCTAGAGCAAATTTGAAACCTGTTTGAACTGCACCACCAATACCTAAATTGAATGGCAAAGAAATAACCATAGCCCCTGCTCTTTTTGCTTCTTGAGCTGTTCCATCAATTGAGCCATCATCCACTACCAGAACTTTTATCGATAATGGTAAAGATAATAACTCCTTAACTGTGCTTCCAACATTCCCCTGCTCATTATAGGCTGGTACAATGATAAGGATCTTTTGATTATTCATAACTTACTCAAAAATGCATTTTTTACCCTATTATAGAACAATGTCAATGGATAAAACCACCTTGCTTTAATCGTGTCAACAAGCTGCAATCAATAATCAGATTACCGTACTGTATGATGATGCCACCTAAAATTTTTTTATCATTTTGAAAAATCATCTGAGTATTTTGTCCCAATTTTTTTTGTGCTAATTTCAAAAACATTTCTTTCCAAGATGACCTTGGCTCTTTATGACAAATAATTATAACTTGCTGGGAATTATCGAGTTTTATCGCAAATTCAGAAAATGTGAACTTCTTAATCGCTAACTCAAGCAACATAGTGTCTAAAATTTTTTTCAAAATAAAAACAATAATGGTAATGACAAGAAGTTGAGCAAGTATAACCGGTCCCAGAATAATCATTCAATTGACCCTGATTTAAAATAGGGTTGAAACCCTTTATTTTTTAGTAAGTTGCGCTATTAAGTATTCCGCAGCCAAATGAATTAGCTCATTTTTTTCACTCACCTTTACAACCTGATCCGGGACCACACCATCGAAACTGAATACAGATCCATCCGGATAATATCCGCGCGCAGTGACAAGCAAAACCATGGATTCATCATCAAAATAAAACATGCTTTTTAAGAATACTTTTCCAGCAGTATTCGTTCCCATCAAAAAAGATCGTTTTCGTTTTTGCATAACACCCGAAAATAATTCAGAAGCACTTCCACTATCTTTATTAACGAGAATAACGATCGGATTCTGATAGTGATATTTAGAGGGAATTGCCGGAACATTCAAAAGTGATTTGGGCTGCCCACGCTTTTGAAAATAGGCAAAATCTTCTCCCGGTGGAAGAAAAAAGGAAGAAATTTCTCTCGCCGCTAAAGGAGGGCCTCCTGGATTACCACGCAAATCGAGAATCAGCCCTAAATCCTTTTCTTGTGTTTTAATAAAATTCAAATAATTGAACATATCCTCCGATGTCTTTTGATTAAACTTTCTGATTTCCAAGCAATGAATTCCCGGCACATCCACGGGCTCCATAAAAACCGTCTGCTCAAAGAATTCCTGACTGATTACTTCGATTTTCTTTTCAGTCCCAGATTCATCAAAGAAATCAAGTATGACTTTAGCGCCCTCTAAGGGGGTCAATTTTTTCTTAATCTGATCTTCATTAAAAATTATTACACTAATGTCGTCGATTTTCTGAATAATGTCTTTTGGTCTTAACCCCTTTATGTAGGAGTCTGATCGGGGTTCTACCATTAGAACGATATACCCTTGGGCGATAAGATGTCCTTCTATACCTAACGAAATCTCTTTGCCTAAAACTTTATTCTCAAATTCCTTAGCTGGTTTAGGTGGGAAAAAGGCGGAAAAAATATCCTCCGTATCTTTGAGATAATCGATGAGATACGCGGCACTGCGCCACTTGATATAATTAATGGATTTTCCTTCGGATTGGAGTTAACTGTAAATTTTAGAATCAAATACTTTAATAAATTTGGTTAATGCCTGACGGCTTACCGGTTTATAATAATTTTTGTCCATGGTGTCGTAAACCTGATCAAAAAATTTAAGATATTCCTGGTAGTCTTTGTTATTCTTTTTGACGGCTTTAGCTAAGATCATGTGATTGGCTTCCTGCGAAACAGCCGAAGTAGCCCAGAATAAATACAAAAAAAAAATATTCAAAACAATAAAAAATTTTCGTGGCTGGGAGACGGAATAACTCTTAAATTTAAAATTCATACAAGATATTATATCAGGAAACCTATCGAAGAGCGAAAATCCTTAAAATTTTTTACATAAAAAATCCCACTGCAAGAAAATATCCTACAGTGGGATTTATCGGCAACTTATGGTGCCAATTTTCACCGAATAGTATCTTTGATTGCTTTTACCTCATAACGACTAATAAGACCATCTTTATTGACATCGAATGGCTTAAGGAGATCCGAATCAACTGTATAGCCACCACTTCCATCGACAATTCTGCTCACCTCTTGTAAAAAGCCATTGACCTCAGCTGGTTGCAATATCCCATCTTTATTTAAGTCAAATTTTCGTTCACTGGCACTGACAACTTTATGTCCTGTCGCAGCTGAAGGTGGTACAGCAGCTGTTGCAGCCGCTGGTTGGACAGCAGGTTGAGCAGCAGGTTGAGCAGGTGTTGCTTTCGCAGGGGCTGCCGCTGGTTTAGCACCGGCAGGGTATCTTCTATGCATTCTTTTATAATCAACCATCTGTGCCTGACAAACTTCTACAAACACGGCGAGTACAATGACGCTAGAAAAGAGAAACACATACTTCTTCATAATTTTACCCTCCTTCTTTTTTAAAAATGTATTTTGGTCATTAACACCCTTAACTTTTCATTTTTATTCTTAACACCGACTTCATTATAGGGTTATTATGAAAGAAGTCAATTCATTTGTTGCAATTAATCAGTTCTTGCAAGTTAATCGCAAGATTTTTTGTTTGTAAAAAATACTGGAGGGATTCTTGCTCACGTCGATTTAACCGATCCTCCTGTCGATTCCCCTCAAAAACCTCTGCGATGGCCTTTTTGATCTCAGGGGGCGAAGCAGGTATGTTCTTCACAAATTGTTGATGCAAACGATTCTTACGATAGACTGGAAAATCTTTCGGAACTTTCAAGTACCCTTCCATCTTCGTGATATCAAAATGATAAAGAATCGTCCCGTGATGTAATATAAACCTTTTACCTCTACGTTGGGCATTGCCGGAAAATTTTCGTTGTCCTTCTTGTAAAACTAGATCCGAGATGGGTTGAAAGATCGATTGCACACCTAAGCTTGCCATCGCTATTATCACTTTGTTCAAAATATATTGATACGATTTACGAATATCCATAATTGAAGGATGATGTTCTTTTGCTAAAACGAAAGAATAATTTAAACACCCCGGGCCTTGAATAACAGTGCCTCCCCCAGAAGAGCGACGAAAAACGGGGATATGGTCCCGATAAGCGCGTTCGATATAAATATCTTCTTCCACTTTACTGGTTCGTCCCAGGACAATAAACAATTGCGCTGATTCCCAAAATCGTAACAATTCCGGGGACTGCCCTAGTTCTGCTAAATAAAGCAGCACATCATCAAGTAATAAATTTTCCTGGGGCGTCGATAAGGAGAGGTCTTTGACCAACATACTAATTGAAATTTTATCTTAAGGAATCGATATTTTTTATTTCGTTGGGGCTCAATTAGACATGGTGAGTTATGGATGCTGACGAATTTTTTTGTGGTCGGGTGAGTTTCGCGGTGTTCACAAAAAAATTTGTATTAAGGTCCGTGGCCGCTTTGACTTCATCGGGACGAGCCACTGGCGTTGTTTTTGGTAAATCCTTAAAAATGTCCGGTTGTGTTTTAGATAGTTGATCTGCTTCGATCAACAATTCAATAAACTGATCGAGTGTTTGCTTTGATTCGGTTTCCGTTGGCTCAATCATAATCGCCTCTTTGACCGTTAAAGGAAAATAGACGGTGGGAGGATGCATCCCTCGATCAATTAAAAATTTGGCAATATCAATGGCATGAACGCCTCGCTCCGCTTGCTGAGTGGCGGAAAAAACACATTCATGCATACACGTTCGATCATAATGTAAAAGATAATGATTTTTCAATCTATGCATCACGTAATTAGCATTTAAAACAGCATGATTACTTGTTTCCAGCAACCCCTCTTTCCCTAGAAGTAATATATACGCATACGCCCTCAAAATAAGAGCAAAATTACCATAAAGAGAAGCAACATAGCCAATAGAATCCGGATAATCGTAATTTAAATAAAAGGTGCCATCGGAACGTTTTTCAACTCGAGAAATTGGTAAAAATTTAACCAATTTCTTCTTAACACCAACCGGGCCAGCCCCAGGTCCACCACCTCCATGAGGAGTGGTAAAAGTTTTGTGAGTATTTATGTGCATAATATCAAAACCAATATCGCCTGGTCGACAGCGACCTAAAATCGCGTTAAGATTGGCCCCATCATAATACATTAAGCCATCAACCCTATGCACTAATCCCGCAATCTCATCAATATGAGAATTAAAAATACCTAACGTGTCGGGATTCGTCATCATCACACCCGCTACCTCATCGTTTAATTTTTCCTTTAATTTCGTGATATCCAGCAGTCCGTTTTCGTCTGGTGGAATCGCAATTGTCGCGTAACCCGCAATCGCAGCCGTTGCGGGATTGGTCCCATGCGCTGCATCAGGGACAATAATGTATTTTTTTTTGTTTCCTTTGTCTCGGTGATAGGCAGCCATCATCATAACACCCGTCAATTCTCCATGCGCCCCCGCCAAAGGTTGCATGGTAAATTGATCCATCCCTGCGATTTCACATAAGATTTGTTCCACCTCATAGAGAACTTGAAGCGCACCCTGCGTTAACTTCTCGCCATTTCGAAGCTGCGGCAAAAGTGGATGTAAATCAGCAAATTGCGGATTTTTAGCTAACACCTCCGTAAATTTCGGATTGTATTTCATTGTACATGATCCCAACGGATAAAAATTTGTATCCACCGAAAAGTTCATCTGAGATAATCGAGTGAAATGTCTGACCACATCCACTTCACTAACTTCGGGAAGCTCATTATCGTGAGTGCGCTTATAACGGGGGGGGATATCCCCCTGGACATTCACATCACAGACTGGAATTTGAAATCCTCTTCGGCCTGGAATACTTTTTTCAAAAATTAGTTCCATGATTTAATCGCTCATTAAAATTTAACACTTTGAGAAATTTAAATTGAATCTATAATTTTACTCTAACTCCTTACCCTACATTTCCTTTAGTACTTCCTCCAAACTTTCGGCAAAGCGATCGATCTCTTCTTTAGTTCTTTTCTCCGTAACGGCAACGATCATATACTGCTCCATTCCTTTATAATATCGTCCCAAAGGAAAACCAGCGGCAAAGCCTCTGTTGATCATGGCTTCCACCACGGCATTCGCGTCTTTGGATAAATACGCTGTAAATTCATTAAAAGTTGGTGAACTTCGTTTGATTTCCACTCCCTTAACGTGGCTCAAAACTTGCTTGGCATATTCAGCCTTATCTAAGTTCAACTGTGCCAATCTCTTTAACCCCTGCTTTCCTAAAAGAGACATATAAATACAGGCCTGGATGGCACACAAAGAAACGTTCGTGCAAATATTAGATGTGGCTTTCTCTCTTCGAATATGCTGCTCCCGTGCTTGCAGGGTGTTGACAAAAGAGCGGCGTCCATGAATATCCACGGTCTGCCCCACAATGCGTCCCGGCATTTTGCGGATAAATTTTTTACGGGTGGTCATAAATCCTAAATAAGGCCCGCCAAAATTGAGAGGAAGTCCCAAACTTTGTCCTTCGCCAGTAACAATATCCGCGCCCATTTCGCCAGGTGTTTTAAGAAGTCCTAAAGAAATCGGATAAACACTTTCTATAACTAAAATACCGAACTTATGTGCCTGCTCAATAATATCAGTGTGATCATCAATCGCGCCAAAAAAATTAGGATTTTGTAAAATAACAGCGGCTGTGTTTTCATTCAACAACTTGGTTATCTGTTGGCGGTCACTTTGGCCATGCACAACCGGTGTTTCCTGAAATTCGATATCTAAATTGCTGGTGTAACTTTTTAATATTGTTCGATAAATGGGACTCACCCCACCGTCCATAATAATCCGCCGCCGACCAGTAATCCGAATAGCCATCATCACCGCCTCATACAAGGCGGTGCCACCATCATACAAAGAAGCATTAGCCACTTCCATTTCCGTTAAGGTACAAATCGCACTCTGAAATTCATAAAGGGCTTGCAGAGTTCCTTGCGAGCATTCCGGTTGATACGGAGTATAGGCGGTATAAAATTCCCCGCGAGAAATAAGGGATCCCACTGCCGCCGGAATGTAATGATCATAATACCCCCCCCCAATAAAAAGAATAAGATCACTTCTATTTTTGTTAGCCAAACGATTGATATAGGCAACGACTTCTTGTTCGGATTCCCCCGGAGGGATATTAAAAGATTTTGGTCTTTGGTTTGGCTTTATATCCAGAAAAAGATCATCGATAGTCTTAACCCCAATGCATTGGAGCATCTCATCGACTTCTATTTTTGTATTGGCTATATAAGGATTCATTTTTAAAAATTGTTGTAAATGAATTGCTTCCCAGCGTCTTTAAATTGGTGGGGGCTCTCTTCCCTTTTAAGATTATTCTAAACTCTCTAGATATTTCTGATATTCTTGGTGGGTCATAAGATTGGAAGTCTCATCCTGATCCGAAATTTCAATTTTGGCAATCCATCCTTTTTCATAGCACGATTTGTTGATGAGTCCCGGTCCCGATTCCAAATCAGCATTAACCTCAATAACTTTTCCTGACATAGGGGCAAAGATATCACTGGCGGCTTTGACAGATTCCACCGAACAAAAATGTTCAAACTGTTCCACTTCATTATCCACCTCAGGCAACTCAATAAACGTAATATCTCCTAAAGCCTCTTGAGCATAATCCGTAATTCCGATGGTGGCAATATTATCTTCAATATAAACCCATTCGTGTTCTTTGGTGTATAAATAATGCTCCTCAATCTCCATCTCTGGACTCCTTTAATGAGGCCGCAACTTACGGAGTGTTAACGAACGTAAGTTGCGAGCCGAATTAAACCCAGCACTAATTTTATTTTCCCAATGAGTTCTGAATTCGTTTCTTAAGATGTTCCCTTGATTGACCATAGTGCTTTAACATCTTCTCTCTTATCCTAGCATCTTTTTCTGCTGAGTAGGCTTCGTAGTAGACAAGTTTCCACGTGCCGTTTTTATTATGCTCTTCAATTCTTCTTTCTAAATTATGGGTATAGCCATAATACAATTCTTGAGTGTTCGTATTCTTTAAAATATAGACATAGTACATATCCAAATAAAATTAGTGCTGGGTCAAACTCAGCCGACAAACTTACGTCACTTTCGTTCCGTAAGTTTTGGCTTCCTTTGACCTTTAATTCTTCAAACTTCCATTTTTATAAAATGGTCTCTTGGTGATTTCACACCCAACTGCATTTTTCTCATCCCCGAAATATATTTTTTCTCCGGAAGTTAAATTCATAGCGGCATCCACAAATCCCAATCCAACTCCTCTATTTAAACTCGGAGAAAATGTTCCACTGGTGACCACACCCATCTCTTTTAAATCCCGAGAGAATATTTTGTAATCTTGTCTAGGTGAGCGACGATTCTCAGAAACAAAACCAATGATTTTCCGTTTTAACCCTTGGCCTTTTTGTTTAAGTAACACCTCCTTTCCCAAAAAATCCTTTTGGAAATCGATGAATTTTTCTAAACCTGCCTCCAAGGGAGAGATTGTTTCTGACAGTTCATGACCATAGAGACTGTACCCCATCTCAGTTCTTAGAACATCACGTGCACCTAACCCGGCTGGCCTAACTTTATCATTTTTTAATAACTCCCGCCATAACAGGGCAGTCTTTTCCCAAGGGAAAAAAATTTCATACCCCAATTCCCCCGTATAACCTGTACGGCTGATAATGACTTTTTCACCTAAGAGGATAAATTCATCCAGGGTATAATAATCCAATTTTTCAATTCCATGGATAAATGTCTTTAATATTTCTCGTGACAAAGGTCCTTGGACATCAATTTTACCCGTTTGATAGGAAATGTTTTTAAAAATAGTTTTTGGAGTTATATATTGGGAAAAATGCTGTGCATCTTTTTCCATGGTAGCGCCATTGACCACGATCATCCATTTTCGTTCGGCAAGACGAAAGACAATTAAATCATCCATCACCCCACCTTCTGAGTTGAGCATTGTTCCATAGCGACAAGATTTAATGGGCATATCCTTAATAGATTGAGTCACAACCCGATCTAACCCGCTTTGCACAGCATCGCCTTCCACCATAAACTCCCCCATATGGGAGGTGTCAAAGATAGCTACTCCACGTCGGGTATATTCATACTCGGTTAAGATACCATCATATTGTAACGGCATCTCCCAACCACCGAAGGGAACCATCCTTGCTTTTAAGGCAAGGTGTTCTTCATAAAGAGGTGTGTGTTTAAGTGGATGTTCGGACATGGATAATGATTGAACAACTTGAGGATTGGACATCGATCTTCTTAATGTTAACGAAAGGAGATTCTCTTTGACAATCTACAATTCATAATATGTCTTAAAGGTAGTTAATCCATGCCCTGACTTCTCTTAAATAATTTTATGTTGTCAGGACTCGGACTAACTTTATCTAGAAATCTTTAAAAGGTAGTTAATCCGTGCCTATCTTATAAAATTCCTTTCTCTTTGTAAAGATAAATTCCAGATTAAAATGAATCCAGCTTGAATTATTCATTAGAATCTTAAATCAAAATCTTCTAATAATCTAGGATGGCTACTTGATTTTTGTAAATTCGGTAGAAGTCTTGGTCACTTCTTTTCCCGGTCCGATAAATCACAAAATAATAAGGCCCCGGTGATAGTGGAAGTGGCTGAGTAAAATTGAATTGAACAATTTGCCCATTGGAATCATTGGTTATTTCCCCTGCCTCCACAAGCTCGGATACAAAATGTTCGTTATACGGCACCCAAACGGTCTGCTCGGTATCGACCCGGTAAACAAAGGCTCGCAAACTGTCTTTGGGTTGACCCACCTTATAAATTCGGGTGGCTAATTTTTTTAATGTCCCGGGACTGCGAATATTGATCTGATTGCCTTTGTAGATGTAAACTAAACGTTTTGTTCCAATATTTTTAATTTCATTCGATACCAACCAAAAATCTTCTTGGGGAGGAAAATTTTTTTTCATATCTTGTCTGAGCTTTTGAACATCTAAAAGCCAAACCTTGCCCTTTTCCATGATATCCGCCGAAAGTTGATTAAGAATTAAATAACGATAGGAAAGGATCTCTTCTTCCTGCGGCCAAATACGACTCGCGGCCAGAGTTTTAAAAGAGGCAACGGCATAATCATTCATGTTGCCTTTGTGGACAAGTTCATTCAAGAATATATCTTGGTCAAAATCGTTATAATCGCTGGTCGCCGCAATGTAAATGGAATTTCCGGTAATGGGAGGAACCAAAATATACCCCTGGGTTGGTTCATAAATATGATTGATCGCAATAAACTTTAATTTCTTAACAAGACCGGGATTAAGATAATCCACAACATTCTTGCGCTGAGGATGACGACGATACGTGTAAATTTCCTGAACACCGAGTTTTTCAATTGCATTCGATAAAAAGGTGGTCACCATCCGCGTGGGATAGATATCACTTAAAAAAACATAATTGTTGAGGATCACATGGAAAATTAATATAGATGTCCCCACAATTTTGGTAGTCCAATAACTTTTCGAATCCTTTAAAGATTGCGGATCATACAAAGAGAGATAAACAAAGATAGAATACCCAATCACCACAATAATCCCGACAAAAGAAGGAAAATAATTGGCACCATACTGAGCCACCCCACGCAGTTGTGCCAAAATCGGCGAAGACCAGCCTAATCCCAGGATAGCGACGGTCCCAAACCACAAACGTTGCGATCTTTGTTGAATGCACTTGCGGATAAGATAAATATGACACAACAAAAAGACGGGAAATACCACCGGCATAATCAGAAAAAAATATTTAAAGACCCAGAGCCATCCTCCCCTGACATTATTCATCGGATAAGTAGAGATCCATTGTTGTAAAACCGGTTGATTATAAAAGAAGTGATTGTATTGACCGCTTATTTCAACATACTCGAGATAACTTTTCACATTGTAAACAATGTTTGGATAATTGAAATAAATAAAGGCAAGTGAAAAGCCCACGAGGCTCAAAAATCCCGCAAATAAAAATGAAAAAAAAAATTCAGGATCCCCTTCCTTATGTTGTGCGGTATAAACTTGCCATATAAGCGCCCCTATATAATAGAGAAGATACAAACTGGATGCTGTCGAAGTGTAGATGGAAAAACACAGACTCAAACCTGATAAAACAAGAAAGCCCTTTCCCCATTTTCGGTCCGACAAATGCAGTAACCCCACCGCAACCAGAAAGAAGCAAAGGCCAAGCGATTGGTGCTTGGCAAACAAAATGTAGATATACGGCCAAAAGGACGTTGCAAATAGAAACCAACAGATGAATCCCACTTTCAATCCCCAATAATTTCTTATTATTAAAAATATCAAGATGGCTGATAATACCACCGCAATAATATTCACCACCACAAACGGACGAAGGGTCGTCACATCATTCATGAGTCTTTGCATCCACGAAGCGGTCAAGATATATCCCTCTTTGCCGTGCAGCCACACGACCCGGGTCTGGTCCAACGACTCATGCATCTGGGAAATATATTTAAGGTTGGGAAGGTTTCTGGCGGCTTCAATGTAATAATCTTCCGTATCTGTCGGCCAGAAGTTGATATTCCACGTGGCAAAGGCCAAAGAAACACCAATGAGAACTGAAATTAAGATTACCAAAGAAAGTAGCTTATCTTTAACGAAGGGAATATTCATGGGTGAGAGTAAGAGTAAAAAAATGAGCGCGCCTTGCTGGATGCTGGTCGAACACCCAAAGTCCTATAAACTACACTGTTTATAAAACTCTATAAACTTCGAAAACGAGGAGTTTTACTGTCTTTAGGCCGACCCTTTACAAAAAGTATTAAAATCTAATCTCATCTGACAAACCTTGATTGTTATCTTTGGAATTCCTTAGACTGTTTATCGATTATCTTCTGAAGTCTTAATTTATCGTTATGAGTTATTCCTCCGCATCCCAAATGCTGAACCAACCACATCTTGCCTTTGCAAATTTTATCTATGGGAGAATGTAATCCCAGCCATCTCTTGGATGGATGGCAACATTCACATTGTGCTATCGTCTCTATTAGCCTGCTTTCCAATCCTTTGCCACCCATTTCGTTCTGAACAGCAATATATCTGAAATCAAAATTTCTCCTCAAGAGATCAGAAATCCGTCTTTCAATTCTTTTCTCCAGTTCGATATTCCGATGGTGTCTTTTTGTGCCACGGCTTTCTCTATCTGTGAAATCCATCTCCCAAACCTTTAAATATTCTGATTTCTCTTTATTCAAAAGCGCTCTGCCTATATTTTTTCTAAAAATACTTCTATCTTTTGGCGCGGATTGCATTTCGTTGAATCTCATCTTGTTTTCCTTGAATACAAAGTGGTCGTTAAGCCTGCTTTTGAAGTTTCCACTTCGATGTGCTCCTACCCGGACAATCCTGGGCTTGGAGCCACCATGTCCCCAAACCTCCCCTTCTTCATAAAAAAAATAAATGCCATCATCAGGCAATCTTTCGAGATCAAAGGGATATTTAATCAAGGGATATTTTTCAATTTGCTTGTGAAGCCATTGGCAATCACCACTATGACTATCTTTCATCGGTTATTTTCCGATACTATCTCATCCAAATGACAAATTTTTACAATTTTGATTCCGCGCTTCCTGAGAGCGTCGATAATTTTCTTGTAAAACGGGTGAAAATAATGCGATTTATGGTTTCCATAGAAATAAACGACACTGAATTTCTTCAATTTCCTCGCACTGTTTTCGACCAAATTTTTAAACTCCTGATCACTTACCTCATTAGGATGTTTTTCATACCACTTGTGTTTAACATAAGGGAACCAAACATCGTATTGATCTGAGAATATTGCCCAATCGACCCCAGCAGATTGACAACAGACCATGAATCGTTGAATCTTCTTACCAATGTAAAGCTTATCCGGTGTGACTTTCTGGCCTGTTTCTTTTAGTGAGCTCTGCTTTATTCTTGTGCAGTGTGTCAGATAAAGGCGCTGCATTAATTAGATCTCCTATCCCTTTTATAAACTAAACCAGTCAAACGGACAAAATATTACTATTAGTCATGAATTTGCAACGGTGGTGTTTGACTGAGCGTCACGCTAAGCGCGCCTGCCCCGACTTTTCTCCTGTCTTAAATAGAGGAAGTCGGGACTGGCACGTTCGTTTCTGGATAAAAAATTAAAAGGTAGAACGCGCCTGGAGGGACTTGAACCCCCAACACCTAGCTCCGAAGGCTAGTGCTCTATCCAGTTGAGCTACAGGCGCAAGTTACCACAATATTTTTTCTAGAAAAACTTGCGCCAGTCCCAGCTTCATCTATAAAATGTTTTAAGGAAAGCTGGGGCTGATTACCACAATTTTATCCAGACAAATCAGGGCAGGTGCTTCAATATATCCGTTTATATTTTTAATGCCAGTATTATATCAATCAAAATTAAAATAGCAATATTCACATTTAGAACACCCTTATAATCCCAATTTATCATTTTTTATAAAAAACCCCTATCAAAAAGTCTTAAATATTATTGCGTTCGTGTAGAAATTAAGTAAAATGAATTAAAAAGGAGAGTGAGGACCTGTGTTGCAAGATTTTATGAATAAAGTAAGGTATTGGGATAATCGGAGCGCCAAGTGGATGATGCGCCATTTCTATATTTTATTCTTCGAAATTGTTCTCGTGTTGGCTTTTTTAGCCTTTTTTGTCAATACGATCCAAGTGATCAATGCCAGTATTGATGTCTCGAAAAACAGTACCCTCGAAAATCTTTTACTGACTCAATCCATGAATGGTCTCATTATTGTCTTTCTGTTGTTGATGAATTCGTTCTGGATGCTGTATATGTTTAACGGGATTATCCGAATAAGAATGATCCTTAGAGACATTAGTTTTCAATTGAACCGTCGTCGGGGAGAGAAATCAGACAATAATTTTTGAGGGTGAGATTAAGGAGGGAAAACCATTAAAAATATTCTTGATAAACTTCTTTAATGTGGTTACAAATTCTAGAAACGAAATTCTTCTCCTGCCCGTTGGAATTCATGGAAAACACCGCCAACTTATCAAATCCTCCCTGTGCTAGACCAATCACAGAGGAAAACATAGCCGTATTATTCAAATTCTTGGCAATACAATTTAATTTCCCCATCCGTACCAACAAATTCGTACTTTGTTCAATGCGTTCAATAAGACCGGGAAGAAGCGATCCACCGCCTACCATCACAATGCCGGTATTGAGCTGATCACTTAAGTTAGAAGCTTTTAAAGAATTCAAAATGACCTCAACGAGTTGATTTATCACTGGATCAATGCAGTGAAATATGACTTCGCGTTTAATGGGAACATATTCGGATTCCTTTTTGACTAGGATTTCTTCGTCTTCTTTAATATCTGAACTTAGGGCGACCGCATAAGATTTCTTTATATCTTCGGCTAAATCAAAGGTCAAGTTAAGCTGCGTGGCGATGCTGCGGGTAAAATCATCACCGCCAAAGGCAATGTTATCGAGATACTTTAACAAACCGTCTTTAAAGATCAAGATGTCGGTTACACGAGAACCGATGTCAATCAGGGCGACCCCCTCTCGCCGTAATTTCTCATCGAGTAAAACTTGAGAAGAAACAAAACTGGTAAAAAATAAACTCGCCACATCATAGCCAGCTTGATTAACCGCCTTGGTGATATTCCTAATAAGCGTCATATTGGCTAAGACCAGCAATGATTTTATCTCCAGCTTCCGGCCCAATAATCCCAGAGGATTAATTGCGGTATTAATATCATCCACCCGATAATACTGAGGGATATCGTGGATAATCTCTTCTTCCATATTCATTCCCAAAAGACGCGCTTGTGTCTGCACCTTTTTAAGGTCGTTGGAAGCGATCACTTTACTTCCCTTCTCAAGAAGAGGAACAACCGTGCTCGTGAAGCGTTTGACAATGAGTTCCCCACCAATACCTAATTGTACCTCTTTTAATTTTACACCTGTTTTCTGGGTGAGACCTTCAATCGTGGCATGAATACATTCCGATAATTCCGCCAGATCAGAGACCGAACTATCTTTAAATCCACTGGTCTTGGCCTCATAAACACCTAACAATTCTGGCTTATGTTCTTCAATGTATTTAACAAGACACGTTTTAATCGTACGAGAGCCGATATCTAGCCCACAAAATAACCTCTCTCCTTTAATCTTTCCGATGACGCTTTTGCTGATCATAGTTTTAATCATGAAATTTTAAAATCTGATTTTAAAATCATTAAATTACTTCTTGCCGACAATCGGTTCTTTGAACCTTAAATCAATGTATTTAATACTCGTCCAATCAAGATTCTGCTGGGATAAAATCAATCCCAATAATCTTATTTTATGCGGAATATTATATCTGTCTATAATGATTTTGAGATTTTCTGAGACCGTTAAATAAATTTTAGAAAGATTTTGCACGTCTATATTTGTAATTTTAAAAGAGAATAGTTGAGTATTCTCCCGAAAGGATTTAATGATATCCAGAGCGGCATTAACATCGGCACCTCTCATCATCCATCCCACCGCAATTCTACTATTAAATCTTATCCCCACGATTAAAGGTAAATTTTGGTTGATGTCATTCATTTGGGATAAAACAACTCCTTCTTGGTCCAGCGTAATGAGGGAACCATTAATCAGCGTTTGGGCCACTGCCACCCTTTTTTGGGCTAGGATAAGGATCTTATCCGGAAATTTTCGGACAATTTTTAAATCAGAAAGTTCCGGATACTGGGATGTCAACTTTCTCTCTAGAGCAATTAAATTCACTGCAAAAATACTTTTACCAATGAGACTCGTTAACTGATAGGATTTAATAAATTGTAAGGATGGGTCAATATAAATACCACGAATAATAAATTTGGGTGAATTGCGCAGGACTTCCATACTTTTATCCACCACCACAAAACTTATGAAAGCAATCGAACCACAAACAACGAAAAATTTTAAAAGAGGAATCGATTTTTTTTGTGTTTTATTTTTTCTTTTCATATGCCATTTTGATTAAAAGCAAACACAGTTGAGCAAATTCTAAACCGGCTTGCTTAGCCGCTTTAGGAAGTAAACTCGTTGAGGTAAACCCGGGGATAGTATTTATCTCCAGAATATAGGAGTGCCCATATTCATCCAGCATCATATCCACGCGAGAAAAATCTCGACATCCTAAAACCTGGTGAGCTTTCAGGGCCGTTTGTCCCACGTGCTTGGCAACTTTGTCCGGGATTTCCGCCGGGATAATATATTCCGTCATACCCGTTTGATATTTT
>JAHFGK010000153.1 GCA_023247475.1 Candidatus Omnitrophota bacterium
AGGACTTATATTTTACGTTATCATATTCCTCCCGGAACATTATTCATTGGGACTCTTACTTCTCCCGCGTTTTATCTTTTTACGTTTTATATGATTACTGATCCTAGAACTAGTCCTCCAACAAAAAGAGGACAGATTATTGCGGGTATGTGCATCGCATTGTTGGACTTGTATTATCATACAAAATTTAGCATCTTTACATTTTTTTATGCCGGGATAACATTTGCTTCAATTCGCGCATGTATTGGACATTTCAAAAATATAAAGACTGAAAGAGTTTCTTATATTAAACGTTTTATACATTGGATTCCACGTGTTGCTCTCATCGCCATTCTTGGAATTCCTGTCATGATTCTTTTTAACATGGGGATGCCTCGAACAAATCTTATACAAATAAATGATTTCGAATTAAAACCCATATCGAGCGAATATTCCGGTTTAGGAGGGACTAATGGTCATGTTGTCGAACAAACAGACCCTCGGATTCAACATGTCGCGAAATGGCTTTTGTCAGTTGGAGATGCAGTGGCAACCGCTGATGTGGATTTGGATGGGAAAATGGATTTATTTTTGACTCAACCCTTAAAGGCAAATGAATGGCGAGCTAAACTTTATTTGAATAAAGGAAATTTTAAATTTCAGAAAGTTAGCATGCCTCAATTAGAGAAGTATACAAGTGATTTTAAGAAATTTGGCATTCCAGGATATGCCTTATTCTTTGATTACGATAATGATGGAGATCAAGACCTGTTTGTAGGATTTGCTTATGGCAAAAGCTATTTATTCGAGAATAAAATCATACCGGAAAGAAAATTATCCTTTGAGGAAGTAAAGGTTCCCTTCTTGACCGAAAATAATACAATATGTGTTGCGGGCAATGCGTTTGATTTTAATAAGGATGGTTTTTTAGATCTCTTTATTGCCAATGTCCTTCCTCCTTATTTACAGGATTATAAGGAAAGAGTGCCTTTTTCCATCTTTAAATTGCCTCAACCAGAATATCAAGGAGATCGAAGGATGCTTCATTTTATGCATGAATCCTGGCATAACTCCAATAATGGAGGGAAAAATTATTTGCTTCTTAGTCAGGAAGGTAAAACCTTTGGAGTGCTAGACAGTGATGAAATAGGTCTAAAAGAAACAAGGTGGAGTTTAAGTGTGGCTGCCGGTGATCTTAACGGTGATGATTGGCCTGATATTTATGTAGCTAACGATTTTGGTCATGACGACTGTTATTTAAATATTAATGGGCAAAGATTTGAAAGAAAAGAAGGGGTATTTTTCAATGATTTAGGCCGCGATACCTATAAAGGGATGAACGCGAGCATGGCCGACGTTGATGGAAATTTAGAAGAGGATATTTATGTCAGTAATGTATATCATCACGCTCAGGCAGAAGGAAGTTTGTTGTGGATGAATTACAGTAAGAATAAAGAACTCATTTTAAAAGAAAAAGCTTCACAATACGGCGCTCTTAATCCAAATAGATTTGGATGGGGCGCGGCGATGGTTGACCTTAATTTGGATGGATGGGTAGATATTGTTCAGGCTAACGGAATGGTTTCAGACGCATGGGATAAAAAGTATGATAAACCCATAGACTATTGGTATTACTTCGAAAAAGTGGCGCGCGCGACACCGGATATTTTTAGTTATGCAGATCAGTGGCCGGATATCAGAGGAGCGTATATCTTTCCCAATGAATTGGACAGGATCTATTTAAATTATCAAGGCAAACAATTTGAAGATGTTGCTAATAAAGTTGGTTTTAATCATAGGGCCAATACAAGAGGAATTGCCGCCATTGATTTGGATGATGATGGCGATTTGGATTTAGTCATAACAGATCAATTTGGAGAGCCTAAACTATATGAGAATAAAATCAGCGGTCAGAATTCGCTGGGATTGGATTTGGTTGGCAACGGCCAAGCGACAAATAAAGATGCTATTGGAACAAAAGTTTGGTTGTATTATACAGAAAATGGGAAAGTGAAGGTTCAATTCCGTGAAGTCCATCTCTCCAATGGTCTTTCTGCCCAGGGAGATCGGCGTCTGATTTTTGGTTTCGGAGACAATCACAATCGTATTGAGCAGATCCGCTGTAAGATTAAATGGTTTAATGGTCCAACACAGTTAATTGAGAATTTGGAAATCAACCAATATCATACAATTAAAGAATAAAAGGAGATAACCACCATGCCCCACATAACGCTTCCCGAAGGTTTGCCCGGAATTATTGGTCCGATGACGGCCTATCCTGAGACTGCAAAACATTTAAATGAACTGGCCGAGGCCCTGCTTCGGGGATCAGGATCATTAACACCCGCAGAACGTGAGATGATTGCAACTTTCGTTTCCTCTCGAAATGAATGTTATTTTTGTATGAATTCCCATGCGGCCGTAACAAGAAATTTGTTGGAAAATAAAAGTGGGGTTGTCGATCAGGTCATTCGAGATTATCAAACTGCAGATATAGGTGGTAAGATGAAAGCGCTCTTAAGTATAGCTGATAAAGTCCGTTGGGATGCTAGAACGGTCACGGCGGAGGATGTTGCTAAAGCCCGGTCATTAGGGGCCGATGATACAGCCATTCATGATACGGTACTGATTAGTGCGGCATTTTGTATGTTTAATCGATATGTGGATGGTTTGGCGACCTGGGCTCCGCGCGATGCGGGCACTTACGAAAAAATAGGTGAAATGTTGGTAAAGAAGGGATATAAAAATGCTTTGCGGAATTGAGGAATCTTTCGAATGTCAACAGCCTTCATTATTAAGATAACGGATCGTATAAGCAGCTTATTTTATAGTTTATTGCGATCTAAGACTGGTTTTCTCAACTCTCGAGTTCGTAATATGACGGAGCTCGGATTTAAATTCAGGTCTTTTCTGTATTTATATCCAAATGTGGAACATTGGAAAAACAATACAGAAATTTTTCCTGCCGTGGTTCAGATTCAAACAATTAACCGTTGCAACGGTGCCTGCCGGATGTGCCCGTATCCTTACACGACTCATCAAGAAGAAGAGAGGTCAATGTCTGATGATCTATGGCAAAAGATTATTCAGGAATGTGCTAATGAACCTTCTTGTAAAATTCTTGTCCCTATGTCGAAGAATGAACCATTGCTCGATCCTAAATTGTCCCAACGCATAAATCAGTTTCGACAGATAGCGCGACCGCATCAAATCGTAGAATTGGTGACAAACGGAGAATTACTTGATGGCAAATTGATGAAAGGACTTATCGATAGCGGTCTTGATTTGATTACGATCAGCTTGAATGCCACTAACAAAGATACCTATCAGAGGACAATGCATAATCTCAATTGGGAAAAAGTACAAAACAATATCAAAGAAATCGAGGCATTGGATTTGAGTAAAGTTAATATTTTTGTACGTCTGATCCGGCAGAAAGACAATTACTCAGAGGTTAAAAGTTTTAGGGAATATTGGAAAAAAAGAGGCTTTAATGTCCTTATTTATGGTGTTAACAACCGATCCGGTGCAGTTAAGAAATTTGAGCAATTGCTCGAACCATTGAACTGGTTTAAACGATTTAAGAGAATGATTTTAAGTAAGTTGAGCAAGAAAATATTTCCAATTTGTCCTTATTCATTTTCGATGGGAAACATTCTAGCCAATGGGGATATGCCTTTATGTGTGAATGACTGGCATAATCGAGAGATTTTAGGGAATGTTCGTAATCAGACAATTAAAGAAATTTATAATTCGCCCAAGGTCAATAAGCTTAGAAAAATGATGTGCCAAGGGCGGTATGATGAAATAGCACCGTGCAAGAATTGTTCCTTATGGAAAAATAATCATTGGTTTTAAAGACAAATATGAATCGTTTATTTAATAATTCTAAAGTTTTAGAAAGTACATGGTTTGCTCTAATGCCTTCCCGTACATTACAGCCAGGGAAGATCAAAAAAGTTCAGCTTCTTGATAGAGGAATTGTTTTGTTCAGAAATGAAAATGGAGAAATTTCTGCTCTTGATAGTCGATGTGCGCATTTAGGAGCTGATTTGAGTCTGGGGTGTGTTTCCGGGGGAACGATACAGTGTGTTTTCCATCATTGGACTTATGATGGTAAAGGGCGGTGCATTAAAATCCCTTCGCAAAGTAAAATCCCTAATTCAGCTAAAGTTTTTTCTTATCCCGTTCAGGAAAAATATGGATATATTTGGATTTTTAACGGCCCAACCCCCAAGTTCCCGATTCCTTACTTTGAAGATGAAAATGCTCAACCAGTGAGGGTATTTCACCTCCCTTTGATTAAATTTCGCTGCCATCCAAATATTTGCACAGTTAATGGGTTGGATATCGAGCATATGTATTGTCTGCACCACATGCAATTTCTTAACGAGCCCAAACCACAACGTATTGATGATTTCCGGGTGGTCGTACATTATAAGATGGCTTTTAACGGATCTACTTTTATGGATCGTTTCGTGTCATTTTTTATGGGAAATTTTGAACTTCATTTTATGACTTGGGGTGGAAATATGTCAACGGGTTATGTACCTCATCCACGTTTCCCAATCAAAATGGTTTTTAATCATACTTTGCAGGCGGATGGTAGCTCGGTTTGCCGGACATTTTTTCTGATGAATAAAGGTTCTAATGCGCCATTTGATTTATGGAAACTTCCTTTAATGTTTGTCATTATGCAGCATTTTTTAATTGATGACATGGACTTGTTTAATTCGATCCAGTTTCGGCCGCGTTTGGTAGAACGTGATGAATCGCTTCGGATGTTCATGGACACGGTTAATAATAGAGAGAGTTTTCATCCTCATAAGAATTATGTAGCAAGTGAATGAGAGAACAATCCGGATTGCTTAAAAATTATTGGTACGCAGCCTGTCTGTCAAAGGAATTGAAGAATTTACCTGTTAGGCGAGAAATTTTGGAGACGCCAATCGTTTTATGGCGAACCGAAGAAGGAATAGCGTCAGCTTTGTTGGATCGATGTTGTCACCGCAATGCGCCTTTAAGTAAAGGAACTATTGAGAACGGCTGCATTGTCTGTCCTTATCATAGTTGGAAGTATGACGTCGAAGGTTGCTGTGTAGAGATTCCATCGGAGGGCCCGAATCAAAACCGTTCTTCCAAAAGTATTGTCGAGAAGTTCCCGCTTGTTGAACGTGACGGATTGATATGGGTTTGGATGGGAAAAGATATTCTTCCTGATAAAGAACCATTTTCAATGCCTTTGGGCGACTCTTCGCAATGGCATCATTATTACATGATAACTTTGTTTGATAATAATGTGACCAACCTCGTTGAAAATTTCATGGATGTTCCACATACGATCAGTGTCCATAAGGGATGGTTTCGCAGTGAAAAGAAAGTCTCAGTACCAACGATAATTGAGCGGACAGAGAATAGTGTTGAGATTACTTATAACCAGAAAAATGACACCATTGGTTTTACAGAAAAAATCCTTAACCCCAAAGGATTACCTATGACGCATACTGATAAATTTTTTATGCCTAATATTACTCGCGTTGATTATATTTTCGGGAATTATGAGAGGGCATTTGTTATAACAAGTACCTGCACTCCAATTAGTCCGTATAAAACGATTGTCTATACTTTGATTAGTTTTAAATTAGACTGGTTTAATGCCATTGCGAAAATAATTCTTCCATTTTATACGAGAAAAGTCATTGATCAAGACGTTTGGATCATGGACATCCAAGGGAAAAATTTGCAGAAATTCAAAAAGGCAGAGTTTATGTCGACATCGGTCGACACAATGCATCTCTATATCGAAAGTTTGATAGAATGGGCCCAGCAGGGAGGCGCTAATCCCAAGCCGAAGCCTATGAAAAAGGATATTGATTTTTGGATTTAATGGTTCGACAAGTTCACCGCTTAGCCATGCTGACAGAG
>JAHFGK010000154.1 GCA_023247475.1 Candidatus Omnitrophota bacterium
CGTATCTCCTTCCTTCTTAACCCGGCTTTATTGCCAGGTTTTTTCTTCTCAAAGGAAGAATACGTCCTTTTTATTCTCTATTCAACTGCTTCCTGTACACAATTTATTTTACGCCATCTTCCCTCGGTGAAGAGTAAAGAAAAAGGGGGGCAACTCACAAGTGAGTTGCCCCCCTTTTCTTCTCAAAAAATTAATTCAAAACAAATTACGGTGTCGGGTCAATGCCAGCATTAGGATACGGTGGTTTTGGTTGAGGACCTCCCAGGAAGAGGTATCTCAACAAATCGATAGCGTCCATTAAATTCGTTGGACCATCATCATTGATATCAGTGGCTACCGTAGATACAACTGGTTCTTGTAGAAATACGTAATGCAATATCCCAATCGCATCGGAAATGTCAACCTTGCCATCCCCGTTAACATCGCCACGGACAAAACCAAGAGCAATTCCGTCCGAATAGCCAATCTCACTCCATTGGCCGGCTCCATTCCGGGCTTTTACCCCAACGTAATACGTCTTCCCGTCAACTAAGTTTAATGCCCCGGCCGTAATAGAAGTCTCCGTTCCTGTCGAGGTCCAGGATCTGATCGCTTTACTCTCATTGGGAGCGTCTTGCGTAATGATATACTGGTACTCCCCAATTCCCGAATCTTGATCTTCCGAAATCCAAGAAGCACGGAGTTGATCTCGCTTGACGGTAAACTGGCCTTCATCGATAACAACCGGCGTCGGTGGCGGCGTTAAATCAATGAATGCCCTACTGGTTGCGCCGAATCGATCTTTGATCTCACAGGCAACATTAGTGCCAGGGAATTCATCCGGGACAAATACAGAACTATTGTCCTTGGAAAATCGTGTATCCCAGATATGGTCATTGTTGAAATCCCAACGGTATTCTAATAATCCATCCCATTTTGTTGCGCTATCCGGATCACTTCCACCTAATGCCGAAACTTTTAGAGACGGAGTTGTTAAATCTTTCACCACTTGTAAACCCATATGCTCGCATGCAAGATAAACATAGTTTCCCTTAACATAAACACCATCCACCGTTGGTCCGCGGATATCGGGATAAATACCGGCCGCCTTTGTCAAATCACTTGGATTTTTTATATTGAGAACGAGTAAGCCATCCGAACTCCAAGCAATATAAGCATAATCACCCTCAACATATATATCATGAGCCCGGAAGAGATTCAAAGAACTTCCAGCCAAGAAGGGAATACTAGGATTGGAGATATCAATAATATGCATAAACTTATTAGGAAAATCTTCTACAAGGATATAGGCATACTTTCCTTGTACCTTTACTTTTTGGGTAAACCCCGGTGTCAAATATTCCCCTTTCATTGTAGGAGCTGCTGGATTAGAAATATCGATGATCTTTAAACCCGATTTACTATCTGCCACATAGGCAAAATCATCAAGAACATATACGCCCTGAGCCACTCCCGGTGTATCATAAGCGCCAATCAGTGATGGCGCAGTGGGATCGGCAACGTTAATGATCAATAGCCCCGTATCCCCATCCGCAACATAGGCATAATTATTAACCACGTAAACGTCATAAGCAGTACCGGGGGTATCATATGTCCCAACAACAGTCGGGTTATACGGATCACTTATATCAACGACCTTTAATCCTGATTTACTACCACCCGCAATATAGGCATACTTACCGGAAGTATATACCGCGTAACCAAACCCTGGCAGATTGCCAATCAATTTTGGTTCCCTCGGGTTAATCACTTCAACAATTCGAAGACCAAAAAAGCGATCCATCACATAAGCATAACCTCCCTGAACAAAAACTTCACTCCCATAAACTGGATCGCCATAATCGCCAACTAAATATAATCCAGCTTCTTGCGAAGTTTCAATGGAACCAATCACCGGAGAATGATTATAAGTTACGGTCCACGGATCCCGTGTGGCTTGCGTCATATTACCATATTTATTTTTGACCTCTGCCCTAATTTTCCAATGGGTCGAGGCGGATGCAATCTTGGCCCCAGCTTCTGATAGGGGTAAGACATGCAAACCAGAATAACCATAAGCAAAATAGACATAATTTCCGGAAACAAATACCCCTAAGGCCTGCTCCCCTTCGACTTTATATTCTTTGAATACAGTGGGAACACTTGGATTGGAAACGTCTAGAATTTTAAAACCAGCAAATCCATCAGCAACATAAGCATAATTCCCCACAGCATACACGCTCGATGTACTAAACGTTGTATCCGATGTAGGAAAACTTCCGGCTAACTGAGGATTTTTAGGATCAGTGATGTTAATAATTTTTAATCCTACCGTGTTATCGGCCACATAGGCATAATTTCCGGAAACAAATATATCCCTGGGATCCTTAAGATCAGAAAAAGTACCGACCACAGTAGGATTTTTGGGGTCGGTGATATTGAGAATTTTTAGACCGGCACTGTCGTCTACCACATAGGCGTAATTACCCTCAACGAATACGGAATTGGTACCGGACAACAAGTTATAATAATTCTTAATCAAAGTAGGTGTTTGAGGATTGGTGATATCAATGATCTGTAATCCATAAGATCCATCCGCTACATAAGCGTAGTTGCCGAAAATGAATACAGCTTTAGCATCTCCCGGCGTGTCATAATTGCCAGCGAGTGATGGTGTTTTCGGATTACTCACATCAATGATCTGTAAACCACTCCCATCATCCGCCACATAGGCGTAGTTGCCAGAAACAAATACATCATTTGCGACTCCCGGTGTATCATAACTTCCGACGATCACAGGAGCTTTGGGATTAGTGAGATCAACAATTTGCAGCCCCGAGGCATAATCGGCTACATAGGCGTAATTCCCAGCGACATAAACATTCTGAGCAAGATAAGGTGTATCGACCACTGCTGGGGCAACATCAAGAGGCAATTTATAAGAATGCTTTACCACCAGATTATTGGAATAATCGGTATCCCATTTTCCATCATCCTCAAAATCCCAGCGCACTTGAAGATCGGCAATATCACCATCTCCTTCATAGGAACCACGCCCATCTAAAACGACATCAAAGGTAGAGAAGTCATCCCCCTGACGGTTTTCAGGAGTAACAGTAAAAAAGGCTTTAGGGTTTTTGACCTCTAAAATTTCAACTTGTTTCATGACCGAAGCCGTCAAACCACTTGAATCTTTGACTTCCATTTTAATTGTTTGTGTGCCGATAGGAAAAGATCGAATAATTTTTTTCTCCGTTGAAAATGATGTATCCCAAGTCCCATTATTATCAAAATCCCATCGCGCCTGAAGTAAAGAAGGATTATCTTCCAGATCACTTGATCTAGTAGCATCAAGGACAAAGTTCGTCTGAACACTTCCATTCGGCGGAGTAACGGTAAAAGAAGCAAACGGTTGAACATTAGTAGCCAAACTTCCTTCAACTAAGAGTTCTTCCTTGGCATAAGAAGTTTCAATGTTACCGACTGAATTTGTCGTCCTTATCTCAATTGTGTATTTACCATTTTTAAGAGCAGGTGTGGTAAATTCAAAATCCTCATCCCCGCTATCAAAAGCCCCATCCTTGGGGTTGATAGGAATCCAGGCTCCGCCATTGATCCGATACCCGACATCTTTTATAGCATTTAAGGTGACACTACCAGCATATTGCCCAAAATCGCTCCATTCACTTAAAAGAGGTTTATCTAATGCCCTTCCTCTATAGGAATAAGTCGAAGCCGACACTGGCGTTTTCTCTAAAATAAATGATTCTGGGAATGTGTCTAAAGGATCAAGAAGACCATTGCAGTTGCTATCTCGCCATCCTACTTGACCCCTCGTATAAACACCGATAGGGTTGATGATACCCTCCATATAATCGTGGAGTCCCTTCTTCCCTATCATGATATCTTCCGTACCCTCTCCACTCCCTCCGAAATATCCCCAACGATTATTGTATTCTGAATTGGCATTGACCACATTTAAATATCCCCATCTATCCTGAGAGTTTTCCTCCGCTTCAGCATATTGATCCATAGCTCCAAAGACATGCATATTCTCATGACGTATCGACGTCCCTTCTCTTAGATCTTCACTATATAATCGGATTGAAGGACCGAATAAATAAGTGTTGGCAACATCAAGGCCTTTAAAAACCCGAATCAAATAAGCCCAATGGGTGTTATAAGTATTGCGCAGGTCATTAACAAAATCGCGTTCTTTCGGAACTTCCTGACCGTCCGTTTGGCTATCCGGAGGTGGTTTAGGATTTCCCTGCTCATCAACTTCTTTAACATAGAAAAAAGTAATCTGAGCATTCGGCTCATCATTGATATATTGATTCAAAGCCGTAACGATGGAATTGTAGATGGTATCGATTTCTAGTGTTGACCAGTTTCCGCTGGAACCGGGTTCAAAAAATATAGCTACGGCAATATCACCGGCAAAGTAAAGACTGGAATCGAAATAACCAGCCCCTGTTCCCTTGCCAAAGCCGCCACCCACTCCAGGAGCATTAAGACGCAGAGGAAGAACACTCGTTTTTCCTTGACCTTTTCGGTCAAGCCACTTTTGTCTTTTTTGCTCCTCCATTTGCTTTAATTCTTCTTTTTTCTGTTTCCAATGTTGTTGGTATTCTAAATCCTTACTTGTTTTCTCTTCTTTGCTCTTGGGCAAGTCTGGAGGGATATTCACCTTATCATTAAATTTCGGTTGGGGCTTTTTTACTTGAAGAGCAACGCTACCGCCTCCTCCTTGCTTCATCTTTTCCTCTAAACTTTTATTCCAAAAATTTATGGCATCCCGTGTCGATGATTCATAGTCAGAAAAGTTAGTCGGATCGATTCTTGCATAAGATATCGCTTCAACAATTCCGGAAGCTTTGAGTTTCTCTACGAGATTACTTGGAATGATCCCGATAAATACACTGGGAGGGAATACATTTGCTATCTTTCCGCCGCTTTTTTCAATAATCCTTCGGGCCTCTTGCATCTCTTGGATGGTGTTGGTGGACAGGATGATGATAGCTTCTTCGCTCGGTTTAATATCGGGAGGAGTCCCTTGGGCTTGGACTATCTCCCCTCCGTTTAACGGAAGCAGAAAAAACAATACAGCCAACACTGAAATACCTTTTAAAATTATTTTTCCTTTTTGTATCATATTTTCTCCTAAAAAAATGGGCTACTGAGGATAATCAGCAGCCCTTTAATTTTGATTCGGCAGTACGGCTGGCCTTTCCCTCGGTTTTAGGCCCCTATGACTTTGCGCCCTTATCTTTCGATAAGTTTGCCTTTATCGTTCAAAAAAACCTTTTTATAAACCTAATTGAAGTATAAAACCTATATTCCCGAAAAACAAGGGGGTGAGGCTATTTTTAAGAAAACGCTTTCTTCGTCGAGCAAATACCAAAATATATAAAAATACCCAAGAAAACGGACGAGAACAAAGATTAGCTGTTTTTCTTGACTTGAATGAAGCAAGGCTTATCAAACACTCCAGTCTTCTCTATAATAGGCGCATGCAATTAGAAGAAAAGGTGGCAGCCATTTTATTAGAACGGAAAAAAACAGTGGCGGTCGCGGAATCCTGCTCCGGTGGGCTTCTGTCGCATCGGCTGACCAATATCCCCGGCAGCTCCAATTATTTTAAAGTAGCGGTGGGGCCTACCATAACGCGATTAAATCTTCCATCCTTAGACCAGTTGACTCATAAATAGATGTTACTCCTAAGGCGATTTTTGTTGATTCGATGCCTCAGAATTGATGTTACCGGATTTAGAAGCAAGCCGAAGGACTTTAGCGATTTTGGCTTCCATGTTTTTTCTTAAAATAAACGGATTTAAAGATCGATAAAGATTTTTTA
>JAHFGK010000155.1 GCA_023247475.1 Candidatus Omnitrophota bacterium
AATCTCACCTATCTAATTACTATTCTGCCAAAACGGTTTTCCCCCATTATCTTTAATGAGATCTACTACGGTATCAACAATTTTTACATCATACTTAATACCCTGTCCCTTTTTTAATTCTTCCAGCGCCTTGACAATTCCCAAAGCCTCACGGTAAGGGCGATGACTGGTCATAGCCTCCAAGACATCACTCACGGCTAAAATACGCGCTTCATAAAGGATTTGCTCTTCCTTTAATTGTCGTGGATATCCTGACCCATCTAATCGTTCATGATGTTGATAAATAATCTCCGCTAAGGGAAACGGGAATTTAATATCTTTAATCAAAGAATGGCAATTCTCGACATGAGTCTGGACAAGACGGTATTCCACCTCACTTAATCTTCCTGGCTTAATTAAAATATCTAAGGGAATACTAATTTTGCCTAAGTCGTGAAGCTCAGCGGCTAATTTGATTTGCATCATTTTGTTTTCATTAAAATTTAAAGCCTTACCGATCGCTTGGGCAATTTTGGCCACATAACGCGTATGACAGTAGGTGTAAGGATCGCGCATCTCTAAGGCTTTGCTTAAAACCGTCAAGGCATTGAGAAGCATGCTGAAACGTTCTTTTTCTAAATTCGCATGAGCGGTCATGTCCCTTGTGATCCCCATCGTCCCAATGATTTTACCATCGCGGTCATACATGGGGACTTTCGTGGTAATCACTTGATTCCATGTCCCATTGGGAAGAAGTGTTCGCTCAATTTTACCAACAATTGGCTCACCCGTTTTGAGAATATAATTATCATCGTCAAACATCTTTTGAGCCTGATCTTGAGGGAAAAAATCAAAGTCCGTTTTTCCGAGGATCTGTTCCGGTTTCATTTTGAACCCATTGGCGTAAAATTTATTTACTCGGGTAATCCGGTTTTTACAATCCTTAAAATAAATGGCATCCGGCATCGAATCTAAAAAGTTCTGTAAAAGATCGATTTCCTGAGCAACCCTTTCCGTGGTTTTCCTAAATTGGGTGATATCCTCGACAATGCCTTCAATATACTTTTCCCCGTTGCCGTCGGCAACCAAGCATGCAGAAATGGAAACCCATACGGTTTTCCCATTTTGGGTTCGCGCGGCCGCTTCAAAGAATTTAATTCTGCGGTCTTCGTCTAGTTTATGAAAAAACTTTTCCTGAGCTTCCGAATGGATAAGGAGATTCCTAAATTGGCATTGTTCAAATTCTTTTTGGGAAGGAAATTCAAAAATTTCTGTTAAGGCAGTATTGGAGGCAACAAACTTTTCTTGCGGGATAAGCGTATAGCGAAAAAGTCCGATGCCTAAAGTATTTGCTGTCGTTGTGTCTAGAAAAATGGATTCCTTCATAGGGATTTGTCCGATTGATAATTCGGCTATATATTACCACGGATTGTCAAAAATGGATAAAAAATTTACAAACGGCCAAAGGAGTTAAAGGGACTGGTGGTAGGTGGCTTATTTTAATTTAAAAAGTACGGACCGCCAATCCCGACTCGCTGGAACTGGTGAGTCTCGTCATTTTTTCCTTGCAAAAATGGCGGCGAGGGCGTTACCTACAGCGTCTAGTGCCACGGGTAAACCCGTGGCACTAGATGTTGTAGATTCGAAAAATAACAAAGCCAATATGACGAAGGATGACCTTCCACATTCACTGCGTAACTTTCTTTAAACAAGAGAGCATTATCTTTAGAGTGATCCTGTGATGACTGATGACAAGCCGCTAAATAATAAACCTCATCTAGCTGAACAGACCTCATCAAATCCAGAACTGCATCTTTATCAATTATGCTAATTGTCTTATCCCAAACAACATTGACGTTTCGGATGGTATGATAGTATTCTGTTGTTTTGTCTTTGGAAAAACGCCAGTCAAAGACTGATCTCCTAAAGACAGAATCGGAATAAGCTCCTTATTGCCGCAGGATCGGCACTGTGTTATTGCACGATAGGTCTTTTTCATAGCTCCTTGTCTTTGGGAACATCAACACTTTCTAAAAATCGCAAACATTTCGCCCGGAAGGGTGATCGTTACTTTATGATTTAAAAAAGCCGTCTTCCTGATCAATTTATTCGCTATCTTGCTGACTAAAGGGTATCGTCCTAAAGAACGCAAAATACTTTCTATGTTCATAACATACGGATACATACCCATCCATTCTTTTTTAAAACTTGTCTCACTAAATAATTTACACAAAGATGCTTCGGTAAACATTTGAATATGCTGACCTTGGTAATACCACCATTTTTTACCTAATACGCGAGAGGGCAAACAATCTACATCCCCCGTCCATAAACAAACGATCCCGCCTGGCTTAAGAAGGCGGAACAAGTGCTGTAACTCTATCCGTGGATTTTCAAAATGTTCAATGACTCCCCAAAGGGTAATAACATCATAAAGACAATCTTCCTTTATGCCGTCCAATAAATTCTCATGCACCAGGATCCCCCGTTCACGGGCTAATTGGGCTGACCATTGGGAGATTTCCAACCCTTCAACCTTATAATATTCTTTAGCAATATGTAAAAAATCTCCTGTTGCACAACCGACATCTAAAAGCCGGCCTTCTGGACAAAAACGCCTAATCCTTTTAATAACTTTCTCGGCGGTCATATAGCGGGTCTTTTGATTCTTTAAATATTCCTGATCAACAACTGAAATATAATTTTTCCATAAATTCATAGGCAACGGAGAGCTATAAACATGGGAACAGTTGTTGCAACGGACGATTCTATATGTTTTATTGTGTTCAGGAGAGAAATCGTAATCAAACCTTGCTGATCCTGCGCCTAATGTGTCTGGGTACATGACCTTTTTCTTCTCGCACTCGCATACTGGGCATGGAATTTCCTTATACTTAAGACCATTTTGCATAGATGTTCCTTATAATGTTAATGGGTTATCCAATTGGGGAGGAAAATGTATCGCGTAACATTTTGACACACATGGCATAAGTAATCCCTGCAATAACCATGTTGTTGCAGAGATTACTTATCGCTCAACAGAGATAAACGCTAAATCAAATGGCGGAGAGGTAGAGATTCGAACTCTAGATGGACCTCACGATCCATAACGGTTTTCAAGACCGCCGCTTTCAACCACTCAGCCACCTCTCCAAAAATTGCTACGCAATTTTTGGAGAAGTCTCGCCCCCCCCCGCTTTGGGCGGGGTGCGGCGGACTCTCCATTTTGATTATTTCCCAATCGCGAATGAAATCCTTCAATTTCCTTCGACCAGATGTAGTTTTATAAAATCTTTCTCTCTCCCTCGCTTCTTGGTACGTCAAGAATTCTTCAGCCAACAATATCTCGAATGGCAAAAATGGTTTGGTCGATCTAACTTTACCAAAATTGTGTTCGACTAATCTTCTACTTAAATTATTAGTACAGCCCGTATACGTTCGCCTTCCATCATTGCTGATCAAAACATAAGTATAGTACATAATTACAGTCATTTCACAGTCATAATTTAATATAAGTCAATGCAGCCACCTCTCCACCATTAAATTTTTTCAGATAAGAGAGGTGCAGTATTGACTACCTTAAAATTTCCAGCAAGTCAATGCAGCCACCTCTCCTACAATAATCTAATCAAACTTACCTTCCGAAAAGGAGAGCTGCAGTCCTTGCTTCCATAAAATCTTTCAGATAAGCAAGGGCAGCCACCTCGCCCCCCCCGCTTTGGGCGGGGTGCGGCGGACTCTCCATTCTCATTATTTTCCAATCTTGAACAATATCTTTTAATTTCTATTGGGAATGCCGTTACTCACTCAGTAAATCAACACAGAATTTCTATTAACCACTACAAAAAAAGCTGTTTATAAAAAGCTGTATAAATATGGATCGTTTTGTCTACTGAGGCCTTGAGAAAATCTACTGCAGAAAATTCCGGCAGGACCCAGCCGAGTACCAGGGACACAGTGATTAAATTAAGAATGAAAATTAATCCTGTGTAGAAAAAATAATTTGGTTTGAGTGCATGTGTATCCAATTCATACAGCTCTCTGGCCGACAAAATAATATGCATCGCCAACATCATCCCGATGAGAAAGAGAAAATAATTTTCCCAAGTAGTCATTCGGAGGATGACTTCTGTCACATAAAAGGTGATCAAGAGTAACGTTAAATAAAATGGTAGTATGTAGGGGATGCTGTTGGTTAAAATTTCGGATAAGTGGAAAATACTGCCAACGATGTTTTGGCCGAATTGAAAGAGACCAACAGGAGCATAAACGAACAAATGAATTACCAGATACGCAATAATTCCGCCGACAAACAAAGGGTAAAGGTGCTTAAGGTATAACAACTGTTCGTGAAAGCTTAGCGCAAAACAAATTATCCAGGGAATTAAAAAAACCGATAGAATCAATTTCAAAATGTAAGCTAATATATCGTGCAATTTTAAAAATCCTTTTAAGTGGCCTTACGAGAAATTTTCTTCCTGCCCCCCATATAGGGTTGCAATACTTCGGGAATGAGCACTTCCCCTTGCGGTGTCTGATAATTTTCTAAGATCGCAATCAGTGTCCGGGCTAAGGCAACACCCGAACCGTTAAGGGTATGAGCAAATACGGGCTTTTTCGTTTCCTTGCCCTTAAAACGGATACTGGCCCGGCGGGCTTGAAAGTCTTCAAAGTTGGAACAACTCGAGACCTCCAGCCATTTATCTAAACCAGCGCTGTGGGCTTCGATATCAAAACATTTGGCCGCGGCAAAGCTTAAATCAGCGCTGGCTAAAAGCACCACCCGATAACAAAGCCCTAAGCGTTTTAAAACTTCTTCAGCATTGGATACCAATTTTTCCAGCTCATCATAGGAGGTTTCTGGTTTGACGAATTTGACCAATTCCACTTTATCGAACTGATGAACCCGCACCAATCCTTTGGTTTCTTTCCCGTACGATCCCGCTTCCCGTCGGAAACAAGCCGTATAAGCTGTGTGGTAAATCGGCAAATCTTCTTCTGGTAAAATTTCATCACGGTAGATATTCGTGACCGGAACTTCGGCGGTAGGGATAAGATACAGATCGTCCTCGGATAAATAATACATGTCATCTTTCATTTTCGGCAATTGGCCGGTCCCGGTCATCGCCGAGGTATTCACTAAAAAAGGCGGAAAAATTTCGGTATACCCATGTTCTCGGGTGTGCACGTCCAGCATAAAATTGTACAAAGCCCGCTCTAAAAGTGCCCCTTCTCTTTTGTACAAAACAAAATTCGAACCGCTGATTTTGGCGGCCCGTTTAAAGTCGATAATATCCAGTGCTTCGGCAAGTTCGATGTGCGTTTTCGGTTTAAAATCAAATTTTTGAGGTTGGCCCCACTCGCGGACAACTTTGTTCTTTTCCTTGCCCCCTATCGGAACCGATGAATGCGGAAGATTAGGAACGCCAATGAGGATATCATTGATTTTCTCTTCGAGTTCTTTCACCTGAGGTTCGATTCCATCGATTTGTTCGGCTATATCCTTCATTGTTGCAATTTTCTTCTGGGGATCCTTTTTTTCTTTAAGAAGCGAACTAATGACATCATTCGCCTCATTTTTTTTGGTTCTTAAACTGTCGAGTTCGACCAATAGTTCTCGCCTTCGCTTATCCAAATTAAGAAGGCCCTCTAAGTCGACTTGGTTATTCTTGGCTTTCAACCCCTTCCGAACCGTCTCTATATTTTCGCGCAATAATTTGATATCAAACATGGCGTTACACTTTTATAAGTTCGTCATTTTGATTAAGTATTCTTTGAGCATCCTTGAGATGATTTTTTTTCACCAGAACATCAATGTTAGGAT
>JAHFGK010000016.1:0-913 GCA_023247475.1 Candidatus Omnitrophota bacterium
GCGATCCCCAATTCGGAATTCTGCAGCATGGTCGACTGAACAGTTTGATTTTGGGTAATTTTTTCAAAAGTTTCTATAGCCGTCTGATAATCGTCCAGATTAAAACTGGATAAAGCCAAAATATATTGAGCTTCATAGGACAGATCAGAATTTGTCTCTCCCGATTTTTTCATATAACGCAAAATATAATCACGGGCGTTAGCCCAATTCCCATTTTTAAAATAGGCCACCCCTAAATAATAGTCCACTTCATTAAGATATTTACTTTTAGGGAAATTGACTTGTAGACTTTGAAACGAAAGACTGGCCATTTCCATTTTTCCTAATTTAAGTAAGGCAACACCTTGTCGGAATTGTACATAATCGGTATAAATGCTATCCGGAAACTCTCTAAGAATCTGATCATAGATCTCAATGGCCTTTTCTAAATCTCCATTATCTTGATAAGCGTCCCCAACCTGAGTGAGAGCGCTCATTTTAACGATTTTACTGTTTGTTTGATTCATAATGGTTTGGAAATTCTTAATAGAGCTATCGATATCACCCAATTTAAGATAGGTCCAAGCCATACCAAAATAGGCTTTTTCAACAATATCTTTGTATTCCGGCTTTTGTGCATATTGGTCGATCACCAAACGGTATTCTTGAACAGCGTTGCTGTAATCCAGCAAGGCATATAAAGTATTGGCCTTGCCGAGATGGGCTTCGGCAATACGTGAACTATTAGGGAATTTTTCAATGATGGCAGAATACGCTTGCAGGGCTTTGTCATAAGTGTGTGTTTCGGAATAGAGACTGGCTTGTCCTAAAAAAATATCATCGGAAAAAATCCCTTTTTCTTGGGCTAAGGCATAGGCTTCATCAAAATATTTTTGCGCTAGTTGGTAGCGTTCTAACTTAAGGTAACTCCATC
>JAHFGK010000016.1:923-24247 GCA_023247475.1 Candidatus Omnitrophota bacterium
ATGATGATCAGTTTTTGATCAAAAGCACCATCGGCTGCTTTCGAATAATAAGTGATCGCCGTCAGATAATCATTCTTAAAATAATAAGACTCGGCCGTATAAAAAAAGGCATCGGCATGTCGTTTGGATTGAGGAAATTTAGCGACGTAATTTTCAAAATATTGGATGGCTGTTTCGTAGGATCCGCGATTATACTCAATCTCCCCCAACTTAAACAAGGCATCTTCCGTTAGTTGGTGGGTCGGAAACTTTTGGGTTAATTTAAGAAAGTATTCCTTGGCGGGATCAAATTGATTCTGTTCATAAAAGGTCCAGGCTAAAGAATAATAGGCTTGGGGGACATAATCCGAATCGGTATACATATCTAACAATTGTCGGAAATATTTTTCCGCCTGTTTATAGTCGGAACCTTTAAGATACGTTTCTCCTAACCAAAAAAGAGTGGCATCTTTAAATTCATTATATTGAAGTAGGCCTTGAAATGTTTCATAGGCCTTCAGATATTGGTTTTTAAAAAAGTAGCATTGTCCCAGTAATAAATTGGCTTGAATCCGCTTTTCGGTCTGCGGATAATTCTGCATTAATTCATCAATGTAGCGCATAGCCACATCATAGAACCCATCGTCAAAGGCCTTTTGAGCAACTAAAAAGAGTTCCTTTTCCTTCTCATCGGCCCCATAGATGAACAATCCCCCATTATTTAATAGGATAAAAAGGAATGGAATGAACAGAATATATCTCCGATATTTTAATAGATTGTGCTTCATGGAAGATGATTGTTTTGGCTTGGTCTTGACTCCGCGCTCTACCGGAGGCGGGAAATCATCGCGCATTATTGTATGGGCTTAAATCCACAGAGTTTCATTATATCAACTTTGATTGAGTTTGCAACTGTGCAACTGGTGCCTGCTTCTCTAAAAGAGATTTTAGATAATGGGATGTATAAGAGTTTTTGTTCTTAGTCAACTCTTCCGGAGGTCCGGCAAAAATGACTTCCCCTCCCTTATCTCCGCCTTCGGGGCCTAAGTCGACAATATAATCGGCATTTTTAACAACATCTAAATTGTGCTCGATTACTAAAACTGTATTACCTTTATCAACAAGCCGTTGTAAAACATTTAGGAGTTTATCGACATCCGCAAAATGTAAACCTGTTGTCGGTTCATCCAGGATATAAAATGTTTTACCAGTGGCGAATTTGCATAATTCACTGGCCAGCTTGACGCGTTGGGCCTCTCCTCCGGAAAGGGTGGTGGCAGATTGACCCAATTTAATGTATCCTAATCCAACATCGTAAAGAGTCTGTAGAATATTTTTGATACGGGGAATGTTCGTGAATAATTCCATGCCCTCGATGACCGATAGGTTGAGTACCTCAGCAATATTCTTTCCCTTATATTGTACAGCTAACGTTTGCTCGGTAAAGCGTAGGCCATGACAGACCTCGCATTCCACATAAACATCGGGTAAGAAATGCATTTCAATCTTTTTGATCCCATCACCCTGACAGGCTTCACAGCGCCCCCCCGGCACATTAAAACTAAAACGACCTGGCTGGTAGCCACGCATTTTGGATTCAGGTAATTGACTAAAGAGGTCGCGGATAGGGCTAAAGACTCCGGTGTAAGTCGCAGGATTTGAGCGGGGGGTTCGTCCAATAGGAGATTGATCAACGACAATGACTTTATCGACGTGTTCTACTCCTCCGATTTTTTTGTGTGCGCCTGGTTTTTCTTTCGAATGATACAATTTCTGCGCTAAGGCTTTATAAAGAATATCATCCACAAGCGTGGATTTCCCTGAGCCGGAGACCCCCGTAATGCAGACAAAAGTGCCTAACGGGATGCCCACATCGATATTTTTTAAATTATGTTGTTGAGCACCATAAATTTTAAGATAATTTCTCTTATTGAGTTCCCGTCGGGTTAAGGGAGTGCTGATGGACATCTTTCCGGATAAAAATTGTCCAGTTAAAGATTGCGTACATTTTAAAAGACCAGGCACATCTCCGGCGTAAACGAGCTTCCCCCCATATTCGCCTGCGCCGGGCCCCAGGTCAACCACAAAGTCGGAGTTGCGGATGGTGGCTTCATCATGCTCTACAACAATTAAAGTGTTCCCTAAATCTCTTAAGGCATGCAGCGTGGAAAGTAAGCGTTCATTATCTTTTTGATGAAGGCCGATGCTGGGTTCATCCAAGACATAAATCACCCCCACCAATCCTGAACCAACTTGCGTGGCTAGGCGAATGCGTTCGGCCTCCCCACCCGAAAGGGTCGAGCTTCGCCGATCCAGGGTTAAATATTCCAGCCCAACATTAATACAAAAATCCAGACGCCGAGCAATTTCTTTCAGGACCTGTTCGCTAATAATCTTTTTGTCTTTGGTGAGTTCCAGATGGGCAAAAAATTCTTTGGCCTCTTTAATAGAAAGGGAAGTGACATCCGAGACATTTTTTTCTTGAATCTTGACGGCAAGAGATTCTTTCTTAAGTCGTGCGCCCTGACATTCCGGGCAAGGTAACACCGACATGAATTTCGCAATTTCGTCCTTTAACCAATCACTGTCGGTCTCTTTAAAAAGACGTTCTAGGTATTTCACTACACCTTCAAATTGCCGACCCCATATTTCATCCTCCGATCCATAAAAAATGATGGTCTTAAATTTTTTCGGCAGTTTATCCAAAGGAATATCCAGATTGATACCGTAGATCTCGGCGATTTCGCGTAGTACAGCACGGTAATACATCATGAAATTGCGTCGCGCAATTTTCCAAGGCGCAATCGCTTTGATCCATGGCTGGGAATCATCGGGGACCAATAGATCCGGGTCGATTTCCATCTTGGTCCCTAATCCATTACAACTAGGGCAGGCTCCATAAGGAGAATTAAAGGAAAAGATCCGCGGTTCAATTTCGGATAAATTCGTTCCGCAGTCAATGCAGGAATAGCGTTCGCTAAATGTCTTTTCCGGATATTGCCTACCAAAATCAACAATGACCAAACCTTGTCCAGTGTGTAAAGCGGTTTCGATAGAGTCGGTCAAGCGTTTTTTGATACCAGGTTTAATGATTAACCGGTCAACGACCACATCGATGTGATGAATCTTATATTTATCGAGTTTAATCTTATCATTGACATCATAAATTTTTCCATCCACACGCAGACGAGCAAAACCCGCTTTCGTCACCTGTTGTTGGATATTACGATATTCTCCTTTTCGTCCGCGAATAAGCGGTGCCAACACATTAATCTGCGTCCCTTCTTTAATGGATAAAATCTGTTGAGCAATTTCTTCGACCGTTTGGCGTTCAATTTTTTTCCCGCATTGATAACAATACGGTGTCCCCACACGGGCAAAAAGCAATCGTAAATAATCATAAATTTCCGTCTGCGTTGCAACGGTCGAACGCGGATTGCGGCTGGTTGTTTTTTGTTCGATAGAAATGGTGGGGGACAATCCTTCGATATATTCTACATCGGGTTTTTGCAGCTGCTCTAAGAATTGTCGCGCATAGGCGGAAAGACTTTCCACATACCGCCGTTGTCCTTCCGCATAAATAGTATCAAAGGCTAAAGAGGATTTTCCCGAACCGCTTAATCCGGTAATCACCACAAATTTGTTGCGTGGGATTTTGAGGTCAATATTTTTAAGATTGTGTTCTTTCGCACCACGGATAATAATAAAATCGTTTTTCATAAAAAGTAAAAGGATTATATTTTTTGATGAAAATTTAATAGCCCCTGGACATGTGATGTGTACAGGGGCTATTAAAGGTATGGAGTTTCTTATCGTCTTCGTCTGGCCGCAGCTTTTTTGGTTTTTCTTTTTTGTCCACCGCGAACCATTTTCGCACAAGAAATATCGCCTTGTCTGTCGATGAAGTAGAGAAAACCAGGTTGTTTTCTAATTCCAACTTTAGCGACCTTCTTTGCTTTTCCTCCTCTTTCACTACCGCGGGCCATTTTGGCACAAGAAATGTCACCGTTTTTATCAACAAAATAAAGGTAACCGGATTCTTTCTTGATACCTACTTTAGCAACTTTTTTGGCTGACATGTGTCACCTCCTTTCGTCATGTCCCAATTTTAACGTTTTGTCTAAATTCTTTGAGTGTTTGTATGGCGGAGAGAACGGCTAGATAACTTGTTTTGGGATTATCCGGACAAACGACGTTTTCCGTCCGAGTGACCAGCCGTCCAAAATCCCCCACAATTTCGATTTCATGCGAATTGGTGGTAAAGGTGGGGGATGTGATCATGCGAATAGTAATTTTTTTCTTAGCTTTACTGGCCAAGGCAATAGTGGCCGCCACATTAATATTCTGAGGGAAAAATTTCACGGCTGAATCCACGTCGCCTTCAAACAGAATTGTTTCCTTAGTAATTTGGGAAAGGTCGATACCGCGATCCATTAGGTAGGGTAAATCGGCAAATCCAGAAATGGATTTTCTCGTGGTTAGAGTTATAGATTGAATATGGACGGAACTAATGGCTTTGATGGCATCGATACCGGCAATCGCGCCGGAGGGAAGTAGAAGATAACACTGATTTTTCCCAGCTAACCGGAAAATATCTGACGCATTAAGAAGTTGGCCAACACTCATGGCTAAGACATGACACTTGGCCTTGAGGGCCTTATAGATAATGGTACGGGTGTTGGTGGCGTTTACGGCTTCAACCATAAGCTCACAAGTTTTGAGGAGATTGTCCAGGGAGGATTTCACGATACGTTGAATTTTTAAGGAGCGCTCTAAATCGCGCGATTTCTGCACTTTAATATCGTAAAGTCCGGTTAATTGATAAATATCCTTTAATTCGTTTTCGATACTTTTTGCTATTCGCGAACCGATGGCCCCGCATCCCACAATACCGATTTTTATCTTCTTTGTCTTGGAAGCCATTACTCAAAAGTTTTTAATAAACACATAACGGATTACCAGGGACTTCCATCCGCTAGTTTTTTAAATTCATTTAACTTGAAGCATAATATTATCAATCAATCGGGCTCCTCCAAACCATGCGGCTAAAGCGATGAGGACTTTTCCTTTCAAGGTTTTCAAAGGTTCTAAGGTCTTGGCATCTACACAATCGATATAATCAATTTTTGCGGAACTATTGTCTTCAATGGTCTTTTGCATCATGGCGGTAATATAAGATGGCCTACGTTCGCCGGCTAAAATTTTTTCTTCGGCTAAGCATAAGGACTTGTAAATAATTGGAGCTTGTCTTCGTTGTCTTTCAGTCAAATACTTATTGCGTGAACTCATGGCTAACCCATCGCGTTCGCGTATCGTGGGCAGGACTTTAACCTTGACCGGAAAATCTAAATCGTGTACCATTTGCTGAATCACCACACATTGTTGAGCATCTTTTTGTCCCAAATAAAGAATGTCCGGCGTAACGATATTTAATAATTTGGCAACAACGGTTGCGACTCCTTGAAAATGTCCGGGACGAAATTTTCCGCATAACGTTTCGGTTATTTTTTCAACACGCACATTTGTCAAAAAGCTCTTCGGATATATTTCTTTTACCGACGGATGAAATACTATATCAATATTTTCCTTTTTTGTCAAAAAAATATCTCTTTTCTGTTCTCGAGGATAAGAGGCAAAATCTTCCATCGGAGCGAATTGAAGTGGATTGACAAAGATACTCACCACCACACAATCATTTTCTTCGCGACATCGTCGGAAAAGCGATAAATGCCCTTCATGGAGGGCGCCCATCGTCGGGACAAAACCGATCGATCTCTTTTGTAATTTTGCATTGGTGATAATGGAACGGATTTTAGAAATGGAGGTAATAACCTTCATAGGGGAAACAATACGGTTGTGGTTATAAATGAATTAGTTTCTCAATAAATTCTTCGGGGGCAATTTCTTTTAAAGGGGTCATGACAAACTCTCGTTCGAACATGCGCGGATGCGGAATAGTGAGTTGGTCCGTTTGGATTTGTAAATGGTCATACAAAAGAATATCAATGTCGATGAGGCGCGGTCCATTGACTACGGTTTCCACGCGGCCTAATTTTTGCTCAATGGATTTGATGGTATTGAGCAATTCTTCCGGGGATAAAGAAGTTATCCCTTGAACAACAGCATTAAGGTATTTGCCTTGCGGTGGACCACCGACTGGCTCAGTTTCAATAATGTTAGAAGCTCGCATGAGCTTAAGGCGCGCCTTTAATTCCTGGATAGCGTTTTTAAGGTTCACTTCTCTGTTCCCAAGATTAGAACCTAATCCTAAATAAACAGTGGCCATGGGGTAATCAAATTATAAAATTTTTTTAAATCGTTCAACAGCTTCATTCAGACGATCTTTGGGGACCGTTAATGTCATTCGGATATACCCCTCTCCTGCTTCGCCAAAACCATTACCGGGGGTGACAACAATATCGGCATTCTCTAAGAAAGCTTTCGATGTCTCCATAGAACTCGTAAATCCCTTCGGAATTTTGGCCCAAACATAAAAGGCTGCCTTAGGGGAAGGGACTTTCCAGCCAATGCTTCGGAGTCCATTGATGAGCAAGTCGCGGCGTTCTTGATAAAGTGCACGGAGATCTTCGATTTCTCGTTCATCCGTGTTAAGCGCCGCTACCCCAGCGACTTGAATCGCTTGAAAAATTCCCGAATCAAAATTGGATTTTACTTTGGCTAAAGCCGCAACGAGTTTGCTGTTGCCGCACGCCCAACCAATGCGCCAGCCCGTCATATTATAAGTTTTTGACAACGAATGAAATTCAATGGCGATTTCCTTGGCTCCTTCGATTTCCAAAATACTGACAGGCCTTTGGCCGTCGTAATAAATTTCCGAATACGCCATGTCTGAAACCAGAATAATGCCTTTCTCGAGGGCGAGGCTGACTAACTGGGTGAAAAATTCTCGAGTGGCCGTGGCCGAGGTTGGATTATTCGGATAATTGACGAACATCACTTTTGCCTCTTTAATATTCTCAATCTTTTTAATGTCAGGGAGAAAACCGTTACTTTCTTTAAGAGGGACATTAACGATTTTTCCTCCTGCGAAAATGACGGCTGCCCGGTAGGCTGGATACGCAGGATCCGTTAAAATAACTTTGTCTTTAGGATTAACGATTCCTAAAGGTAAATGGGCCAGTCCTTCTTTTGATCCAATGAGAGGTAAAATTTCCGCATGAGGATCAAGGGAAACACTGAAGCGTTTTTGAAACCACTGCGCGATAGTTGTTCGCAGTTGTGGTAAACCCGCATCAAAGGCATAATGATGGTTAGCTGGATCTTCGGCTGCTTTTTTAAGTGCTTCGATAATATGAGGAAATGTCGGCGAATCGGGATCCCCAACGCCAAGATCAATAATATCACGACCAGCGGCTCGGGCCTCACGCTTGGCCTTATCGATTTCTACAAAAATGTACGGCGGTAATGCTTTTAAACGGTCGGAGAATTCAATTGTGATGGGCATTGAACTAACTCCTTGTGTCGACATAGTAAATTAAAATTACTTGAGATGAATAATCAGTTTAGTCCCAAGACATCCTGCATAGTAAACAACCCACTTTTTTTATTCACAACGAACTTGGCAGCCACTAAAGCACCTTTAGCAAAAATATCACGACTCTTCGCATGATGACTAATGGTGATGGTATCCTCAGCGCTGTCGAAGATAACCGTGTGATCGCCCACAATCTCTCCTTCACGAATGGATTCGATGGAAGGAACTTTTTTGGCCGAGTTTTTTTCAATAATTTCCGCCAAAGTTTTGGCCGTTCCCGAAGGAGCGTCTTTTTTATGAATGTGATGAGCCTCGCTCATTTTTACTAAATAGCTTTGCGGGGTTTTCTGGGCCAATTGTTTGGTCACATTAAAGAGAATGTTAACGCCCACCGACATATTAGAGGAAAAGACAATGGGAATCGTTTTAGTGGCTTGCTGAATTTGGGTGATCTGATCGGTGGATAATCCCGTTGTGCCGATGACCATTTTAACACCATGTTTAACACAAGCCGCCAAGTGAGCGATCGTAGCCTCCGGTGTGGTGAATTCAATTAAAACATCACATCCTTTAACAGCATCTGCTCCCGTACTTATGGAGATACCATTGATATTTTCAGAAGCTTTGGGATGATCTCTATGCTCCAGGAGCACAGTCACCTTAAAGTCATTATCACCGAAAGCCAGATGTGTAATCCTCTGGCCCATTCGTCCTTGGCATCCACTTACAGCTAATTTAATCATAAATTATTTTCGAGTTAAGGCAGCGGTATGATTTTTGGAATTCACTTTATTTTGCGGAGCATTTAAGGACGCTTTACTGCTATTTTTTTCTTTGAATAGTCCATAGTTGCTGAAGGAGGATTTTAATTTTTCGCGATTGGCGGCCGACATGGGACAAAGCGGCAGTCGCAATTCCGGCGAACACATCCCTAACATTCCCATCGCCTCTTTAATTGGGATGGGGTTTGTTTCCAAAAACAGAGCCTTAAACAGGGGTAAGAGCTTATAATGCCACTCTTGCGCTTCCTTCAATTGACCGTTTTGAAATGTTTGGATAAATTTAACAATATCCTGCGGAATAATGTTGGCAGCAACCGAAATGACCCCAACGCCACCAATACTTAAAATGGGTAAGGTTAAAGAATCATCACCCGAAAGTAATAAAAAGTCCTTAGGACAAAGATGTTTGATCATGCTCATTTGATCTAATGACCCGGAGGCCTCTTTTACTCCAACGATGTTCTTACAATCGTTAGCTAAACGCACCATGGTTGTTGGTTCAATGTTAATAGCCGTTCTGCCCGCAATATTATAGAGAAGAATGGAAAGATGCGAACACTGCGCAACGGCCTTAAAATGGAGATAAAGCCCTTCCTGTGTTGGTTTATTGTAATAAGGAGCAACCACAAGCGCGGCATTGGCACCAGCTTTGGCCGCATGCTTCGTCAAAGAAATGGCCTCAGCGGTAGAATTAGAACCTGTCCCCGCAATAATCGAAACTCGACCACGAGCGGCTTGAATACAGATTTCGATGACCCGGGAATGTTCTTCGTGAGATAAAGTCGGGGACTCCCCAGTTGTTCCACAAGGAACGATCCCTTGAGTTCCACTTTTGATTTGGAATTCGATAAGTTCTTTGAATTTGGCCTCATCGACTTTTCCATCTTTGAATGGAGTGACAATCGCAACAATGGAACCACGAAATATTTTCATTCTTTCGCCTCCTTGTCCTGATTTTTGCAAATGGCGGGAATCAGGGATTAATTTTTATAAAAAGTATTTTCCTTGCGCAATAAATTGGGCGGAGCCTTTCAACCAAACATTGGTGATTTTACCATGTTTTAAATCAAAGGTCACTCGAAGAATTTCACCACTTTTTGTTTTAACGTTCATTTGCGCTTTGTCTTTGGTTGTGATGGCCGGGTTACCCTTTCGGTACGAAATTAAAGCAGAAGCGACGGCTCCGGTCCCACACGCTTTGGTTTCATTTTCCACACCGCGTTCATAAGTGCGAACACCAACAAGATGATGATCGATTTGTTCAACAAAATCCACATTGGTTCCACGCGGATGAAATTGTTTGTGATGACGAATTTGCGGTCCGATGGTTTGTACATTAATGTCCTTAAGATGATCGACATAAATAATAGCATGCGGAACGCCTGTGTCAATATAATGTACATGGATGGTGCGGCCATTCACATTAACGGGAATGTCGGGTTTATAATCCGTTGGGTCACTGAGGCGCACCAGCGCTGTTTCACCATTGGCTTGGGCGAGAATAATTCCCGCCAATGTTTCCAGAGAAAAAATTTTTTTCTTCGGGGACTTATGACGCGCGATATAGACGGCCATACAACGGGCGCCATTGCCGCACATCTCGGCCTCGGAGCCGTCGGCGTTAATGATGCGCATTTGGTAATCCGCCCTTTTTGATTTATCCAAAATTAATAGACCATCGGCACCAATGCCGTTGGTGCGGTCGCATACTTTGATTGTTAATTTTTTTGGATCAACTTTGATGGGGGCTTCCACAACTACAAAATCATTGCCTGCCCCGGCCATTTTGGTAAAAGGAATTGCTTTTTTCATTTTAATTTAGAAAAGTCGGGATCCTCTCTCCCCTGATAAGATCCTTAAAAGATTCCCTGGGTTTACTAATTTCAAATTGATTGCCTTTGACAAAAATTTCTGGCACTCGACCGCGAATATTGTAATTACTGGACATGACATATCCATAAGCACCGGCGCTCATGATCGCTAACAAGTCACCTTTCTTTAATACGGGCAATTCACGGTCATGCGCAAAGAAATCCCCACTTTCACAAATGGGGCCGACTACATCCATCTTTTTTCGAAGAGCCTTCGTTTCTTTCACCGGAACAATTTCATGGTAAGCATCATAAAGAGCCGGGCGAATAAGATCATTCATTCCTCCGTCAACAATGAGAAATTTTTTTAACCCATTGTCTTTGAGATACAGAACCCGAGTGACAAAAATTCCTGCATTCCCTACAATAAACCGTCCAGGCTCTAGCACAACCTTAAGTCCCGCCTTCTCTAAATATGGCAAAACCGCATTGGCAAAATCCTGGGCGGTTTGTGGTTTCTCATCTTTATAAATAATACCAAGTCCACCGCCAATATCAAGATATTCTAGTTGAGTGCCATCGTGACGCAGCCGTTCGATAAACTCAATCAATTTTTGAATCGCGTTGATGAAGGGTTCTTTCGTGACAATCTGTGATCCGATATGGATGTGAAGACCGCTAAACTCGAGATTTGGGTATTTTCGTCTGTTTTTGAAAATACCCCGCGTTGTTTTTAAATCAATCCCAAATTTTTTTCTTAAAGTTCCGGTTGTAATTTTTTCATGAGTGACTGCGGAAACATCCGGATTGACACGGATTGCCACTTTAGGTTTTTTGCGCAGTCTCTTCGCGATTCGATTGATCTCCGCCAATTCCGGCAGCGACTCAACGTTAAAAAATAAGATACCCGCCTTCATCGCGGTGGCGATCTCTTCTTCCGTTTTCCCTACCGAAGCGAAAACAATCTTTTTAGGATCGGCTTTAACGAGTAAGGCCTTCTTTAATTCGCCAACCGAGACAATGTCAAAACCGGCACCGAGATCCACTAAAGTTTTCAGAACAGCCAAGTTGCTATTGGATTTCATCGCAAAGCAAATGATGGGATCAATCTGTGCAAAGGCTTTTTGGATCTTGGTAAAATGGTCAACGATCGTATGGTGACTGTAGACGTAAAATGGCGTTCCTACCTTTTGGGCAATAGCCCTAATAGGCACATCTTCACAGTACAGTTCACCTTTTTTAAAAAGAAAATCGTGCATAGGTTAAAGTTTAATTTTAGTTTTTCGTACAGATTTTTTTGATTTCACCGAATATTCAGGGTCAATTAGTTTGTTTACAATTTTAGGTGTTAAAAGTGGATGAAATTTTTTCAGTGTCTCAGCACGCATATTTCGAATTTCTTCGCCACTTTTGTATTTATATTGAATCAGTTTACCGATGATTGTATGCGCTTCTTTAAATGGCACTCTCTTTTGGACCAGATAATCCGCCAAATCGGTTGCATAAAGGGATTCGTCCTCGAGTTGTTTCCGGATATTTTCCTCTTTGAATTTAATGTTCTTAAACAGCTCCGTGAGAACTTGTAATTCCTTTTGCACAATCTCAAAGGAATCAAAAAGAGGCTCCTTATCTAATTGCATGTCCCGGTTGTAGGCTAAAGGCAGTCCCTTCATCATCACTAAGACGATAATGAGATTTCCATAAAGTCGTCCCGTGTAACCCCGGACTAATTCCAGAACATCGGGATTCTTCTTTTGCGGCATCAAAGAACTTCCCGTGCAAAAGGCATCGTCGATTTCGATAAAGTCGAATTCTTTGGACGCCCAGAGAATCATATCCTCGGCTAATCGGGATAGGTGCATCTGCAATATGGACAATGCGCTTAAGATTTCAATGACAAAATCCCGGTCGCTGACGGTGTCGATGGGATTGCTTGGCGGATTTATCCCCGCTTTTATTTTCTTGAGATGAGTGCTTGCGGCCTGATTGTATTTGGAGGACTCAATGAATGTCCCTGCTAGCGCCCCCGCGCCCATTGTTAAATTAATGTTTTTTTCTGCATTCATCAATCTTTCTAAATCTCGTCCTAACATGGCAACATAGGCGTCAAAATAAAACCACAATTTTATGGGCATAGCACGCTGAAGATGGGTATAGCCAGGGATTTTTACATTCAAGTTTTTTGAAGCCAACTCGCTTAGAATTGAGATAAAATGTTGTATGTGCATTTCAATATCGGCCAACATGTCTAGGGAGTACATTTTTATGTCAAAAACAATCTGATCATTTCTTGATCGACAAGTGTGCAATTTCGAAGCAACATTTCCAACCTTTTTCTCGAGTTGATCTTGGATATACGAGTGAATATCTTCAAAAGGCGGGTTAGGAATCAATGTCCCTGCACTGATTTCCTTTTGAATTTTTTCAAGGCCAGATTTTAATGTTTGATATTCCTCAGTTGTTAAGAGGCCGGCCTCTTTTAAAATGTCGATATGGATCAACGATCCTATTACATCATACTTGGCCAGTTTTTGGTCAAACTGAATCGATTTCGTAAACTCTTCCACAAGTTTATTCGTTTTTTTACTGAATCGTCCACCCCAGAGTTTAGTCATTTTTTATTCCTTTTTAAAGTAACTAGTCACTGCCTCAATACGGCATTCCCCACAACTTAATAAACCCTTCCGCTAATTTTTGATCAAAAACATCTTTTTTCCCGTACGTCGCCAATTCTTCTTTATATCGTGAAAATTTTGATTTTCGCCCCACTACCACACAATTTCCTTTATATAATTTCAATCGCATTGTTCCGGTCACCATCGCTTGTGTTTTATTGACATACTCATCCAGTTGATAACGTAACGGTGTTTCCCACAAACCATAATAAATCAACTCGGCATATTTTTGTGAGAGTGGCGATTTGTAATGCAAGGTCTCTCGGTCCAATACCAAAGCTTCTAACTCCTGATGCGCCGTATGTAAAATCGTTCCAGCCGGGTTCTCGTAATTCTCGCGAGATTTAATCCCCACCAAACGATTCTCAATCATATCCACCCGACCAACACCATTTTTGCCACCGATTTCATTGAGCTTCTGAATTAACTCCACAGCCTCGAAAACTTTGCCATCAATTTTTTTAGGAATCCCTTTTTCAAATTCCAGCTCAATATACGTCGGTTTGTCTGGCGCTTTTTGCGGACTGACCGTCATTTGGTAAATTTCTTCCGGCGGTTCAATCCATGGATTTTCCAAAATCCCGCATTCAATACTTCGGCCATAAAGATTGATATCAATGCTATACGGACTTTTCTTGGTGACATTCACCGGGATTTTATGTTTTTGTGCATAATCAATCTCTTCTTCCCGTGTTTTAAATTCCCAAATGCGCAAAGGTGCAATTTGCTCCAAAGTTGGATCGAGGATTTTTACAGTTGTTTCAAATCGCACTTGGTCATTGCCTTTACCGGTACATCCATGCGCTACGGCCGTTGCCTTTTCTTTATGGGCAACTTCAACTTGATGTTTCGCGATTAACGGGCGAGATAAGGCCGTTGCGAGTAAATATTTATTTTCATAAATAGCACTTGCCTTCAAAGCAGAAAAGACATAGTTGTTGACGAATTCTTGTTTTAAATCAAGAACATGAACTTTGGAGGCGCCGGTTTTAATGGCGCGTTCTTTGACTTCAGCAAAAATTTCTCCTTGCCCCACATCGGCAATAAAGGCAATCACCTCATATCCTTTTTGCTGCAGCCACTTGATGGCGCAAGAAGTGTCCAATCCTCCCGAATAGGCTAAGACAACTTTCTTCATGGAATGTCTCCTGTTTATTTAGTCAGTAAAAAAATCAAGACCGCCTTTTGTACATGTAATCGATTTTCCGCTTGATCAAAGACAATGGAATGCGGACCATCAATAATATCCTCGGTTACTTCTTGGCCGCGATGCGCCGGTAGACAATGCATAAAAACATAATTTTTATTTGCCAGTTTTGCCAATCGTGAATTCACTTGAAATTCTTGAAAATCTTTAAGTCTCTTTTTTGTTTCCGTCTCTTGGCCCATACTCACCCACACATCGACATAAATGATGTTTGCATTTTTGACAGCCTCATCAGGGGAGTTCGTCAAAACAATTTTCGCGCCAGTCTTTTTAGCGTCGGTTATGGCTTTTTTAATGACATCCTTATTCGGTTCGTAACCTCCGGGGGTAGCGATCGCGATGTTTAAACCAACTTTGGTACAGCCAATTAAAAGCGAATGACAGACGTTATTGCCATCTCCAACGTAAGCTAAAGAGAGTCCTTTAAACGTTCCAAATTTTTCTTTGACCGAAAAAATGTCGGCCAGTCCTTGGCAAGGGTGAAACATATCCGACAACCCGTTGATAACAGGTACTGTCGCATAACGACTCAATTCCAAGATATCATCATGCGAATATGTTCGCGCAACAATCACATTGAGATAACGCGAAAGGGTGCGCGCCACATCTGCGGTGGTTTCACGTTTTCCTAAATTAATTTCATCGGGTCCAAGATAAAGGCAATTTCCCCCCAATTGCCAAGTCGCCACCTCAAAGGAAACCCGAGTTCGATTCGATGGTTTCTGAAAAACAAGACCGATCGATTTTCCTTTTAGATGATGAGTATGTTGCCCTTTTTCTTTTTTTAAGGACATTGATAAATCCAAAAGGTGATGAACTTCATCACTCGATAAGTCTTGTAAAGTAAGAAAATCGCGTTTTTTCATTATTGAGTCACGCTCACTTTTTCTTTGTCTGAAGCTGCCGGTTGGTTTAATGTTATTTTTTGCATAGCCCTTTCAAGAATGATAACGGCTCGGTTAATTTGTTTCTTTGTCACATTTAAGGCCGGCATAATGCGTAAAACTCGGTCTTGAGTACAATTAATCAATAAACCATTTTGGAAACATTCCTCCACGATTCCCTTCCCTTCGATATTGAGTTCAACGCCAATCATCAATCCTAGGCCACGCACTTCTTTTATGCAATCAAATTTTTGTTTCAATTGCTGCAACTGTTCCATTAAATAAGTGCCCATGGTTTTGGTGTTGGAAAGCATCTTATATTTTTGAATCGCTTTGAAAACACCCAAAGAGGCTTTGCATACCAAGGGACTACCGCCAAATGTCGAGGCATGCATGCCGGGTTTAAAGGTATCGGCAATTTCCTTTCTAACAACGAGTGCGCCAATGGGTAATCCCCCGCCAAGAGATTTGGCTAACGTCATAAGGTCGGGAATAACTTTATAATGTTTAAAGCAGAACATTTCACCGGTGCGGCCCATACCTGTTTGTACTTCATCAAATATGAGAAGAATATTGCGTTCATCGCAAAGCTCACGAATTTCCCGAATGTAATCTTCTTGGGCAATATTAATTCCTCCTTCACCTTGAATTAATTCCAGCATAATAGCCACCGTTTTTTCCGTGATCGCGCTCTTTAGCGCATCCATGTCATTGAAAGGAATCGTCTTAAAACCTGATGGTAATGGATCAAACCCTTCCTGATATTTTTTTTGTCCGGTGGCAGCTAAAGCTCCAAGTGTTCGACCGTGAAAAGAATCCTCCATCGTTATGATTTCGAAACGTTTTCCTTGGCCATAGGCGCGGCAAAATTTGATGGCAGCTTCATTCGCTTCCGCGCCACTGTTACAGAAAAATACTTTCCCGGGAAATGACCAATAGATAATCTCTTGCGCTAGCTTGACCTGATTAGAATGATAAAAATTGTTCGCCACAAAAATCAATTTTCCAATTTGATCCCGCACAGCCGACATGACTTTAGGATGGCAATGACCAACACTATTCACACCCCATCCGGGGAAGAAATCCAAATACTTCTTGCCATCAATATCAATCAATTGACTTCCCTTACCCTTCACCGCGATCAACGGCATGCGTGTATAGGTCGAGAGAATATATTTTTCGTAGTTATCGAATATTTCCTGTTTCTTCATCGATATTATTTACCTTTTGCTTTGGTTATTAACGTTCCAATACCTTTATCCGTGAAAATTTCGAGCAGCAACGCGTGACGCAATTTGGCATCAATAACGTGGGCTTTATTAACGCCTCCTCGTAAAGCCGCCACACAGGCTTGAACTTTAGGGATCATTCCATCGTGAACGACCTTTTCGGCAATGAGTTGATTAACTTCTTCAATGGTTAAGGTTGACATAAGTGAATTGGCGTCATTAATATCTCGCATCACTCCGTGGATGTTGGTCAATAAAACGATTTTCTCTGCCTTCATGGAAGTTGCAATGGCACTGGCGACTTCATCGGCGTTGACATTATGAGGCTGCTTTTCCACACTAATGCCCATCGGTGAAATGACGGTGATGTTGCCTATTTTTAAATGTTGTTCGATCGCTTCCCTCTCAATAGTCGTGATCGTTCCGACGAACCCCAAATCCTTAGTTGCTTTTTTCTTCTCAACATAAACAATATTTTCTTCCCCCTTTAGACCCGTGACATTTCCTTTCAGTTCCTTAATCTCGCTAACGATTTTTTTATTTAATTTATCCAGTTCCTCGCTGACAATTTTTAAGGTATGCGCATCAGTGACACGAATACCATCATGAAACTCTGGCTGGATGCCAATTTCTTTAAGCCGCAAGCTAATATGCGGTCCACCACCATGGACAAGAATGATGCGAATCCCCACAAAACTCAAAAAAACCACGTCCTCTAAAACATTTTTACGAATCGTGTCATCATCGAGAATACTCCCACCGTATTTAATCAGGAAAACTTTGCCACGAAATCCATGAATATACGGAATGGCTTCAACGAGGACACCAGCTTTTTTAATGATATCTTCCATGGCCGATCAATTATACGCCCCATTGATTTTTACGTATTCGGGAGATAAATCTGAGGTGTAGACAGTCGCTTTATGCCGTCCCAGATTTAAATCTACAGAGATACGAATATTTTTCTTGGCAAAAGAACTAAATTTAATTTTCATGTCTTTCTCAGTAATCGGAAGTCCAAGGGACCCAACGGCTGCCGCGACACGTCCCCAATTCGGATTGCTCCCGTAAGCGGCTGTCTTTACTAAATTCGAGTTAGCGATGGCAAAGCATACTTTTTTCGCCTTATCGTCATTCCCAGCTCCGGTCACGTGCACTTCAATAAATTTGTTTGCCCCCTCTCCATCAAGCACAATCTTTTTAGCCAAATCCAAACAAATAAAGTGTAACGCTTCATAAAATTTATCAAAGTCTTTGCCGTGTTTACGAATCATGGTGTTGTTGGCCAAACCATTGGCCAGAACAATTGTCATGTCATTGGTACTCATGCATCCATCCACTGTGATGCAATTAAAAGTTTTTTCAGCGGCCTTCGTTAATGCCAGCTTTAACATTGGAGCCGTAATGGCAACATCCGTCGTAATAAAAGCTAACATCGTAGCCATATTCGGGGCGATCATCCCAGAACCTTTCGCACATCCACCGAGAGTGATTGTCTTCCCATTGATTGTTGTTTGAACGGCAGTTTCTTTAATCATTTTATCCGTGGTCAAAATCGCGCGGGCGGCCTTTTGACTATGGTTTGGGCTTAAGCCTTTCGCGAGTTGGGGTGCTGCATCTTTAATCTTTTTAAACGGCAATGGTCTACCGATAATACCGGTCGAGGCGACCAAAACATCGGATGTTTTTATCTTCAACAATTTTGCAAACAACTCCGCTGTTTTTTGTGCATAGATCATCCCAAAATTTCCGGTAAAACAGTTGGCATTGCCGCTATTGACGATAATGGCTTGCGCACGGTGATTGTGCAAATGTTTTTGCGTGACAATTAAGGGTGCCGCTTTGATCGAATTCTTTGTAAATACACCTGCGACCGTTGCTAGACAATCACAGTAAATAAGCGCTAAATCCAGTTTCCCGGATCGTTTGATCCCACAGTGAAGACCATTGGCCTTGAATCCTTGAGCCTTGGTTATTCCACCTTTAACAATTTTCATTTATGTCTCCGTAGAAAAACAAAATACTTTATACTGTGCGCCACCAATTTCAAATGAGTGCCTGTGTCTCTTCAAAAAGACACATGATATTCATATTCTGCACGGCCTGACCAGCAGCGCCTTTCATTAAATTGTCAATGGCGGCCGTCACAACGAGCAAATTCTTTTTCTCATCGACAGCTAACCCCAGATCGCAATAATTGGTCCCCACCACATTTTTTATTTCCGGTTGCTGACCAGCGGGTAATACCCGCACGAATTTTTCGGTCTTGTAAAATTTTGTATATAACGTCACTACATCGCCCAAGGACATTTTATTGTTCAGTTGAATATAAATAGTTTCCAAAATACCCACATTAATCGGTAACAAATGCGGAACAAAAGTCACATCAACATCAGCCCCAGCTAATTTTGATAAATAGAGATTGATTTCCGGTGTATGCTGATGATTTAAAACTTTGTAGGCCTTAAAATTTTCATTCACTTCGGAAAAAATCAGTCCGGGAATGACTTTGCGGCCTGCCCCGGTGACACCAGACTTAGCATCAATGATAATCGATTTGATCGAATCATATTGTGTGGCCGCAAGCGGTGCTATCCCGATAATGGCGGCCGTCGGGTAGCAACCCGGATTACTGATAAGCTCCGCTTTCTTAATCTCTTCTCGATAAAGCTCCGGTAATCCATAAACCGCCTTGGATAAATTGGAACTATCCGTATGTTCCGCCCCATACCACTTTTTGTATTCCGTTTTCGCTTTTAAGCGGTAATCGCCACTTAAATCAATGATGCGCTTTTTAGCTTTCAATAACTTCGGGGTGATTGTCATCGACACTGTATGGGGTACAGCTAAAAAAAGAAGATCACACAGTTCCGTCGCTTTGTCCAAATCAAATTTATCGCAAGTCAGCGTTGTTTTATTGCGTAAATGTGGCCAAATATCACTAATTTTTCCCGTCGTATTATTGGCACTGACATACGTGACCCGGACATTGGGATGTTTTAAAAGGATGTCCAATGTCGTTCGTCCGGAATAACCGCTTATCCCCACAATTCCCACTTTAATCATAGATACACTTCCTTAATAAAATTTTAAAAATCAGTTTAGAAATTTCTAGTCGACAATCAAAATAATGGTTTATATTAAATTAAAAAACCTATCTCGTCAACTCGTTTTTGGAGGGAGATAGGTTTAAATTGTTGCTACTAAAATTGTTAGGATAATTATCGTTTAACCCATTGAAATTTCTTTCGCGCCCCCTTCTGACCAGGCTTTTTACGCTCTTTCATTCTGGAATCCCGTCTAAGATAGGTTCCTTTTTTAAGAACGTTTTTCATGGCGTCATCGCACAACGATAAAGCGCGGGAAAGTCCTAAACGCATAGCGCCGGCCTGTCCGGTTGTTCCTCCGCCCGTGATTTTGGCAAAGATATCAAATTTCCCCGTTGCATTGGTTAATTTGAGCGGTTCCAGGACAGCAACCCGGTCTGTTTCCCGGAAAAAATATTCTTCGAAAGGACGATTGTTCACTACGATCTTCCCTGTTCCCGGAATTAAATTAACACGGGCAACAGAAGTTTTGCGTCGTCCGGTGGCACCATATTTGACCATTTCTACCATAATCGTTTCATTCTCCCAAAATAATTATTTAAATAAAATTTACTTATAATGATAAAGTTATCGGTTTCTGCGCTTGATGAGGATGTTGATCTCCCACATAGATGCGAAGTCGTCCTCGAATTTTATACCCTAACGGCCCTTTGGGAATCATGCGGTTGATAGCCAAACGTAGCGCCTCGGTTGGGGCCTTTTTAAGCATCTGTTCTAATGTTACGCTTCTTTGCCCTGAAGGGTACCCCGTAAATCGATGATATACTTTATCGCTTAACTTTTTACCCGTGACCTTGATTTTATCAGCATTAATAACAATCACGGTATCACCAGTATCAAGATGCCGTGTGTAAATGGCTTTGTGTTTACCTCTTAAAATCGCGGCGACTTTTGCCGCTAACCGTCCTAAGATCTGATTATTCGCGTCTACCAGGTAAAACTTTCTCTCGATTTCGTTAGGTTTGGGAATATAGGTTCTTTTTATCATTTTTAATCTAACTTATATAAATTATATTATCCTTCGGAAATTAGGATGAAAGTATAACATTTTCGTCGAAAATGTCAATATTTGTTATTGGTGATTTATTATTGGTAATTTATCATTGGTGAAGTTGGAGACCTTAGAAATTTGTCGGATATGCTGAACTGTCGAGTCCCAACACCATCCTAAGAGGAAAGCGAATAATGGCATCACCCAGATAAAGTGTCTTTGAACAAAATAATAATGATTTTTGACACTTGCTAATAATATTAATTCAATAGGTAAAACAATAAGGATAAGAAAAAAACCAATCTGTTGATACCGGGATTCATGTCTTGCTAAAAATGGAATTATCAACCCCACAATTAAGAAATATAAAATTTTTGTTCCTATCAAATTACAAAATACTAACTTGAGGAATCCCATTAAATTAACCAAAGGATTCGGGAAATATAAAAAGGGATTTACATGCGGGGGGTTGTGTGGGCCAAAAACACTGAAACACCACAAGGGCAGAGCAATCATTAAAACGATACTGAAAAATTTGAGCATATCTAATAAGAGTAAACGAAATGTCGGTTCTCGTCGTTTCGTTACTAATAAATACAAAAATGTTAAGAAAATCATTACAAGGCCGTGAACATGAAACCAAATGGCGAGAATGAGAAATAAACCTATACCAATTTTTTTAGCTTTGCTCATAGTCTTATACTCATTTATAAGCTGATAAGTAAAGTAGAAAACACTTAAAGCTAAGGTGGGTAAAACAGCGTATGTCCTTACTTCGAGGGCATATTTAATCAATGTATTATTAAAGCAGAAGATGCTAAATGCAATTATATAACCAAAATTAGTTCTAAAATATATTTCACATATACGGTATAAAAAATAAAAACCGAGTAAAGTGGCGATAATATGAGGTATAGCTAAACCCCATTTATTATAACCAAATAATTTGAAAAAAGGATAAATTAAGTAAATATCACCCGACAAATAGGAACAAAATTCCGTCTTTGGAATTCCACGCAACAAGTCCATAAAGGATCCCTTCATAAAAGTCAAGATAAATGACTCATCCCCATCAAAGTCATGATTCATCCGCATCTTAAATCTCAAATATAATCCCACAAAAACCAAAAGCACTATAATCACAAAACGTAAACTGACTGAAAATTTTCCGCCTTTTATTCTTTCATCATTCATAGTAACTCACTCAATCTGTGCTCACCACTTAAAGGAGATTCCTTTACGTGTGCATAGCACCACGACCTTGAGAAGTCATGATGCGTGCATTGCTACTGAACTGTGGCATTCCATACCTTTAACAAATCCACCTTCCCTACCTCTTTCCATTCTTCTTGGAGAGTAGCGTGTATACGTCTAATCAATTCTGGGAGAGTATCCTCTTTATTACGGAATGAAAACACAATGGAAAGAAAATTCATTTTATCTTTGGGAAGCATTGACACTGGATTATGATTTCTTCAACAAGAGCACCTTTTAAAAATTCTCAGGAAAAAATTATATAATAAAAAATATCTTTAGAAAAGAATTTTTTTAAGTTAATATTTTACTTCTAAAAGATATGGAATTATAAATTATTGAGTTAGCGCCTAATAAACTCAACAGCATCAAGTGCCACGGATTTACCCGTGGGCACAGACGCAGTACTTGCCCGTGGCGTTGGCCAAGGGCCACGTGCCACGGGCAAGTGGCGACACTGACTTACCTTAACAGAGATTTTATGGTAGTCAGCCCCAGCTTACCTTTAAAATAATTTAAGAAGAAGCTGGGACACCGCGAAGCAGTGCCGCTACGCAGGCAGTCCTCGCTTTTTCGTAAAATCTTTAAGGAAAGCGAGGGCAGTATTGCACCAACTCATTCTTAATCTAGATAAAGGCAGTGTAGTACCAACTACCCCAAAATTAATTTATTAAGGAAAGTTGGTGCGACCCGAAGGGTCGTCCCTTGACTACTGACAACTAAGGCCATCTGTGGTTGGATCAATCCCTAAATAAGGAAACGGTGGTTTTAATTCTGTAGGGTTTCCTAAAAATAAATACCCCAAAGTCGTGATGGCGTCACTGATATCGACTTTTCCATCATCATTGGCATCCGCGGCGTCCATGCAGGTTGGGGCCTTAGTACGATCTAGAAATAAAAATGTTAATGTAAATTTAGCATCACTGATATCAACTTTCCCATCCCGATTAGAATCGCCTCTCAGGAAACAGATCTGACCCGGCTCACAGATAAGTCTTGGATCCAGAGCAGTTATACAGGATTTAGCCGATAATAAAATTCCAGAACTGCTATCCCTTCCACAGGGATAAGTGACATAGGCCTTTGATGGATATCCTTTCACCATCTCTACATAATGTCCCAAGAACCCTCCCAAAGGTATGTGTTCTCGATTGACACGGATATTCGGAGAAATTTCTCCATTTTTCTTCATGACAGCATAATAAACATCAAAATACGGGACATCTTGTGTTTCTCGCTGATCATAAAAGGCCATATGAACATTGCCTTCATAATCAATATCAATGCTTGGAAAAACTTGCTGGGCTGTTGTCGTGTCATCATTAACTCTTATGGGAGGATTCCACGTCACCCCATCATCATCGGAGAACGTTAAAAAGATATCAAAATTAAGACCATAGTCATGATATTCAGAATTGAAATCGTTTGTAACAATTCTTTCAGGCTCTGTCCATATGAGATAAATCCTGCCATAATTAGGACTTTGAGGTGATTTATCTATCGCGAGAAAAGGACCATTGAGACCTATAAACCGTACCCGATTATTTCCTTCAGACATTTTGTCAAAACGAGCAAAAACCATCGCTTTCATCTTTAAACCAGGAAGAACATCATACGTATAATAAATTTTGTCCGGCAACCCTTCTTTCTGTAATATTTGGCGTGTAAAGCGAACAAGTTGTATTGGAAATTTATATGACGGTACGTATAGGTTCAGATCCCGATCCAGAACAACACCACGCAAATTTCCATCAGGTTTAGTATCAATTTTAACTATATAAGGATGAGGAACATATGGAAACTCTTTTTCTAAAATTGGTTCTGCAGAAAAGGTTTGACCACTATCCTGGGAAACAAATAGACTAACTACTTCTGGTGGAAATCCTCTTGGAGAAGTACTTTCATCTGAT
>JAHFGK010000156.1 GCA_023247475.1 Candidatus Omnitrophota bacterium
TGGGACCCAACGTGGCGACAAAATCAAAAAATTGTCCCTCAAAACTAGACTGTGGCATGTCCTGGTTGTCCCCAAAATGAGGATGTACACAAAAGAAGTCTTTCAGAGCCTGAAATTGCAGTTGACAAAGTCCACTGATGATGTTAATATTCTTATTCATTCTTTGAGAAAAAATAATATTTCTAATGTCGGACAACTATTGGCGAACGATTTAGAAACGGGTATCCTGAGGCTCAGTCCTCAATTATTTCATTTAAAGCAAAAATTGATGGCATTAAATACTTTAGGTGTTGCTTTTTCTGGAAGTGGGCCTTCCCTCTTTGGGTTAGCAACATCTGAAAACCAGGCTACTGCATTTAGAAACATATTGAAAAGGCAATATGCCCAGGTTTTTGTTGTTAGGACCCAATAGAGAGATTTTAAACACGGATTTTCAAAAATCAGGTATTTTTAATTTTCAACTTGTGTAGGCTGGATATTTTTGATGTTTTATACCTGAGCATCAAAAATCAACCCTTCGACTTTCCCTAACCTAAAAGGTAGGGCTCGCTCAGGGTTGATACTGAGTATTGTCGAATGTATCAAAATCTATTAAGCCGTTTTAACAAACCTTGTGTTGAGAAACCACATTGAAGAGAGGAGCTTAATCGATGGAGATCACCGAAATCCGAGTATTCTTAAAAGAGAGTCAAGATAAGAAACTGAAGGCCTATACCACCGTGACTTTCGATAATGTCTTTGTGGTGAGAAATATAAAAGTTATTCAGGGAGCCAATGGGTTGTTTATTGCCATGCCGTCCCGTAAAATAAAAACAACCTGTGCGAAGTGTAACTTTAAAAATGAAGTAGGGAGTAAATTTTGCAATCATTGCGGAGCGTCTATCCCGGAGCATAGTCCTATTGATCCAGAAGAGGCGAAGTCAGAACATCGGGATATTGCTCATCCCATTACCCAGGAATTCCGAGAGTATTTACAAAAGAAGATTTTAGAAGCCTACAAAACCGAGACAAATAAACAGAGCAGTAGTTCTTAAGCTTAACAAGAGCATTTATCACCACCAAAAGTTGATCAACTGATTAAAGTGGGCAACAAACAAGTGAAGGCAAGATTCGTTCCTTTTTAAACTATTCTAAGTAATTATCTTCACATCTCATTCACTAAAAATCTGTAAATGTAAAGATTAACAGAATTGAAAGAGGAAGAATATTGCCCGGTGGTGTAATTGGTAACACACGAGACTTTGGATCTCGCTTTCCAGGTTCGAACCCTGGCTGGGCAGGATAGAGACAAGTTAGATCTATTTTTTTGGTATTAAAGCGGCATAAACTGATGGGCAATTTTCCAACGATAATTTTGGCCGCCGGCAAAGGCACTCGGATGAAGTCCAAGGTGCCCAAGATTTTACATCCTGTTTGTGGAAAGCCGCTGATTCAATATGTGATCGATACTGTTTCTGCTGTTGGTTCTTTGAAAATTTGTGTGGTCATCGGCCATCAAGCACACTCTGTTAAAAAATACTTAGGAAATAAAGTGACGACCATTGTCCAAAAGAAATTATTGGGGACAGCGGATGCGGTTAAGATCGCAGGGAGGTATTTACGAAATCATAAAGGGAATGTTTTAGTTTTGTGTGGCGATACACCTTTATTAAACAAAAATACCATTAAGCAATTAATTCAATGTCATCAAAAATCAAAAGCCATTTGCACCTTTTTAACAGCGTTTGTTGAGGATTCCACAAGATACGGCCGTGTGATTCGTGATGAGAAAGGAAGTCCTATTGCGATTCGGGAAGAAAAAGACGCCTCTCGGCTGGAAAAAAATATAAACGAAATTAATGTGGGCGTCTATTGTTTTAAAGGTGAGGAACTCCTGAAGGGGCTGGAAGCCATAAAAGTTAATCCGAGAAAGAAAGAGTATTATTTGACGGATATTATCGACATTCTGTCAAAGCGTGGAAAAAAAATTGAAACGGTGACGACCCAAGATCATCAAGAGGGAATTGGCGTCAACACACGGGAAGATTTGGCGTTTGTGGAATCAGTTGTTAGGAAAAGGATTTTAGAAAATTTTATGCGTCAAGGAGTCACCATTGTTGACCCGTTGACAACTTATATTGACGCGGATGCCAAGATCGGGCAAGATACAGTGATTCGCCCTTTTACGGTGATTGAAAATAGTGTTCGAATTGGTCGACGGTGTATCATTGGGCCGTTTGCTCGGCTAAGACCGGGAACAAGGATTGGTAATAATGCCGAGGTTGGTAACTTCGCAGAAATTTCTCGCTCCGAGCTTGGTGATTACACTCTTATGAAGCATTTTAGTTTCTTAGGTGATGCTCAGGTAGGATCAAGGGTGAATATCGGTGCGGGCACAGTGACTGCCAATTATGATGGCCGTCGGAAAAATAAGACACGCATTCGTGACGGTGCCTTTATTGGTTCGGATTCCATTTTAGTCGCCCCAGTTACGATTGGGAAAAAAGCCATCACCGGAGCGGGCTGTGTGGTCACAAAAGGGAAAGTTGTTCCCGACAAAGGAGTCGTTGTCGGTGTCCCGGCAAAGTTAATATCCAAATCGAAACGTTAGTTAAAAATATCAACCATTAAAACACTAGTCATGAATAATGATTTAGCTATCTTTTGTGGGAATGCCAATCCTCAATTGGCCAAAAAAATTTGTGATGGCTTAAATGTTTCTAAAACAGAGGTTCTTGTCGGACGGTTTAGCGAAGGCGAAATTCAGGTTCAGATTAAGGAAAATATCCGTGGGAAAGATGTCTATATTATCCAACCCACTTGTCCTCCGGTAAACGATAATTTGATGGAACTTTTAATCTTGATTGACGCAGCTCGACGGGCATCGGCCGATCGTATCACAGCCGTTTTACCTTATTATGGATATGCTCGGCAAGATCGGAAAGATCAACCACGAGTTCCCATCACCGCCAAATTGGTAGCCAACTTGCTTGCTGCGGCCGGAACAGATCGTGTTTTAACGATGGATTTGCATGCAAGTCAAATCCAAGGATTTTTTGATATCCCGGTAGATCATTTGTATGCAATTAATCAGCTATGTGATTATTTTCTGCAGAAAAAATTTAAATCGAAGAATCTGGTAGTGGTTGCCCCAGATGTTGGAGGTCTTAAAATGGCTCGGGCGTATGCCCGAAGGTTATCCGCTGAATTAGCGATTGTGGACAAGCGAAGATCAAGTCCAGAGAAAACAGAAGTGATGCATATCTTGGGTTCTGTGCAGAGTAAAACTGCCGTTATGGTAGATGACATTGTAGCCACCGGCGGATCGATGATCGATGCGGCAGAGGCGCTAAGTAAAAAAGGCGTTACGAGTGTGTATGCTGCTATTACTCATGGAGTTCTTTCGGGAAATGCGATTCAACGAATTCATAATTGCAATATTATCAAAGAGGTGGTCATTACCGATAGTATTCCACTAAAAGAATCTGCAAAGAATAAAAAAATTGAGGTAGTCACTGTCGCTCCTTTGTTGGCACAGGCTATTGAAAGAATCCATAAAGGAGAGTCGGTGAGTTGTTTGTTTGATTATACAAGAAATTAAAAAATTTTTATTTAAAATAATTCACAAAAAAGGAAAAAGTGGTTAAGGTAAAATGGAAGAAATCATTTTAGATGTTCAAATTCGAAATGAAGTAGGCGGCCGGAAGGCGAGCATGTTACGCCGGCAAAATTTTGTTCCCGCTATTGTTTATGGAGCGGAGATTAAACCAACCCCTATTAAAATTAATCGACGGGCTTATGAGCATATAAGACGACTGCATGAAGGGGCGAGTCTTGTTTTTCATCTCAATGTCATGGAGGGAGAAAATAAGTTAAAAGACTACTCAGCGATTATTAAGGAAGAACAACACCATCCAGTCACGGCTGAAATTTTGCATATTGATTTTAACCGTATTTCTTTAAAGCAGAAGATTATGGTTAAGGTTCATATTGTCGCCAAGGGAGAGGCCATTGGGGTCAAACGAGACGGCGGTTCTTTGGAACATGTTTTGTGGGAATTAGATGTGGTGTGTTTGCCCACCCAGATTCCCCAGCATCTTGATGTGGATGTGAGTAGGTTAACCATTGGAGACAGTGTGTATGTCAAGGATATTATTTTACCGGAAGGGGTAAACACCAAACATGATCTCAATGGGATTGTGTTTACGGTGGTGCCACCGATGAAGGCTGAAGAAGCTGTTGCTGCTGCCGAAGCTCCGGCCGCTGAACCGGAAGTGTTGCGTGAGAAGAAGGATAAAGAGGAAGCGGAAAAGAAAGCAGCCCCCGAAGGGAAGGAGAAAAAAGTTCCTGAGGGCAAAGAGAAATCCGAGGAAAAAACAAAATAACATTCGAATGAGGTTATTCGTTGTTTGGTATAGATAAGGGAAAGTTAGGTTGTTAGAGAAAAATTTTATTGTAGGATTAGGAAATCCCGGCAAGCAATATGAATGGACACGACATAATTTGGGGTTTCTGGTGGTTCAGCATCTGGCCAAAAAATATCATTTAAAATTTTCTGTGGATTCTCGGATTAAAGGATGGATCGCTGAAGGCGAAGTTGAAGAAAAAAAAGTATATTTATTTCTCCCACAAACGTATGTGAATCAGTCCGGTGTAGCTGTGGAGGAGGCTCTTTTAGAAAAAAAGATTACTTTAGAAAACATTCTTGTTGTTAATGACGATTTTAACTTGGCCTTCGGTGAATTACGATTAAGACCGGAAGGCAGTGATGGCGGGCATAACGGTTTAACCTCGATTATTGAACATTTAAAAACAAATCAATTTTGTCGTTTAAGATTAGGAATAGGGGCGCCCATCGATAAGAAGCAGGCTGTTGATTTCGTCTTGGGCGAATTTACCAAAAAGGAAAGGCAAGAACTCGCTTTCTTTTTAGAATTGGCAACAGAATGTTGTGTGGTTTGGATCAAAGAAGGAGTTGGAAAAGCCATGAGTCAATTTAACAAAAGGAAAAGCGTATGATGAGAAAGTATGAATTAGTTTCGATTATTGATGCGACTTTACCGCAAGAAGAAAGAGAAAAGATTAATAAAGAAGCCGCTGAGGCTATTACCAGGTCAGGAGGGAAAGTCATTAATAGCAAGGTTTGGCTTGAAAAGCAAAAATTTACCTTTAGAATTAAGAAGGTGAATGAAGGGACTTATTATCTGACCAATTTTGAGATTGGTGCTTCTGTCATATCGGATATTCAACAAAGATTGAGATTGAATGAACGGATTCTTCGTTTTGCCATTATTCGAAACGAAGATTAAAACGTGGTCAAGTTGTCTGTCTTTATATTGAGACTGAGTGAGAAAGTTTTATCCCTAAAGGTGGTTTAAGGATGAAGTTGGTTTAACCGAGAAGATGGTAAGGGAGGGTTAATATGGCGAGTCTAAACAAGGTTTTTTTAATCGGTAATCTAACTCGTGATCCAGAATTGCGCTATACGCATAATGGTGTTCCTGTTGCGAACTTAGGCGTTGCGGTTAATCGAAAATTTAGAGATAAGTCTGGTGAATTAAAAGAGGATGTGTGCTTTGTCACCGTTACGGTCTGGGATAAACAAGCCGAGGCGTGCACTCAATATTTGCAAAAAGGAAAAGCGATTTTTGTGGAAGGAATGCTTCAGTCACGCACCTGGGAGACTTCCGATGGTCAAAAAAGAAGCGCTATTGATGTTCGGGCCGAACGGGTTCAGTTTTTAAGCCCGATTAATGGTTCCAAATCTGGTGGCATATCTCAATCCAATGCCGGCCAGA
>JAHFGK010000157.1 GCA_023247475.1 Candidatus Omnitrophota bacterium
AAGACGCATCATTATGCCCAAGAACGGGTGAAGCTGTTTTGGACTAAAATCGGAGCTCAGGTTAAAGTATTATCTCCGGATGAACACGATAAAATTTTGGCTTTTATTAGCCATCTTCCCCATCTGGTGGCGTATGCCCTCATGGGAACAATTCCTTCCGACTATTTAAGTTATGCCGCACAAGGGTTAAAAGATACCACACGGATCGCGGCTTCTTCTCCGCAGATGTGGAACGACATCTGCATGGCCAATAGCAAAAATATTGTTGCCTCGATCGATGAGTTGGTGAAAAATCTTTCCTTTGTGCGTAAGATGATTGTGACGCGTGATCAGCAAGATATTATGGATACGTTCAATAAAGCAAAACAGAAGAGGGAAAGCCTTGACCAAAATTAAACAAGAAAGAAAATTCGTGATTGTCACCATCGATGGCCCGGCGGGAGCAGGCAAAAGCTCTGTCGCTAAGGCTTTAGCGAAGAGATTGAAATTTTCTTACCTTGATACCGGAGCGATGTACCGCGCTTTAACATTAAAAGCTGTACGAGAAAAAATTAATTTAAAAGATGAAGGAGCCTTAGTGCGTTTGGCGAAAAAAACGAAGATTGACCTTAAAGACGATTCGCAGAAAGGGTTAGTCATCTTGTTAGATGGAAAAGATGTTTCCGAAGAGATCCGCAGTGAGCAAGTGACCAATAACACATTTTATATCGCCCGGACACCGGGGGTGCGTGGCGTCATGGTGGAATGGCAAAGACGGATTGGTCAGCAAAGAAGTGTTGTCGTTGAGGGAAGAGATATCGGAACGGTTGTCTTTCCCCATGCAACGTATAAATTTTATCTCGATGCTGATTTTGAAGAGCGCGCTAAACGAAGAATCAACGAGCTGAAAGCTAAGGGTGCTCAAATCAATGACACGGCCGTTAAAATCGATCTTAAAGAACGTGACACGAAAGATTCCACTAGGAAAGTTGGTCCTTTGAAGAAAGCGGACGATGCGATTTTGATTGATTCAACGAATTTTTCGGTGGATGAGGTCGTTGAAAAAATATTAGGGCATATAAAGCAATTCTCAACCGTGAATCATTCTTCGTGAAGTGTTTCACAGCATCAGATGCCACGGGCTTTGCCCGTGGTTTGATGCAGTACTTGCCCGTGGTCATGCCACGGGCAAGTGGCGACACTGACTTACCTTAACAGAGATTTTATGGTAGTCAGTATTGCACCAACTCATTCTTAATCTAGATAAAGGCAGTGCAGTACCAACTACTTCAAAATTAATTTATTAAGGAAAGTTGGTGCGACCCGAAGGGTCGTCCCTTGACGAACGACGGATCACGAGCGATGAGACTATGGATAAATCACTTATTCGTAATTTTTCAATCATTGCCCATATCGATCACGGCAAATCCACGTTAGCGGATCGGATTTTGTTATTTTCGGGTGCCATTGATGAGCGTAAGTTCAAAAATCAATTATTAGATGATATGGATTTAGAGCGGGAACGCGGCATCACGATCAAGGCCTCGGCGGTACGCATTGAATACAAGTCGGGTGATGGTGAAGAGTATGTTTTTAATTTAATCGATACCCCTGGTCATGTGGATTTTTCTTATGAGGTGGAAAAGTCGCTACGCGCGTGTGAAGGAGCCTTATTAGTTGTCGATGTCACTCAAGGGGTCGAATCACAAACGGTAGCAAATTTTTATTTAGCTATCGAAAATAATCTAGAGATTTTGCCTGTCCTTAATAAAATCGATATTGCCAGTGCGGACGTCGATCATGCTAAATTAGAGCTTATGGATATTCTCAAATTTAAAGAAGAAGATGTCCTTTTAGTCTCCGCCAAGGAGGGAATAGGAATTAAAGAACTTTTTGAGCGGATTATCAAGGTGATCCCCTCTCCTGAGGGCGAAGCTGATGCGCCTCTTCAGGCACTCATCTTCGATTTAGAGTATGACATTTACAAAGGTATCATTATTTACATTCGTATTTTTAATGGAACAATTCGTCCGAATATGCGGATCAGGATGATCCACACCGGAAAAGAATTTACGGTAGAGGAGGTTGGTGTTTTTAAACCCGAGGCAGTTGTTGTTAGAGAACTTTCTTGCGGTGAGGTAGGTTACATTACGTGCAATGTGCATGAGCCTAAAGAAATGCATTTCGGTGATACGGTCACCGAGGTAGCTCGATCGGCGGATCAGCCTTTAGAAGGATACCGTCAATTAAATCCCTTGGTTTTTTGCGGTGTTTATCCCGTTAATCCCGGCGATTTCATGGCTCTGCGGGAAGCCATTGCCAAGTTAAGATTAAATGACCCCAGTTTTGCTTATGAACCCGAAACCTCGCAGTCGTTTGGTCATGGCTTTCGTTGTGGATTCTTAGGTTTGCTGCATATGGAGATTGTGCAGGAAAGGCTTCAAAGAGAATTCGACCTGAATCTTATTCTAACAACTCCGAATGTTTGTTACCGGGTTTTTAAAAAAGATAACAGCCTCATCGAAATTGAAAATCCCTTTCAGTTGCCCGAATCGAGCGAGCTCGAGAAGATCGAAGAACCCTTTGTAGAAGTGGCGATTTTGACACCGGTCTCGAGCATGGATGACGTAATGGAATTGGCAAAACGAAAAAGGGGAATCTACATCCGCAGTGAGTATGTTTCGGATCGTATGAGAATTATATTTGAGATCCCGCTCTCGGAAGTGATTGTCGATTTTAACGACATGGTTAAATCGGCTACGCGTGGCTATGGTTCCATCGACTATAAGTTTAAGGATTATAAACCAGCCCAAATATCGAAACTAGATATCTTGATTAATGATAAAATTTGTGATGCCTTCTCTTGTTTAGTGAATAAAGAACGAGCTTACGACAAAGGTTTAGCCCTTGTTTCAAAATTAAAAGATTTAATTCCCCAACAATTGTTTGAAGTGCGCATTCAAGCGGCTTGCGATGGTCGGATTATCTCTAGTGCGCGAGTTAAACCGGCGGGTAAAAATGTAACCGCCAAATGTTATGGCGGCGATATTACGCGGAAACGCAAACTTTGGGAAAAGCAAAAGGAAGGGAAGAAAAAACTTAAGCAAATCGGCCAGATAGAGATTCCGCAAGAGGCCTTTTTAGCGGCGTTAAAACTTTAATATGAATAATTTTTCCAAAGAAGAAATTGTTAATCCTATGAATGAGAAGATGACTAAAACCAAATCAGCTACACGGGAGTGGATCGAATCCATTGTCATTGCACTTTTAATGGCTTTGTTTATTCGAACATTTTTTATTCAGGCTTTTAAGATCCCGAGTGGTTCGATGCATCCCACTTTAATCGAGGGGGATCGATTGATTGTCAATAAGTTGCGTTACGGTCCGTTGGTTCCATTTACCAAGAAACGACTTCCGGGATTTTCCCACCCCCAAAGAGGTGATGTGATCGTTTTTATTTTCCCCGAAGATCCCAAACGGGATTTTATTAAACGATTGATTGCGGTGGGGGGAGAAACCTTAGAAATCAAGGACGGTCATGTTTATATTAATGATCGTTTGGTTGAAATCCCTGGAGCAAAAAATGTCTATTACTATAATCGCGGTCAATATGGTCAGATGAATCAAAAAGTTAAGATCCCTTTAGGTTATTATTTTGTCATGGGGGATAATAGTGGGTCTAGCCACGATAGCCGTTATTGGGGTTTTGTCCCCCAAGGATCTGTCATAGGTAAAGCAGAATTGATTTATTGGCCACTGCAGAGGATAAGAGTAATTCATTAGATTGTTCCTCTGGGAAAGAAGGTGTGTTGTGATGACAAGAAGGAGTATAATTTTGTTATTCCTGATTTTTACTCTCGTAGGATGTACCACCACGACACAAAAAAAGGTTCAGCCGATAGCTTTTTCCGAGGATGCCGAAAGGGCTAAAACTGTTCTGGGTGAATTTCCTAAAGGTCCGCAAACAAGTCCAGAAGAACAACAACAGACGTGGTGGCATGAACTCGCCTATCGAGCCTTTTTGATCATGATGGGTGGGCTATTGTTAAAGAATCTTGTTTTCGTTAAGGAAAAATAAACTTGCATGATTCCGCAAAATGTTTTGGACGTACACTTACTCTTTAGCTCTATTGAGTATTTTTATGGGGATTTTCTTATGGTGCGGTGGCTGTAGTTCTACTTCTGCCGTAACTAAAAATGATTCTTCCCATCCAACGACTACCCAAGAAACAAACAGTGCTCTTCAAGCGGTTGCGGGTTCTCTAAAGGGAGAACCAGTAAGTAAGGAAGAGTTGCGACATCTGTCCCAACAGATGAGAAAAGATAAAGAAACGCAAACTGCTGTTCAGTCTGTGACGGAAGCCATCACTGGGAAAAACGTGAGTGTCAAATATTGTCCTGTGGATGGCAAGAGATATAGTGCTCAACTTCAGTATTGTCCGGAACATCGTGTTTTATTAAAGAATATTGAAGAATAAATTTATTTTCTCATAATTTTCGTAAACACAAGTCAATGTATCATGTCTTTAACGTTCGCTAATAAAATCACAATTCTTCGCATTTTAGCGGTACCATTTTTTATTGCCGCCATTTTGTACTATGATCCCCAAAAAAATTATTTGCGTTATGTCGCCATGGGGATTTTTTCCTTTGCTGTCATTTCGGATGTGATCGACGGGTATATTGCGCGTACTCGACATCAAAAGACACAGGCGGGCGCGATTCTCGATCCTCTAGCAGATAAATTACTTTTAATCAGTGCATTTATTTGTCTATACTCTATTAATAGTAATGGACAACTGGGGCCGGTTCGATTTCCCATCGGTTTAGTCATTGCGGTAATTAGCCGCGATGTGATTCTTTTATTAGGATCCATGATTATCTATTTAATCCATGGGGATATGGATATTGAACCCTCACGGTGGGGGAAGGCAACGACCTTTTTCCAAGTATTTTCTATCTTTGGGGTCTTCTTACAGTGGGCGATATCGCCAACTATTTGGATTATTATGATTTTATTAACCATTATTTCCGGTGTTGGCTATATTCGTAACGGGATTAAAGTCTTAAATACACCTTCTAAAAAGGTGGCTGGATAATCTTAATGGGGTATCGGATTTAAAGTCAAAATTCCTGATAAGGGAATGAATGATTGAACTCATTAAAATTTTTTTAAGCTTTGTAACGGCGTATCTCATAGGTTCCATTCCTACCGCCTATATTGTCGGACGATTTTATAAGGGAATTGATGTGCGTCAATTTGGTTCCGGCAATGTGGGAGCAACCAATGCTTTCCGAGTGTTGGGTAAGATCCCTGGAACGATTGTGCTGTGCATCGATATTCTGAAAGGTGTGGTTGTGGTGACACTTATTTCGGATTTCTTTGGAGTAGTCAATGTGGTGGTGTTTATGCTCTTAGGGATGACGGCGGTGATTGGACATAACTGGACGATTTTTTTAGGGTTTAAAGGAGGTAAGGGTATTGCCACCAGCTTGGGGGTGCTCATAGGGCTGGCGATTAAAATAGCAACTATTCGAGGTATTTTATTAACAACGATTGTGACTTGGTTGGTTGTTTTTTTCTTAACAGGCTTTGTATCTTTATCTTCTATTATTGCGG
>JAHFGK010000158.1 GCA_023247475.1 Candidatus Omnitrophota bacterium
ATGGTTTGGCTTAAACTTTCTCGACTGATTGGACTCATAGTCACCGATTCCTTTTCATGAGCTTGCTTCACTTTGTTCTTCTATACTAAATATTAGCCTATACTAACTAATTTGTCAAGTTTATTTTTAATGCAACAAAAAGGGGCCACCCCGTCATGACGGGGTGGCCCCTTCTCTCGATTTTAATCAAAATTCTTAGAGCTTAACTTTTTCTTTTTAACTTTCTTCTTGTGGCTGATATTCGTGTTCACTCAAACCGAATGTCCACGCCACCGCTTCTCGGACGGTCTTCGCTTCGGGGGAAACGCGCAGCGTATAAAAAGCACCCGTCGAGGGACATTTGACCCTCACCAAATATAATGGCTCTTCCTGCGGATGCCAATCGATTCTAACCAGATCACAGCCTTCATTAGCATCGATGGTCTTGTGTTCAACTTCCAAAAGAAAACGCTCGTAACCAAATTCCTCCAGGCAGATTCTTCTAACAGCGGTATTCCGTATCCGTTTAATGTACCTCGCGCTCAGACGCCCGGAATCCAGAAGCCGCTGAATTCTTCCACCTAAACGCACGCCTCTGATATAAACCTCGCTTAAGAGAAGTCGACCGTTTATATCATACTCTTTCCATACGCCGTGACGCAGTCCCTCAAAATAACTTCCCCGTTCTTTCAGAACCCCATTGGGATACCACTCGACAAGGTCTCCTTCAAGAAGATTCATTTTGTAAAAACATTCTAATTTCATGTGCCCATCAGGATACCACTCGCGCCTTCGGCCGTCGTAACAATCGTTGGTGTAATGCATCTCGCTTTTGATTTTACCGTCGGAGTACCAAGTCCTTTGCCGGCCGTGCAAAATCCCTTTATGAAACGGATCTTCGCGTTCCAACTGGTCATTCTCGTACCACCTCCGCCCAATGCCATGCAATTTCCCTTTATTGATGGTGTATCGGAATTGCAACTGTCCGTTTGGATAATAGCCGAGGTTCATCACTTCCAGCGGATCAGAACAAATGATCTCGGAGCGTAGGTGACCTTCCCGCCGAAAATTTTCTAAGAGATGATAAACTTGCTCAGTCTGGAACATAACGCCACCCTTCGGGCCGATATTCTCTTTGTCGGATGACCTTATATTTTCTGGGGAAAAACGTGATCGAATGGTGTTCCGGATGGGTTAAAATAACTTGTGTTTCGTCGGCCACATGAAAATAGATTTCACCATTTTGCTCATAAACCTCACCGCCGTCGAGTTCATGCCGGTGGCCGGTTGCTTCGCCTTCAGCCAAGACAAAACTCTCAGTTCTTTTGGCATCCGGTGGAATCGCAGAAACTCCGATAATCAGCAAATCTCCTTGTCGTTTCACTAAAGAGGTCTCCTTTATTACCTTTTTTTCTGAAGGAACCGAATCAAAAGAAAAAGCCCTAGGACAATACCAACGGTGATAAAAAAGGTGGAATAATCATTTAACCCGGTCTGCGCCGATCCCATAAGGTCCTTTCAAAAAAATTTGGTGAAGTCCGTTTCTATTCGTTCTATTCGAGGGAGCCGAGAATTTTTCAATCACTCTGATCGGTTACTTTTCCTTCGACATCAATAACGTTTTCATCCCTTTCCGGTGGACGAGAATAATATCCTTGATAATGAACACTTATGTTCCCTTTAGAAGAAATAAACAGATTCAAAAGAAAACTCACAATGCTAAATAGAAACGCTCCCCAAAAGGCACTCGCAAAACCCGCCACATGAAAACCTTTGACCATCTCTCCCGCCAAATAAAATAAAAATCCGTTAATTAAAAGTGTAAAAATTCCTAGACTCAAAATTTGTAGCGGTAAAGTTAAATAGACAATAATAGGTCGAAGAAAAGCATTCAATAGCCCCAACACAAAGGCCGCTAAGACGGCGGTTTCTAAGTGATCCACGCTGATGCCGGGGATAACCCACACCACAACAAGCAAAGCCAGTATATTGATGATCCATTTGACAAAAAAACCAGTCATCAAAAGTCCTTTTAGATAAGTCTGCGTATATTGTACATTAACTGTTAATTAAGTATTGCGCCTCCGGGTTTTCGTATTTCGTAACTTTAAATAATTTTAGGCAAGGAATGTCATTTATTAATTCCATCGACAAGTAAAAGGCAACCCAAAGATGGGTTGCCTTCAGAACAATTTATGGTCAAATAACCATCTATTTATTTGTATTCGTTGTACCCTCTTTTACACTTGTCGAACCTTTGGTCAACCATCTTCCAATGGTACTAATATCTTCTCCTAGACCTTTGATGGTCCCACAACCGGATACAGTTATTATAAACACTACACACAGAACTGACAAAAGGACTTTTCTCATATTTCCCCCTTTGTTCTTCTTATTCCCTGAAGTAAAATTTTAGTCAAAAAAAATCGAGAGAAGAATCTAGAACATTTCTAAAGGCGCCGGCTTAAAATGACAAATTCTAAAATTGAACCCGGCATTACTGAAGATATTCCATCTCGCTTGCGTTTCGGTTCTTCCGTTGCGGTTCCAGTTGACTTATATCAAAAAATTTTTGAAAAGAACTGCTAATGCTGAAATAATAAACGCAATGGTAGCCACCTTAAATACCGACAAGGCCTCCGCTATCCTTTTCAATTCTTTATTCATTTCTTCTAACTTTTCAATCAGCTCTTTAGATAAATCTTTTTCCATAATCAACTCCTTTTGTTTAATGTGTTATGAATCTGTCAAACAAACTTTCCCTCGACTCTCAAACCCCATGTCTATTCTAAGTATTTATTAACGTTGGTATTCTGTCAAGGAAGGAAATGAAATTCGAAAAGTAGGGCAGTAATCGGGTGACTAGCTTAAGGATAACGAAAGAACTGTTAGCAGGACACGATGGGAAGTGCCCCTCTTTCTTTTGAGATTATTATTTTTTCTTTAAAATATATCCTAGATTCTGTCCCTCCTTTTTAAATTCAACAGGCGTCATTTTTTTGATCGTCACAACAAGGTTACCTAGCGTGTCATAATGAATACGAACCCGGTCCCCTTTTTTAAATTCATTTTGGTTGTCGATATAAACAAATCTCTTCATTTGTTTATCGTGTTCATCCAATACGGATAGAATATTTTGACCCTGCTGTTGGATGGTACCGGTCACCGTTTCCCGTCGATCGCGATGTTTAAAAGAAATTATATCATCCGCAACGCCGATAGCCGGAATAGAAAAATAAAGAATTAATAATAGAAAAATAATTTTTAGGGACGTCATGGACGTATTTTATAATGGATGGGTTTTTTGTACAAGGGTTAAAACGGAGGGGAACTTGGGAAAAGGGTATTTTTCCTGATAATAAAATGTGTGGGGAGTTGATTGTGCTAAAAAAGAGGGGAATCACCCCGCTAGGGCGGGGCGATTCCCCCTTCGCTTCTATTTCTTACGGTACAGTTATAAAATCACTGGTTTCGACGTTACTGGCGGAATCGTACGTTAAACCAGATTTTGAGACATTATTAACGGTGAACGTAAACTTTGTCCCTCTAGCCGGTTTCTTAACTTCATCGGAAATTAAAGTCACTTTCCCGGTTGAATCTGTTGTCCCAACATCCGAATCGGTGGTTGCCCCGCTCCAAGAACCGCTAACCGTTGCCCCGGTAATCGGATTATTGTTGCCATCAGTCACCGTCACGGTGGCCAAGGCTTTGGTAAATTGATTTTTTCCGACACTTCTTTTGGCCAAGGCCATGCTGATATTGGCCACATGCATCAAGGAACTTGATTTATCTTTGATCGTCACAACTGTAGTCATTGAATTGTCCGCTGTATCTGTTTCTCCAGTGACACTACTGGCCTCGGCCTTGAGGGTATGATTACCAATCGATGCACTCGAGGTATTCCAATTGAAGGAAACCTGTGTCGAGGCACCGGCATTAAGAGTTACGGATTGAAAACCGATGGCCGCATTATCGGGTTGCTCACTGAGGCTTACCATTGGTGTCTCGATAAATGTCCCTTGATTCTCAACCGTCACCACAACCGAAACAGGAATGCCTTGAACCAACTCAAGAGGTGCATTCAAAGCTATGACCGCAACATCATGAACTGGTTCTTGGACTTTAACTGTAGTCGTCATTGTATTATTCGCTGTATTCGTTTCTCCAGTGACAGAACTTGCCTCGGCTAAGAGAGCATGATCCCCTAATGAGGCCGTCGAGGTATTCCATTGAAAAGTCACATTGGCCGTACCCTTGGCCGGTAAAGAAACTAATTGATTGCCAACATCGACGATATCCGTGGTATCCGATAAACTAACGGCAAAGTCTTCATTAAAATCTCCTTGATTAGCGACACTCACCACTACACTAACAGTATCTCCTTTAAGACTTGTCGTTGGCGCAGAGATATTGATGACTGCCACATCATGAATCGGAGCCGGAGCATATTGCAGGGCAACGTTCGCATCAACGAGACCCCATCCAAATTCTTGGTCCCAACCGGGTGTTCCCTTATCTTCAGCTGTGGATTGTAAAGCTGTTCTGACTTGATCAGGCCCAGTCACTCCTTTGGCGATCAACAAAGCCGCCACCCCAGAAACGTGAGGGGTCGCCATCGAGGTCCCTTGGAAAAACCAGTAACCAAAATCCGCCGTATTTTTAGTATTCGGATTAAATGTTTGTTGCAGAACGCCGTCGACATACCCGTCATTATTTTGATCCACACTCGTATCCCCGCCTGGCGCGGCTAAATCTAAATAAGCGCCAGTATTAGAGTAATAAGACCGCGTTTCATCGAATCGGGTTGCACCCACGGCAATACAATATTTATCATAAGCCGCAGGATACGAAGGGAGATTTCCTTTCTGATATTCATTACCCGCAGCACACACAATCGTTACTCCCTTGTTAAAAGCATAGGCTAAGGCATTTTCTAAGGTGGTGGAAGGACTGGATGAACCCAAACTTAAATTGATAACCTTGGCTCCATTATCCGCCGCAAAATAAATACCGTTGGCGACACTGACATCCGATCCAAAACCATTTTTATCCAGAACCTTCACAGGCATAACGGATGTTTTAAAAGCTACCCCAGCAACACCCACGCCATTATTGGTACTTTGAGCAATCGTTCCCGTCACATGTGTTCCGTGGCTATTGTCATCATTGGGATGAGTATCATTGTTGACATAATCGTATCCAACAACAAAAGAGGTATTGGCCAGATCCGGTGCCTTTTTAAAACTCCCAAAATCTTCATAAGCAACCCCGGTGTCCACCACAGCCACGATGACACTAGAATTACCTGTCTGAAAATCCCAAGCTGATCCCGTATGGATTCCACCAAAGGAATTGTTATCCAAATGCCATTGATAAGAATAGTAAGGGTCATTGGGGAAAAAAAGTGCTTGGACAATATAGTTTGGCTCGGCGTATTCCACATTAGGGTTCGCACTATAGTTTGCGACCATTTCTTCAACGGATTTGTTTTGTGGGATTCGAAGACGCTTAAACTGACCACGCGGGTGGACGGAAAGAGTTGAAGCACCGTGGTGTTCATTAACTTGACGAATCTTATCGTGGGAGACACCCT
>JAHFGK010000159.1 GCA_023247475.1 Candidatus Omnitrophota bacterium
TGCGTTTTGTAATGATGGGATTCCCTGTACACAGGATGTGTGTAGTCAAGGGCAGTGTATGCATAATCCCGATGACGGTTTGTGTTCGGGATTAAACAATGAATGTCGAACAGGGTATTGTGATTTAAGTTTAGGCTGCCAAGGCCAACCGGATAATGAAGGGCGTCTTTGCGAACAAGGTTCCTTTTGTAATGCCAATGCGCGTTGCTCAAACGGTCAATGCGTGGGGATAAATCCCTGTGATGATAATATCGAATGTACTCAAGATAGCTGTGATGAAGGAAATGATCGGTGCACTCACATCTCCCAAAATAGTCTTTGCCCCGTTCTCAGTAACACCTGTCATGAAAATATTTGTCAACCAGGTGATAGTGCGGATCCATTCACCGGGTGCCTTGAGCGGAGCAAGCCTAATGGTAGTCGTTGTGAAGATGGACTGCTTTGCACGTCCAATGATAGTTGTCAAAATGACCAGTGTATGGGTGGGTCCCCGACTAATTGTTGGAAGCTTAATAATTTTTGCGGCACAGGAACCTGTGTTGAAGGGATTGGTTGCACTGTGGAACCTTTTCCCGAAAAAGATGGCCAAAATTGTGATGAAGTCGACTGGTGTACGGTGGGAAAAGTATGTCAAAGTGGTTTCTGTAATGGAGGCGTACCGCGTTGTGATGACGGAATTGCGTGTACAAGTGATAGTTGCTCAAGCTTAGATAAAATATGTTGGAATTTACCGGCAGATAAGTTATGTTCGGGTCTAAATAACGATGCCTGCAAGATCAGCGGATGTGATCCACAAAATCTAGCCGCAGATTCCATTACCGGGTGTGTCGTTGTCAACCGCGCAAATGGCGCCAATTGCTCGGATGGAATTTTTTGTAACGGAGCAGAAGTATGTGACAACGGGATATGTGTTTCTGGTACATTTAACCCCTGTAACGACAGCTTAGATTGTTCCATTGACTCGTGTATTGAACAAACGCGAGAATGTCGATATGATACATCGGGTTGCCGGTTGGCCTGTGAAGATATGCTCGATAACGACTCCGATGGTAAGAGTGATCTTGCTGATTTGGCTTGCGAAATCGCGCAGGATGATGACGAATTGGTCGAGTGGATTATCCCTCCACAAAATGATCGCTTGGGAGTTTGGACACGTGGACCGGTTCTCGTTCAGGTCGATAACGATATCCAGTTGGAATATTATGTTATTAATGGCGTTCGTAGTACAACGATGACTGATGTTGTTTTATTCGATCATGATGGGTCAGTCATCCGAAGCTTTGATCTGCCAGGAGGCTTTCAAACAACGAGGCCTTCCGCTGATGATTTAGACGGTGACGGACGAGATGAGCTTGTCTTTGCAATAAGCGACGATTTTAATGATAAAGGGAAATATTATGTCTATTTAATTCATCCAAATGGTCAAATGGAGACCTTTCGAAATACAGATTATCAGTTTCAGGAAGTTGAGGAAATAATGATTGCGGAATTTATTGATACCAATCCTGGGAAAGAAATTCTATTGATTTCAAAATGGAAGCTTATGGTTTTCGATAAAAATATGAAACTTTTATTTGAGAGCGATTATCTTGATATTGGTAGACTTTGGAATTTAGCCATGGCTGACTTGACCGGGGATGGAAACCTGGAAGCACTCCTTATCCAGCCCGATGATGCAACAAGTGGCGAAACAAAGGTTTTCATGGTCGAAAAGAACCATAACTTAAGATCAGCTACTTATCCGGAAATCAAAACTTATTATACCAACAAATGGGCCGTTGGAGATATAGACCATGATGGCCGTCATGAACTAGTTGTGGGAGGACGGATAGACCGTTCCACCCTGGATCGTAAGGCAGGCCTCTCGGTTATCGGATATAATGGAAATAGTTTGACCGTTGAGAAGGAGATCATTCTTCCTAATTATGTTGATATTAGCTCTTTGTTTCTCGGTGATGTCACAGGCGAAGGCAACGCGGACTTTATTCTCATATATAAAATCCGTAATGAAGGGATCTACTTTACCAATGTAATGGCTGTCGATCCCCAAGGGAAAATCATTTGGGATCGCAATATAACCACATTACCAACAGGTGATATTGATGTCAACGTTTCAACGAGGGCTTCAATCGCCGATTTGGATGGGGATAATAAAGTTGAAATCTTACTGTCCTTATGGTACAGCAAGCAACTCGCTTCCGATGTTATTACCTTCCCGGAACCACGTTTGTTCATCATTAATAGTGATGGTAAAGTCAGGACTGTTTTTAGAGACCTTAACCTAGATTACATTCCAGCAGGACAAGAAATTTACAATAAAGAATTCGAAGGTATCGCGGTAGGTTATTTGGGTTCCCCCAATAAGACCGAAATCCTTACAAACTTCGTTACCTCTAACAAAATAAATGCGACGTATAAGTTTGCTTTTCTCCCACACGATCCCGATAAACCAAGACCGTACTGGAATCAACCCTCTGGATCAAACATAAATCATCGACGTTACAACGCCTGTGCAGACAACCGTGATTGCAACCTCGGTCAGCCGAATCATAATGGAACCTGTGTTAATTACACCTGCCAATATACTTTAGGGACTCCATTTAAGCGCGGGGATGTGGACGGCAATGGGAAGGTGGATATTTCGGATCCGATTGTTTTACTTAAACATTTATTTTTAGGAGGAGCGGAGCCGCCTTGTAAAGAAGCCGCGAATGCCGAGGACGATGACAAATTAGACATTACCGATGCCATCGCTATCTTGGGAAATCTTTTCTTAGGCAAAGGGCCGTTAGCCCAACCGTTTGATCACTGTGGGGTAGATCCCGCCGGTCAAGGAGGGAATTTAGGATGTGCCAGTTATCCTGCGTCAGCGTGTCCAGCACAATAAATTTTATAACTAAAATATTCTAAAATTAATCAGAATTAAAAAAGGCAATCTTTTTTTGAGATTGCCTTTTTTATAAAACAATTCGTCGTGTAATAAGTTCATGTGTTAAAATAAACCAAATTCTAAATGGAGGATTAAATGTCCCACGCCATTCTTCTTATATCCTGCCCAGATCAAAAAGGGATCACGGCAACGGTTACGAATTTCGTTTACACCCATAATGGGAACATCGTTCATGCTGATCAGCATATCGATGAGCAAAGTAACACATTCTTTATGCGAATCGAATGGTCATTGGATGGCTTCAAACTTGTAAAGAAAAAAATTGCCGAAGCGTTTCGTCCCATCGCTAAAAAATTTGCTATGACATGGGAGATCTATTTCACCGACAAGCCGACACGGGTTGCTATTTTTGTTTCTCGGCATTTGCACTGTCTTCATGATCTGCTTTATCGGTATAAATCGGGTCAACTTTCTTGTGAAATTCCTTTAATTATCAGCAATCACTCCGATGCCCAACCCATTGCTAAAGAATTCAGAATTAAATTTGGGAAATTCTCCCTTACTTCGAAAAACAAAAGAGAACAAGAGAAGCGGCAGATTGAAATACTAAAGAAGGAAAACGTTGATCTGGTCATTTTAGCTCGATATCAGCAAATTTTGACTCGACAATTCGTTCTTGAGTTTAAAAATCGCATTATCAATATCCACCATTCCTTTTTACCTGCCTTTGCGGGTCAAAATCCTTATCTTCAAGCTTTTCAAAGAGGCGTTAAGATCATTGGTGCCACAAGTCATTATGTAATTGAAGAGTTGGATGCCGGCCCCATCATTGAACAAGATACGGTTCGGGTAAGTCATCGTGATTCATTACGGGACCTTGTCCAAAAAGGGGAGGATCTGGAGAAAGTAGTGTTAAGCCGAGCCGTTCGTTGGGCCTTGGAGAAAAAGGTTCTTTGTTACGGTAATAAAACAGTTGTTTTTGATTAAAAAGTCGAAATTCCTTCCGATTGTATCGTTTTAATTGTTGCGAATTTTTGTCTTTATGATATCCTAATAGTCTGATTTTCTCGAGGGAAAAATTACTATTGATTTTGGTGGAGTAAGGAGTCAAATGTAATAGGAGAGTCCGCCTCGCTCGCCATTCGCCTTAAGGCGAATGGCGAAGTGGCGAGACTTCTCCCAAAATTGCGTAGCAATTTTTGGAGAGGTGGCCGCCCTGATTGTTCTGGATGCTAAAGTTGTCATCAGGACTGCAACCTCTCTTATCTAAAAAAAATATGGAGGAGAGGTGGCCGAGCGGTTGAAGGCGCACGCCTGGAGAGCGTGTGGTGACTCAAAAGGTTACTCGAGAGTTCAAATCTCTCCCTCTCCGTTCTATTACGTTTTTTGGGAACTACGGCGAAGCGAGCCAAAGTTTATGCTCAATTATAAGCTAAACTAGGAACAGAAATTGAATCCTTTATTTCAATTGGCTCAATTTCAGATATAATGCTGAATGTTTGTATGAATGGGATTTAAGGTGAAGTAAATGGATCTAGAAAAACTGTGGTCAAAGGCTTTAAAGCATACCGAAATCATCCGCTCACGCGTTCACGCACTCCTGACCTTTCAGGATACGCATGTTCCTTATGTTTTTTTGTCGGAGTCAACCATTAATGAGGGGGACACCGTTGTGCGTAAGGGGGAGGTGTTGGTGGAAAAACCATCGATTATTCTCCCGCCCCACATACCGCAATTTGAGGGTTTTGAATTTGGTGAGGAGAAGAACTGGGATGAAGATTCCATTATTAATTTTCTTTTGGTGCGGGGCGTGACATTACCGTCATTAAAATACAATAACAAAACGCATTCGTTAAATATCTACGAAGGGAATTTAAATAACGCGATTAATCACTATAATGATTGGTTACAACATCATGAAGATGTTCATACGGGTCTTATCACGGGACCCGAGGAATGTTGGCAGTTCTGTGTTTTAATTTTTATATGCTCGCAAGTGGCCAAGAATGCCGATATTGATATAAAAAATCTATTGAAAGGTTTTAAAAAAAGACGTGAGGGGAAGTAAGCCACTGGTAACAAGTTAAAAGGTATTAAGAATTCTCTCATCGGGAGAAATGATATGAAAAGAATATTCCGATTATCTTTAATGGCTCTATTAGTCTTTTTATCCACCGTCTGTTACGCGGGGCAGAAAGAACTTCCTTCCTCCAGCCTCACTTCCCCCAAGAAATATATTCTAGAAAATGGGATGACAGTTTTAATTCAAGAAATGCCTAGTAGCTCTACCGTGTCCATTTATGCTCTGGTGAAAGCCGGATCAGCGACAGAAGGTAAATTTTTAGGAGCCGGCCTTTCGCATTTTCTGGAACACATGTTATTTAAAGGAACCAAAAAGCGAGCCGTGGGACAAATCGGCAAAGAGGCTAAGGCTTTAGGTGGGATTATCAATGCCACAACAAGTTTTGACTACACGTTTTATTTAACTGTTTTACCTTATGATAAATTTGCGCAAGGACTAGATATTATTTCCGACATGCTTATGAATGCAACCTTTGATCCTCAGGAACTGGAAAAAGAACGGGAGGTCGTTTATGGCGAGATAAGACTCCACAATGATG
>JAHFGK010000160.1 GCA_023247475.1 Candidatus Omnitrophota bacterium
AAGAAGTCTTTGAATCCAAAGTATTTAAACATCGAAAAGGAAAACCTGTTAAAATCACCATAAGCATTGGGATCTGTGGGTATCCTGCTCCCGGACTTAAAGAGGCTCAGGGGATGATCACCCGAGCCGATAAAGCGATGTATCAGACAAAAAACGAAGGCCGTAACCAGATTGTGGTATTATACATATGTACCTCGATAAAGTGATTAATCCTGACAAACAACTTTACGCTATGAGTATGCTATTTTGTTCACGGAACCATTGAAGAGCAGATGAGGAGTAATTTAAATTATGGATTTTAAGATTCCCGATACACCGGAAGAATTGTTGCGACAGGGAAGAAGGGGAATAGATTATTTGCATCGTTGGATCCCTTATTTAATCACTATGCTGATTATTTGTGTCATCATCTTGACAAGTTTTTATTCTATAGGGCCAGGGGAAGTAGGGGTCATTCGGCGGTTTGGTAAATATATCCGAACTACTCAACCAGGATTACATTGGAAACTCCCCTTTAATATTGAGAAGCTGGATATTATTAAAACAGAAATGATTTTTAAAGAAGAGTTCGGATTTCGGACGGTCAAACCCGATGTGCGCACCGAATATTCCACTAAATCCTATTTAGATGAGTCGCAAATGTTGACCGGAGATCTAAATGTTTTGGATGTCACTTGGATTGTTCAATTTAAGATTAAAGATCCTGCTAAGCTCTTGTTTAAACTGCGTAACTCGCGGGATACCCTAAGGGATATTTCGGAGGCGGTCATGAGTGAAGTCATCGGGGATACTTCGGTAGATGAAGCCTTAACAACCCGACGAATTGAAATCAATCAAGAGGTTCAACAAAAGATACAAGCGATCCTGGATAGTTATCAAAGCGGTATTCAAATTGAGACGATCAAATTACAGGATGTTAATCCTCCGGATGAGGTTAAGCCTTCCTTTAATGAAGTTAATGAGGCCAAACAGGAAAAAGAGAAGGTCATTAATGAATCCTGGGAGGCTTACAACAAAATGATTCCGAAGGCCAAAGGCGAGGCGGAAAAAACCATTAAAGAAGCGGAAGGATATGCTTTGAGTCGAGTCAATGAGGCTCAAGGTGATGCGGCAAAATTTTTGCAAATTTGGGAGGCTTATAAATCCGCGAAAGAGGTCACCCGTCAACGATTGTATTTAGAGACATTTGCGGAGGTATTGCCTAAGGTAGGACACATTTATATTTTAGAACCGGAGAGTAATGGCATTTTACCTCTACTGAATCTCAAAGATAAAAAAGAGGAAAATCAATAAAGATGAGAAATACTATCTATTTTATTTGGATCATTCTTATGGTGGCTGTGATCATCGTGGTGAATGATTCTGTCTTTATGGTCGATGAAACTCAGCAGGCTGTGATCACGCAATTTGGTGAACCGATAGGAAAACCGATGACGCAGGCAGGATTGCATTTTAAGTTGCCCTTTATCCAAACAGCGAATTATTTTGAAAAAAGAATTATGTCGTGGGATGGGGATCCCAATCAAATTCCCACACTGGATAAAAGATACATTTGGGTGTATACAACGGCGCGATGGCGCATTGTGGATGCCTTAAAGTTTATGCAATCCGTTGGGACGGAATCCGCCGCCCAAGCGCGATTGGATGATATTTTGGATGCGGCGGCACGCGACGCTATTTCCAATTTTCGATTGGTGGACACCGTAAGGAACACCAATCGGCTTTTGGAAAAAGAAGTTCACGCTGCAGAAGCCGAAGAACTCGATGCTATTACCGACACGGAGAGTCTGGACCCGGTAACCATCGGACGTAACAAACTAACCCGCCAGATTTTAGAGAATGCATCGCGCATGGTTCCTATTTATGGTATTGAATTGGTGGATGTGCGGATTAAACGGATCAATTATATTCAGGAGGTACGCAAAAAAGTTTATGAACGCATGATCTCCGAACGTAAGCGAGCCGCGGAGAAATATCGCTCCGAAGGTCAAGGGAAAAAGGCCGAGATCGAAGGACAGATGACGAAGGAGTTAAAACAGATTCGCTCGGAAGCCTACAAGAAAGCTCAGGAAATTAAGGGGAAGGCGGATGCCCAAGCCACGCAAATATATGCGGAGGCTTATAACAAAGATCCGGAATTTTATGCCTTCATGAAAACATTAGAAACATATAAAACCACTGTGACTGCGGATACAACACTCATTTTATCCACCGATAGTGATCTATTTAAATATCTAAAAACAATCACCCATGCAGAAGAATCACCTTAAATCTTGTTTGCTGATCTAATCAGACGTTGTCGGAAAGCCGTTAGAAACTTATCTAACGGTTTTTTTCATGTCGAAAAAAATAAATAAAGATATTTATGAGTTGATTGTTCAGGGGCCATTAGCTCATACAGGACTAGAGGATATATTAAGCAATCTTTTTGTGAGAGTCGGTATCCCTTGGGATCAGTTGGTTGAATATCGAGAAGGCCCGCGTCTTAGTATCTGTACCTTTTTTCGCTCTCGCAAATCGGCCTATGCAGTACTCAAAAGGATCCATCGATTAAATTTAAAAAGTGTCAGCGCCAAAATTAATTTGTTGCGTCAAGGGGATTGGCAAAATCGATGGAAGAAAGATATCAAACCTTTTGAACTAACAAAACACATTGATGTTGTCCCTCTCTGGCATAAATCCGATGATCGACCGAAAAAAAAGAAGATCGTTTATATAGACACAGCAATGGCCTTTGGAACGGGTCTACATGAAACAACACGATTTGTGGCACAGTTGATTGAGCAATGTCAGGGACGATTTGATAGTTTTTTAGATATTGGGACGGGAACAGGCATTCTAGCTATGGTGGCTTTTCAATGTTTTGCGAAAAAAGTCTGTGCCATTGATATTGATCCCGCCAGTATTAAGGTCGCAAGGAAAAATTTATCGCTTAACCGGTTCACTGGGGTTCAATTAATAGTGGTGGATGTGAAGGATTTCAAACCGCAAAAACAATTTGATTTTGTGGTCGCAAATCTTATAACATATGATTTAATCTTATTAAAATATAAAATTTGTGCTTTGGTCAGACCGGGTGGGTTGTTAGCCGTATCCGGGGTTTCCTTAAGAAATTTATCTTGGCTTAAAAAGGAATTTAAAACTTTACCTTTGCGATGCCTTACGATTCTCAAGGGTCAACAATGGGTTGGTATTTTATATAAAAAGTTTTCGAAAAATAATTGAACTTTTTTAAAACGAGTTTCCACCATGTCCCAATTTGGCGTTAGTTCGGAAAAAGAAAAAGCCCTTGTGCAGAGGATGGCACAACTGAAAATTTATGAGAAAGATATTGAGGAGACATTCATTCATGCCTCTGGCCCTGGCGGACAGAATGTCAATAAGGTTGCCACGTGTGTCCAATTGCATCATCTGCCAACAAGTATCATCGTGAAATGCCAAGAGGAACGCAGCCAAGCCTTAAATCGCTATAAGGCACGGTGGTTATTGCTTAAAAAAATTGAACAAAAACAAAGGGAAGCTGATTTGAAGGAAATACAACGTCTTGAAAAAATACGACGAAAAAATCGCAAACGCTCCCTTAAGGCTAAAGAAGAGATCCTGCAGATGAAAAAGTATCGTTCGGAGAAGAAAACATTACGTAAAAAAATGAACTTGAATAAGTTAAAGGATGAATTTTAATGCGAAAAGTTTATTGGCTATTATTGTGCATTTTGTTAAGCATAACGAAACTCGGATGGACACAGCAGGCCCCAGTTGAGCTCACTGTGTTTGCCGCTGCTAGTTTAGCGGATGTTATGACAGATGTTGCACAAGAGTTTGAGAAGACCCACGACGTTAAGGTCTATATTAATTTGGCTGGTTCAAGTACGTTGAGGATTCAAATTGAAAAGGGAGGCCCCTGTGATATCTTTGTTTCCGCCAATCCAGAGCATGTTCAGCGTCTCATTGACCAAGGACTCGTTGACCCAAACCAGACAAGAGGAATTGCCGGAAATGAACTCGTGGTGATTGCCCACAAAGATAATCCCGCGACTATGAATGATATAAGTGATCTCGTTTTTCTCGTTAATGATTTTTTATCGTTGGCCAATACTGAAGAAGTTCCCGCGGGAATTTATGCGAAGCAAGCCCTCCAAAAGGCAGGGATATGGGAAAAGTTAAAGGAAAGGGTCGCTCCCGCCTTGGATGTACGGGCGGCCATGAGTTATGTGGAAAACGGCAATGCCGCGCTTGGTATCGTTTACAAAACTGATGTTGCCGCCTCAAAAAAGGTAAAGGTGATCTATGAAATACCCAAAGATTTTTCTCCCCAAATACAATATGTGGCTTGTATAATAAAAGGTTCCACAAATTCTTTAATCGCCCAACAATTCCTTTTATTTTTGGTATCGGATATGAGCAAAAAGATATTTACGAAATATGGGTTTGCAATACTATGACCGAACATCTGTTTCCCATATGGTTATCCTTAAAGTGTTCGCTCTTAAGTTCAGTGATCAATCTCCCCTGGGGAATCTTTTGGGGCTGGATCCTGGCCAGAAAAAAATTTCCCGGGAAGATTATTGTACAAACGTTTCTTTATTTTCCATTGGTTTTACCCCCCGTCTTAACCGGATATATTTTGTTGAGTCTTTTTAGCAAACATTCCTTTTTAGGTGGAATGTTTTATCAATTATTTCATACGCAGTTTGTGCTGGATTGGAAAGGGGTCGTGTTAGCGGCCACGGTTGTTGCCTCGCCATTTATGATTCAATCCATTAAAGAGGCAATGGAAAACGTTGATGTGCGTCTGGAAATGGTGGCGAGGAGTTTAGGGGCCGATGCATGGAAGGCTTTCTGGACGATTACCATTCCTTTATGCCAACCGGGGATTTTAGCCGGTTTTTTTCTCACCTTCGCCAGGAGCATGGGTGAGTTTGGCGCCACCATCATGGTGGCGGGGAATATCCCGAGTAAGACGCAGACCATTCCATCGGCCATTTATAGCAAAGTTCTCCTCGGACAAGAAAAAGAGATGTTCCCCTTAATTGTGGCAGCCGTTGTTTTTGCTTATGTGGGGTTGGGTTTAAGTTATTATTATAAACAAAAGAAGATCATCTCATGAAAATCGAATTTCAGTTACAGAAAAAATTTCGAGATTTTCAATTGGATGTGCAGGGTCAGCTCCATGACGGTCTTGTTGGTGTTTTTGGCCCTTCGGGAAGTGGGAAGACGACTCTGCTTCATTGTCTGGCGGGATTTGTGCCGCCCGATCATGGCGAAATCATCCTCAATGATCGGATGATTTATTCTACTAGGAAGAATATCAATTGTAAAATCGAACAGAGAAATATCGGGATGGTATTTCAAGATGCTTTTTTATTCCCTCATTTGACCGTTAAGGAGAATATCCTCTATGGCCTGCGTACACGAAATAAGAAACGCTGGAATGAGATCATGGATTTGTTTTCACTCTATGGCTTAGTGGATCGTCATCCCAATTCCTTATCAGGAGGAGAAC
>JAHFGK010000161.1 GCA_023247475.1 Candidatus Omnitrophota bacterium
ACGCGTAGAACCGATTAAGCTTAAATGGCCGTGGGCCTCTAAGATAGCAACGGCCATTGCCGTAGGGAATTATTATCCGGAAGAAAGGCATCCCATTAGTAAAAGACTTTTTCAAGTTTACGAACCAGCTTGTCGTTTTGTTCTTCGGCATCGTAAGGCAACCATTATTACAGCGTTAGTTTTAGTATTGACAACCATCCCTATTTATTTTAAGTTGGGCTCCGAATTTATGCCGCCGTTATATGAAGGAAGCATTCTCTATATGCCCACCACCTTGCCGGGTATTTCTGTGACGCAAGCGCAGAAACTTTTGCAGACGCAGGATCAGATTTTAAAAAGTTTTCCCGAGGTAGAAAAAGTTTTTGGCAAAGCCGGTCGCATCGAAAGTTCAACCGACCCGGCTCCCTTCTCGATGATGGAGACAGTTGTTCTTCTTAAACCCGAGGGTCAGTGGCGAAAAGTCAAGCGTTGGTATTCATGGTTACCGAATTTTCTACAGAAACCTTTTCGCAGCTTTTGGCCTGATCATATTTCCCATGAAGATTTGATTAATGAGATGGATCAGGTACTCAAAATTCCGGGAACAACCAATGCCTGGACGATGCCTATTAAAAATCGTATTGACATGCTTTCAACGGGGGTACGGACACCTATTGGAATAAAAGTTTTAGGTTCGGATATTAAAAAAATCGAGGAGATTGGAACACATATTGAAATGATGTTAAAAGATATTCGCGGCACCCGTAGTGTTTACGCCGAACGTGTGGCCGGGGGATACTTTTTGGATTTTGATTTAAAGCGGGAAGAACTCGCTCGTTACGGCTTGTCGGTTGCGGATGCACAAATGATTATTATGTCCGCCATCGGGGGAGAGAATATTACCACTACGATTGAAGGCCGTGAGCGCTACCCCGTCAATGTTCGTTATCCCCGAGAATTACGGGATGACGTTGAAAAATTGAAGCGAGTCCTTGTTCCCACACCCGCTGGGCAACAAATTCCCTTGGTACAGATTGCGGATATTGTGCTACGGACAGGACCGGCGATGATTCGTAATGAAAATGGTCTTTTGGCTGGTTACGTTTATGTGGATATCACTGGCCGGGATATCGGTGGCTATGTGAGCGAAGCCAAACAAAAGGTTTTGCAAGAATTAAAATTGCCAGAAGGGTATGCACTTATTTGGAGTGGGCAATTCGAAAACATGATTCGTGTGCAAGAAAGGCTAAAGATCGTTCTTCCACTGACCATTTTTATTATTTGTATACTCCTTTACATGAATACAAAATCGATAGTGAAGACAGGAATCGTTTTATTGGCGGTGCCGTTCTCTTTGATTGGGGCGGTGTGGTTGCTGTGGATTTTGCAGTATAATGTTTCCATAGCGGTTTGGGTGGGAATGATTGCTCTTTTAGGACTCGATGCGGAGACAGGAGTTCTTATGCTCCTATTTTTGGATATCGCCTATCACGATGCGGTCAAGAAGGGAAAGATGCATACGGAAGAAGATCTCAAGGAGGCAATCATTCATGGAGCAGTTAAACGTGTGCGCCCTAAAATGATGACGGTGATGGCCGCTTTTATGGGACTTTTACCCATTATGTGGTCGATGGGAACAGGAGCAGATTTGATGAAACGCATTGCAGCTCCGATGGTGGGAGGGTTATTTACGTCATTTATTCTGGAATTATTGGTTTATCCGGCGATTTACGCAATCTGGAAATGGCAATTTGAGATGAAGGAAGGTAAAGCCGATTGGATTAAGACTTAAAATTCATTGGGAGGGATGTGTTATGCGACGAATTAATAATATGCCACCGGAAGAACGGTTTTCGAGAACTTTGTTTGGGGTCATCATGATCGTTGCCGCCTTTGTCCATTGGGGAAAATGGGTTGTGCTGGTTTTAGGTGTTTTATTTTTAATTTCAGCGTGGGAAGGGTATTGTGCCACGTGTGAGTTTTATAAGCGGATTCGTAGCTTTAAATAAAAGGAGGAGAGAAGAGATGAAAGTAAAATTAGTTATTTCTATGATGATCATTTCCTTAGTTTTTGTTGTTTCTGGCAATATTTATGCCGAAGTTAAAGGATCAAATACGACCAAAGATTCAACAGCTTCGTCTACTACGGTGGAGAAACAATTGGTTGGTAATAAAATCTGTCCGGTAAGTGGCGATAAGATTAAGCCAGAAGAACAGGCTCAGTACGAGTATAATGGCAAGGTCTATAATTTTTGCTGTAAGATGTGCTTAAAGGATTTTAAAAAAAATCCGGAAAAGTACAGCAGAATCGCTGAGGATGAGGTCAAAAATTCAGCTGCAAAAGCAAAATAGTTCTCGCGAACGAACGATTCTACAGCGTCTAGTGCCACGGGTAAACCCGTGGCACTAGACGCTGTACTTGCCCGTGGTTCCATGCCACGGGCAAGTGGCGACCCGAAGGGTCGTCCCTTGACAAGATATAACTTAAAGTAAGGAGATATCCCTTGGAATTCATCCCGGAACATATTCACCCGATCATTGTTCATTTTCCCATTGCCTTATTTGTCACTGCGTTAGGGCTTCAGGTAGCGAGTTTGATCTTGAAAAAAGAAAGTTTGCATTCCGCAGCGATTCTCATTTATGTTCTAGCCACCTGCGTGGCGCCGTTTGTCGTGTGGACAGGATTAGAGGAAGCGGAACATTTGAATTTGGTTAGCCATCCGGTTTTGAATCTTCACCGACGTTTTGCCCTAATAACCCTGTGGGGATCCTTAGCGACTTTACCTGTCCTTTGGTTTCTGAAAAGAAGAAACGTTAGGAATTTTCAAATGATCTTCCTTTTGGTTGTGATCGTGATAGCCTTTTCTGTCTCGATCACGGCCTATCACGGCGGGCGGATGGTTTATGAATATGGAGTTGGGGTTGAAGAGTAATTAATCAGACGTCAATAGGGAATTTCTAAGAAGGGGAAAATATGCCGTGGGATCCAATTTGTAAAATGGATGTTAAGGAATCATCTCCTTGGCATCTTATCCAGGCCCAAAAAACCTATTATTTTTGTAGTCAGCATTGTCTGAAAAAATTTGCAGTTGAGAATGCCATTGACCTTTCTTTGATTGATAATTGTTGTGTTCCGCTCTCCAAACAATGGTATAAAAATAAAACATTGATTGTCGCCATCATCCTGATGGCCAGTATCTTTTTATCGTATCTTCTTCCCATTTTAATTCCTTTTCGAGAAGCCCTTCTGATGTATTTAAAAATGATTTGGTGGGCTATTCTGCTGGGTTTGTTTCTAGGTGGACTCATGGATTACTACATCCCGCGAGAATACATCTCGCAAATTTTAGCCAAACCCCAAAAAAGAACAATCTTTTATGCTGTCGGGTTAGGGACGCTGGCGAGTGTCTGCAGTCATGGGATCTTGGCCATTGCCATGGAATTGTACAAGAAAGGGGCATCGACTCCGTCAGTTGTGGCTTTTCTTCTAGCGAGTCCGTGGACGGGATTACCGATTACCTTGTTACTCATCGGGTTTTTCGGGATCATTAAAGCGTTTCATATCATTTTAGGGGCGATTGTTATAGCGCTTGTCACCGGACTTATTTATCAGGTTTTGGAAGAAAAAAATTTTATTGAATCTAATGATAATACCCTGACGATAAAATCTGATTTTTCCATCCTCAATGATATTAAGCAACGATTCCAAGATTACAAATTTACAAAGGAACAATTGTTTTCGGATTTTAAAGGAATTGTCGAAGGGGTTTTTGCCTTAGGTGATATGGTAGTGTGGTGGATATTGATTGGGATAGCGTTGGCTAGCTTAACAGGTGCGTACGTCCCGAAAAATATTTTTCAACACTATATGGGCCCTACGTTATTGGGGATGACGGTGACTTTGATTGTAGCTACCATCATTGAAGTTTGCTCAGAAGGCACAGCTCCTTTGGCGTTTGAGCTATACAAACAAACCGGCGCTTTAGGCAATAGCTTTGTCTTTTTGATGGCCGGGGTGGTGACGGACTACACTGAAATCGGTTTACTGTGGCATAACGTCGGGAAAAAGACAGCTTTGTGGTTGCCGGTGATTACGGTACCGCAGGTAATTTTATGGGGTCTACTCGCCAACAGGATATTCTAAATTAAAAATGTTTTGTGTGTTAATCTAGGGACAGGTATTTTGATTCTTAAAAGTTTTTATCCTCTAAATTAAAATTTTTATGAATTTGTTACTTAATATAATTGTTAGTATTTTAATCGTAATTTATTTTGTCCTTTTTTTGAAGAATCTTCGAAAAAATAGTGATGTTTTAAAGGAATTAGCAAAAAAGAGAAATGGTACGATTAATAAAGATTCAAATTTGGTATTTCAATATAAAAACATTAACGTTTTGGTCTCAATCTCGCCTGCAGATCCAATTCAGATTTTATTAATAGTAAATTCGCAGTTTAATATACATGGCCGAATCGTAATTTATAAAAAGGATATTTTAAATGCCTTTGATTTTAAATTTTTGTATAGGGACCTAAGAGATATTCAGTTGGGGAATTCCGAATTCAATAAAAAGTTTTGGATAGGGGCCAACGATGAAAATTATGTTTATAGATTATTAACACCAGAGATTCAAAATAAACTTATAGAAACTAGAGATAGACACTTAAGGTTTACACGATATTCCCTAAAAGTTGATATTCAGAACAACAGATACATTTTTGATGTCAGGGGAAGAGGCAAATCCTTTCGGGAAATTCGTGATTATGATGATATTATTGATACGGCTATTAATATTTTAGACAGAATAAAAGAGTTCTGAATATAGGGGACAGAAACAATTAAATAAATAGGTATCTGTTATCTCCTTTAAGATTTTTTGGTGTTTTTTGTTTGTGACCATATTCTAATGTTGCTATAATGACGTTCAAAGATAACAAATATTTTATAAAAAATAGAATTAACATATATGGACCCTTGGGGACAATTAGCGCACCTTTCTAAACAAGAACTGCAGGAATTACAAAACAGCAAATTACACACTTTTATCAATACACACCTTTATCCCTTCAGTCCCTATTACCAAAAGTTATTCGATCAGCAGAAAATCAATCCGAAAAATATAAAAACAGTTGCGGATTTAAAGCATCTTCCGTTCACTTCCAAGCTTAATTTTATTGATCCCAACAATCCGGATGAGTACCGAAATTTCATCCTGCAGCCGGACAAAGTGAAAATTCGAAAATATTGGCCGCCCCCAAAGTTGTTATCGTTAGCGGTGGAATCGGCCGTTCGCGGGAAAACTGCAATTGAGGAGAAACTTTCTCGAGAATACCAGCCAGTATTCATGACCTACACCACCGGCACAACCAACCGGCCCGTTCCTTTTTTCTACAGCGATTATGATATCCAAAATCTTTATGTTTCCGGGGGACGCATGCTGAATCTCTTTGGTATCAAAAGGGAGGAACGCATCGTCAATATGTTTCCTTTTGCGCCGCATTTGGCTTTTTGGCAG